>CAZLBF010000125.1:0-3971 GCA_964557495.1 uncultured Myxococcales bacterium | reverse complement strand
CCCGGAGCCGGCCACCGAGGCAGATCACGGCGAGCTGCTGCGCACGGTCGGATTCGCGACGGCACCCGGCGTGATCCGCGTGCTCGGCGTGATTCCCGGTCTCACGGGCATCGTCCTGATAGTCGCCGGCATCTGGATTCTGCTCGCCTGGGTGATCGCCGTGCGACAGGCGCTCGACTACGAGAGTACACCGCGAGCCATCGTCGTCTGTGTGATCGGCTGGCTGGTCTATCTGCCGATCCAGGTCCTGGTCTTCGCCGTCTTCAGCTAATGGCCCGCCGCCGCTTGTAGTCCATTTCCCATGTTAGACCAACCGCGGGTTGACCTGCCCCCACCGCTGGTCAGGAGCTTGCCCTCCTTCGCCTCATCCCCGCTACCGCCGCGAATGCCACAAGTGACAGATCGGTGTCTAGGAGGGTTAGCTCCACGACTTCGGTAGCGTCCTCGATGTCGAGTCCCAGTCCAGGAGCTTCTGCCGTCCAGTCGAATCTGAAGTAGCCCCCGCCAGATTCTGGGAAGAGAGAGGACAAGCGATTCAAAGGCCCTCCCGGGGTCTGATACGCGCTTTCGGTCAGATCGTCGGTCTGGGGGCCTCTGTGGCGAGGCGCAAGCCGAGCGAAGCCCGGCAGCGCGGCTCTGCCGCGCGCTACCCGGCCTGACTCGGCTCGGGAATCTCCACCACGCGTTCGGGGACGTCGTCGTACTTCAGGCGCAGGGCGCGCGAGATCGTGGCGTGGAGCGCGTAGGTGGAGACGATGTAGGTGAGCTCCAGGATCTCCTCGTCCGAGAGACCGGCGCGCAGCGCCTCGAAGACGGCGTCGGGGACGCGTCCCCCGTCCAGGACCAGGGCGTCGGTGTAGGCGAGCACGGCGCGCTCGAGCGGCGAGAACAGGTCCGACGTGCTCCAGGCGGGGAGCGCCGCGATCTGCGCCTCGCTCACGCCGGCGGCACGGGCGGCCTTGCAGTGCTGCGAGAAGACGAACTGACTCTGGCGCGCCCAGCCCGCGCGCGTCATGCCGAGCTCGCGCAGCTTCGGATCGATGCGGCGCTCGGGGCTTTGGTAGAGCGCGAAGCCGGCGACGGCGTGGTCGAACACGTCGGGTACCAGCGCGAACACGGTCCACCAGTCGCCGGGGGTGCCGGTGGCCGTGCCCGGCTCGGCGACCGGGTCGCGCTCACCGAACAGGGCGTCGTAGAGGCGCAGCACGCTCGGTGCGGCCTGCGCACGGGGAACCTGACGAAGTCGGGGCACGGGATTCCTCCTCAGCTGTTCAGAGGTGTGGCCATGGCCGCCGCGCCACGGTCGGCCGCGCCTTTCGGGTACTCGGGGGTACGGCTCACGTTCCCGCCGCTCCGCCGCTCGGAGCGGTACCCCGCGATCAGCCCCTCGCGCGCGGCTTCGAAGCAGGCCTGGCCCTGGTACGAGAAGAGGGCCACGGCCAGCTCGTAGGCGTGCCAGCCAAAGCCGGCGTCGTCGAAGTCGATCACGTGCAGGCGCTCGCCGTCCACGAGCACGTTGCGCGGGTGCAGGTCGGCGTGGATCAGGCTGTAGGTCGCCCCGTCCCTTCCGTGCGCGGTGAGGGCCGCGTGGAGTGACTCCCGCGTCGCCGAGAGCAGCTTGCGCTCGGGGTCCTCGAGCTCCGGCACCTCCCAGAACCGGCCCCACCAGGGGCGCTCGCCCAGCAGGCCGTCGGCGTCCAGGGCGTGTCGCGTGAAGCCCGCGGAGATCGGCCAGTCGACGGCCTGGTCGTGAATCCGTGCCGCGATTCGCCCGAGCTGCTCGAAGTGCCGGCCCACCGCGGCTTCATCCTCCTCGCGTGCGATCGCGCTCTCGAGCTGGACGCCGTCCACCCACTCGACGACGCCCACGTATCGAACCTGCCCGGAGCCGGGCACGGGCACCGCCGCGTAGCCCCGCCCGTCGCGGGTCGGGATCGGTGCGGGCACGCCGATGCCGGCCCGGCTGAGCGCAGAGGTCCACTCGAGCTCGGAGCAGAGCTCGGGGAGGTCGTGGTAGCCGGAGCGGTGGATGCGGAGCGCGTAGGACGGCCCGTCGGCCGCGCGCACGCGAAAGACTGCGTTCTCCTGCAGGGCGACGAGCTCGACCGCGTCGGCGCGCAGGTCCCACGCCTCGAGCGCCCGTTCGGCCATGGCCCGCAGTGCGGCCTCCCGACCGCTATCCGCTCCCAAAGAGCTCCCGGAGCGTCTCCTCGAAGGCCGAGAGGAACAGATCCGCGTGCTCCCGCTCGAAGACCAGCGGCGGTCGCAGCTTGAGCACGTTCCCCATGACCCCGGCGCTGGCAAGGAGGAAGCCCCGGTCCTTCAGTCGGTTCGCCAGGACCCCGGCCCCCTTGCGGTCGGGCGTCTTCTCGGCGCCGTTCGTCACCCACTCCAGGCCCGTGAAGAGCCCGTGACCGCGGACGTCGGCGATCGGCTCGAAGCGACCCTGGAGCTTGCGGAGCTCACCACGCAGGTACTCGCCGACGCGGGCGACGCTCTCGAGCAAGTTCTCCCGCTCGATCACGTCGAGCACGGCCATGCCCACGGCAGCCTGCAGCGGGCTCGAGGCAAAGGTGTTGAAGTAGCGCGTCCGCTTGCGGAATGCGGCAACCAGCTCCCCGCGAGCAACGACGCCGGCCAGCGGCAGACCGCCGCCCATGGGCTTTCCGAGCGTGACGATGTCGGGAACGAAGTCGGTCACCTCGTAGCCCCACCAGCGCCCGGTCCGCCCGAATCCCGCCTGCACCTCGTCCGAGATGAACAGCCCGCCCGCGCCACGCACCAGCTCCGCCGCCCCGGCCATGAACCCGGTGGGGATGTCGGGCAGGCCCTCGTTCGCGAGGATCGGGCAGACGAGCATTCCGGCGAGCGCGATGCCGTTCGCGGCAAGGTCGTCGATCGCGCGGCGCACCTCCTCGAGGTAGAGCTGGGTGAGCTCGGCCTCGGACGCGCCGCTGCGGAGCGGCCGGAGCCGCTGCGGGAACGGAATGCCGCGGACCTCCGGGTCCGACGGCAGCCCCATCTGCTCGCGGTAGCCCACGTAGGTGAGCTTGCTCACCTCGCTGCTGTTGCCGTGGTAGGCTGCGTCGGTGCAGATGATGCCGCGCCCGCCCGTGGCCACCCGCGCCATGATCAGGGCCACGTCGTTCGCCTCGGTGCCCGTGCAGGTGAAGACCGCCCTCGAGAGCCCGTCGGCGTGCAGGCTGGTCAGCCGCTCGGCGTAGTCCAGGATGCCTTCGTGCAGGTAGCGGCTGTGCACGTTCAGGGTTGCCGCCTGCCGCGCCATGGCCTCGACGACATGCGGATGCGCGTGCCCCACGCAGGGCACGTTGTTGTACAGGTCCATGTAGCGGCGGCCGGAGGCGTCGTAGAGCCAGACCCCCTCGCCGCGCACGATGTGCACGGGGTGCTCGTAGAAGAGGGCCGCTCCGGGGCCCAGCAGGCGTTCGCGACGGGCGAGCAGCTCGGCTTCGGTCATGTCACAGAGGATAAGCGATTCAAGGACCCTTTCTGGGGTTTGATAACGCGCTTTCTGTTAGATCGTTGGACCGGGGGCCTCTATGCGGCCAGCCGAGCACGAGCAGCGCCCGGTTCCGGAGCTCCGTGGGCGCCCGCCCGCAGCAGGGCTTGTATGATCGGGAGCCCGACCAGCAGCTCGACCCGGGCGAGTGATCGGCGACCGGGCGAGATTGCGCGTCAGGCCGAAGGAAGGAGGACCCGTGGATCAGACCAGAGTCCGGACCGCTGCGGCACTCGTCGCCTTGCTCGCGCTCTCGGCGTGCGCGTCTGGTCCTCCACTCTCGGTGCGTCCCGCCGACCCGCAGAAGGCACGAGCCGAGAGGTCCGCAAACGCGCTTGCGTCCGGGGCGCCGAGCGAGTCGACGCGGATCTTCCTCCGCCGCCAGGACCTCCTCGAATTGTCCGAGCAGAAGCCGGAGATCGCCATCGAGCGGCTCCACGAGCTCGTTGCC
>CAZLBF010000124.1:5000-30640 GCA_964557495.1 uncultured Myxococcales bacterium | reverse complement strand
TCGAGGCCGTGCTCAAGAAGGTCGCCAAGGTCAAGGGCGTCCTCTCCGCCGAGCGCATCCGAGGCTAAGAGGGCGGGGAGAGCAAGCGCCGCGGCAGCGGCGCGCGCAGCGAGCCAACGGCGAGCGTAGGCCGGCAGGCGGGCTCAGCCCGCCGATACCCGGCAAGAAGAAGAGTCCGGCTACGCCGGACTCGCCGAGCCGTCGAGTGCTTGGAGCTCGACGAGTTCCTTGTAGAGGGCGCTCTGTTCCAGTAGCTCGTCGTGGGTGCCGACCGTCTCGATGCGCCCGTTCTCGATCAGGGCGATGCGGTCTGCGGAGCTGACGGTGGCGAGGCGGTGCGCGATCACGAGCACCGTCCTCCCCTGCATGAGGTTGGAGATCGCGTCTTGCACGAGGCGCTCCGCCTTCGCGTCCAGGGCCGAGGTCGCCTCGTCGAAGATGAGGATCTGCGGGTTGCAGAGAATGGCGCGCGCGATCGTCACACGCTGACGCTGGCCCCCGGAGAGCTGGGCCCCGCGCTCCCCGACCGGCGTGTCGTAGCCCTCCGGAAGCGCCTCGATGAACTCGTGCGCGTGGGCGGCGCGGGCGGCCTCGACGACCTCCTCGAAGGTCGCGTCCGGCCTGCCGTAGCGGATGTTCTCGAGGAGCGTCGTGTCGAACAGGAAGGCTTCCTGCGTCACGACGGCCATGAGCTGCCGCAGTGCATCGCGCTGGATCTTTCGCAGGTCGACGCCGTCGATCTCGACCGAGCCCGAGTCCGGATCGTAGAAGCGGAGCAGGAGGTCGGCGAGCGTGGTCTTGCCGGTGCCGGTGCGCCCCACGAGCGCGACGACCTCGCCCGCGCCGATTCGCAGGTCGACCCCCTCGAGCACACTCTCCCGGCCGTAGGTGAAGGAGACGTCGCGGTAGCGGATCTCCTGACCGATGCGGTCGATCGCGAGCGCGTCGGCCGTGTCCTCGGGCTCCTCCGGCGCGTCCAGGAGCTCGAAGATCCGCTCCGCGGAGGGGAGGGCGTCCATCACCACGTTGTAGAAGCCCGTGAGCGCCTTCAACGGCCGGTAGGTCAGCGCCGAGACGAAGAGGAAGGCCGAGAGCTGGCCGACGCTCAGGCCCCACATGCGGTTGGCGAGAGCCCAGACTCCGACGAGCAGGAGCGAGACGAGGGAGAGCTGGCTGATCATCTCGACGGCGACGCGGGCATAGACGCGACTCCGGATCACGCTCATCGCACGCCGGAAGTAGCGCATGATCTGACGCTGGAACGCGCTCGCCTCCCGGCTCTCGGCGCTGAACGCCTTGATGATCTTGATCCCGTTCAGGATCTGCATCATGCGCTGCGTCACCTCCGACATCTCGAGCTGCCGCTTGCGCCCGCGCTTTCGGATGCGCTTGCCGAAGATCTGCATCACGACGCCGATCGGGGGGCCGACTACGAGCACGATCAAGGCGAGCCGCCAGTTGATGATCAGGGCGCCCGTCATCGCGGCGATGAGGATCGCCGCGTCTTGCACGGCGTCGCCGAAGATCAGCTCCTGAACCCGGTTTGCGATCGTCGCGTCCTTGGAGATGCGCGCCACGAAGTCGCCGCTCGACTCGCGCTGGTGATGGCCGAGTGGCAGGCGCAGCAGCTTTGCCGCGAGGTTGCTCTCGATATCGACCAGCACCCGCGTCATGAGCCACTTGCTGGTGTAGTCGCGGACGAACCGGACGAGCGGCATGCCGAGCACCAGCAGCAGGCCGGCGATCAGCAGCGTGACGGCGTTCTCGCGGATGTTCTCGACCAGCTTGCGCGTTTCCGGGTCCTCGGCTGCCGGCTCCTCCTCGAGCCCGAACAGATCGACGACCGAGCCGAGCTTGGCACTCGGGACGGCGATGCCGTCGAGTGCAGGGCCGATCAGGGCCGCGCGCCCCGCCAGGCCGCTGCCGTAGATGAGCGAGGCGACGATCGCCAACGCGACGAGCGGCAGGTAGGGCCGCGCGTAGCGGAGCAGGCCTCCGATGAGGCGCCAGGGTCGATCGGGGCTGGAGGCCACCGGGTCGGGCTCAGGCGACCTTCGTCACCTTCCCGGAGCGAATGCAGCGGGTGCAGACGCGGAGCCGCCGCACGCCGCCGGAGACCCTCGCCCGGACGCGCTGGAGGTTGGGCAGGAAGCGCCGCTTCCGCCGATTCTTGGCGTGGCTCACGTGATTGCCCGTACTGGGCCGACGACCACACAGCTCACAGACCTGCGCCACTGGGGTTCTCCTTCGAGCGCCGGAACTTAGCGACTCGATAGAGCCGCGGCTAGCGGCTTCTCCGCCGCTTCCCGAGCCCCGGCAGGCCGGCTCTGCCGACCGATACCCGGCAGAACTAGATCCCGAGGCGTTCGATGAGCTGGAAGGCGGTCGCGCGGGCGAGCAGGATCTCGCCCTCGAAGCCGAACTCGGGGGCCCGCTGCGGGCCCACCGCGTAGACCGGCGGCCGGCGCTGGAGCAGGGCCGGCGCGCCTGCGTCGAAGTGAAAGGCGTCCAGGTCCCACTTCGGCAGCGGCCCCGGGTCGAGGGTCTCGAAGCGGCCGCTGGCGAAGGGGGCCAGCCGACCGAGCGGCGCCTCGGGAGAGAGCTCCCGCACCCCGGGGCCGCCGACCAGGATCCACTCGATCCGGGAGTCGTTCGGGTCCGCACTGCGGGTCCACCAGCGAACTCCGGCCCCAGTCGCGTCGATTCCGCGCCGCGCCATGCCGACCGGGATCGCCGAGTGGTCGGCGCGGAGCAGCCGGATCGGGACCTCGACCGGCGGGAGGCCTCGCCGCAGCCAGCGGGGGGCCGAGGCCTCGAGCGCGCTCGCGAGCGGGCGCAGCGGAACGGCGATCACCAGTGCCCCGGCCAGGCGGCGACCTCGGGCCAGATCGAAGCCGATCGCGCTCCGTTCGCGGACCAGGCGGAGGCTGCCGGCGGGCTGGATCTCGCTGTGGAACTCCACGATGCGACGCCGCAGCAGGTCCAGGAAGGGCTTTCCGGCGTGGGGCATGCGGTGGGCCCCGTCGCGGGTCGAGCGCAGCAGGAGCGAGGCGGGCCCGGCGGGTACCGGCCCGGCGCCCCCCGAGAGGCCCTCGCAGATCGCCTCGTAGAAGGGCTCGAGGGAGGGGGGCGTCTGGGGCAGGAGCGGAATCGCGTCCACCTCGGGTGGCCGTGGCGCGAGCCCGAGCCGGCTCGAGAGCTCTCGCAGCGGGGCGCTGGGCGGCCGGCCGCCGGCCCGCAGCTCCGCCCGCATGGACTCCCCGCCCGCGTCGAGGGCCTCGAGCCAGTCGAGGGCTTCCGGGGACTTCGCGAGTCCGTAGGCCTCGAGCTCATCGGCGAGCGCGGCCCGACCCCGGCCCACGTCGATGCGTGCCCCGTCGAGGATCACCTGCAGCGCCACCGGGTCGGCGGCCAGCTCGCGACGCTCGACCATCGGCACGCCGAGCTCCTCGAGGACCATGTGGAGCGGTCCGCCCCGCTCGAGTCCGCTCAGCAGCAGGGGCTCGCGCAGGAGCGGCGGACGCTGGCCGTGCACCTCCTCCTCGAGGACGACGACGCGCAGTCCCGCCCGCGCGAGGTACGCTGCGGTCACCAGACCGCCGAGCGTGGTCCCCACCACGAGAACATCGCTCCGCCAAGTCGTGGTCCACCCTCCCACGCGGGCACTATAGGACACGCCGCGCGCAGCTTGTTGTCAAACCGGGTCGCGCCCCGCACCCTTGCCGGGTGCCGGCCCGAGCGTCTGAAAGCGCGGAAGCGACCGATGGGGCGACGATCAGCGTCGTGATTCCCGTGCGGAACGAGCGGGGCAGTCTTCCATGCGCGCTCGACTGCACGCGCCGACCGGGCGTCGAGCGCGTCGTCGTGGACGGCGGGTCCCGCGACGGGTCTACCGGACTCGCCGCCGAGCTCGGCGCCGAGCGGATCCTGGAGTGCGAGCCGGGTCGAGCGCAGCAGCTCTCGGCGGGGCTCGGGGCGGCGTCGGGCGAGCTGGTGCTGTTCCTGCACGCGGACACACGCCTCGAAGCGGGCTGGGACGCGTCGCTGCGGCGCGCCCTCGGGGATCCGGCGATCGGCGGAGGTGCCTTCCGGCTCGCCTTCGACTCTCCACGCCCCGCCTACCGCGTGCTCGAGGCGGGGGTCGCTCTACGCTGCAGACTCCTGCGCCTTCCCTACGGTGACCAGGGCCTCTTTGCTCGACGCAAGCCGCTGCTCGAGGCGGGAGGCGTTCAGTGCGCGCCGATCTTCGAGGATCTCGACCTGGTCGCGCGCATCCGCAGCCTGGGTCGGTTGGCTCTGCTGCCCGAACGCGCCTGGACCTCCCCCCGACGCTACGAGCGAAACGGCGTGCTGCGCACGGTGCTCCGCAACAACCTGGCACTCGCCGCCTACTGGCTCGGTCGCGACCGCGAGCGCGTCGCGGACTGGTACCGCGGGGAGGCCCACGGGTGAGCCGGGTCGTCACGCTGCTCAGCGACTTCGGCACTCGAGACGGCTACGTGGCGGCGGTCAAGGGCGTGCTGCTCGCGCGCTGTCCCGGCGCGACGCTCGTGGACGTGACGCACGAGATTTCGCCCGGCGACGTCGCCGCGGCCGCCTTCGTCCTGGCTCAGGCCACCCCGTACTTCCCACCGGGATCGGTCCACCTGGCTGTCGTCGATCCGGGCGTCGGCTCGGAGCGGCGCGCCATCGCCTGCAGAGTCGCGGAACAGCTCTACGTGGCGCCTGACAACGGCATCCTGACTCGCGTGCTCGAGGGCCAGGCGAGCGCGCGCGCGCACCAGATCGATCACCCGGCGCTGCGTCTCCCCTCGCTGTCACAGGTCTTCCACGGCCGCGACCTGTTCGCGCCCGCGGCGGCCCACCTCGCCTCGGGTGCCCCGCTCGCCGGGGTCGGGCCGAAGCTCGCGAACGAGTCGCTGGCTCGGACCGCCTGGCCCGAGCCGACGCTCGGGCCGGATGGCGGCGAGGGACAGGTCGTCTACGTCGATCGCTTCGGCAACCTGGTCACCAACCTGCCCGTCGGTCCAGAGCCGCCCCGCGGCGTAACCAGCGTCGCCGGGCGCGACGTGCCGATCCACCGCAGCTACTCCGACGTCGCCCCGGGGTCGCTCGTCGCGCTGTGCGGCTCGTCGGGTCTGCTCGAGGTCGCCCGGAACCGGGGCAGCGCGGCCGAGTCGCTCGGGGTGGGTCCGGGCGATGTGGTAACGTGGCGCCGCCCTCCGCGGGAGTGACGTGAGCCCCACTCGACGCCTGTTCGGATACGTGCGCCGCCTGCCCGGGCCGTACATCCTCGGTGCGCTGCTGACGCTCGGCTACGCGGTGCTGTTCCAGTTCATTCCGCTGCGGGTCCGAGACATCGTCTCGGCGATCGAGACCGATGCCGGGATGCCCGCCGTGACCCGCGCGGCGCTCTGGCTGATCGCGACGGCGCTCGTGTTCGCGGTGTTCCGGCTCAGCTCCCGCATCGTGATGTTCCGCTGCGGCCGCCAGATCGAGTACCAGATCCGCAACGACTTCTTCAGCCACCTGCAGCGCCTGCCGCAGTCGTTCTTCAACGCGCACCGCACGGGCGACCTGATGTCGAGGGCGGTGAACGACATCAACAGCGTGCGGCTCTTCCTCGGCATGGGCCTGCTGAACATCGTCCAGACGCCGGTACTCTACCTGGGTGCGGTGGCGGTGATGCTCGCCATCGACCCGATTCTGACGCTCTGGGTGCTGGCGCCCTATCCGCTGTTCGTCGGGATCTCGCGCCTGTTCGGACGGCGCATGTTCTTCGCCAACCTCGCCGCGCAGGAGCAGCTCGGCGACGTCTCGGCGGCGGTGCAGGAGAACGCGTCGGGAACCCTCGTGGTGCGCTCCTACGCGCTCGAGGATCAAGAGCGCTCCCGCTTCGAGGTCCAGAACCAGCGCCTCTTCCGGCGTACGATCCGCGTCGCGGTCATCAACGGCCTGATGATGCCGGTGCTCGGCCTGCTGCCCGCCTTCGCAATGATGCTGGTGCTCTGGCGGGGCGGAGCGGCGGTGCAGGCGGGCCGCCTCGCCACGGCCGACCTCTGGGTCTTCTACATCTACATCATGCAGCTGACCTTCCCGACCTTCATCATGGGCTTCGTGATCATGATGGTGCAGCGCGGGCTCGCGGCGCTGCAGCGGATCGGCGAGGTGCTCGACACGGTGCCCTCGATTCGCGACCGCGCCGACGTGGCCGAGATCGACCAGATCGAGGGCGCCATTGAGCTGCGGCACCTCCACTTCGCGTACCCGGATCTCGAGCGGGAGCCGGCCCTGCGCGACGTGAGCCTGCGCGTCGAGGCGGGTCAGACGATCGGGATCGTCGGCAGCGTCGGGTCGGGAAAGAGCACGCTCGTGAGCAGCGTGCCGCGCCTCCTCGAGCTGCCCGACGGGAGCATCCTGATCGACGGGATCGACGTCAATCGCCTGCCCCTCCACCTTCTGCGCTCCAGCATCGCGATGGTCCCGCAGGACAGCTTCCTGTTCTCGACGACGATCGCCGAGAACATCCGCTTCGGCACTCCCGATGCGAGCCTGGACGAGGTGCGCGAGGCGGCCCGGCGCGCGCACGTGCTGGCCGAGATCGAGGAGTTCCCGCAGGGCTTCGACACGCCGGTCGGCGAGCGCGGAATCACGCTCTCGGGCGGGCAGCGCCAGCGCATCGCCCTGGCGCGGGCGCTGATTCTCGACCCGTCGATCCTGATTCTCGACGATGCGCTGTCGAGCGTCGACCACTCCACCGAGGAGGCCATCCTGAAGGAGCTGCGGGCCGCGAAGGCGGGCCGCACCTGTCTCATCGTCGCGCACCGACTCTCCGCCGTGCGCGACGCGAGCCGCATCGTGGTGCTCGAGGCGGGCCGGCTGATCGAGGAGGGCACTCACGAAGAGCTGGTCCGACAGGCCGGCTTCTACGCCAAGCTCCACCGCCAGCAGCGGCTCGAGGACGAGCTCGAGTCGGAGGAGGTGGCGTGATCCCGGACTTCCACGAAGAGGAGGCCATCGGGAGCATCTACGACTGGCGCTACATCCGCCGGCTCTGGCCGTTCCTGCGGCCCTACTGGGGGCTCCTGAGCGTCTCGCTGCTCCTGATCGTGCCGCGCGCGCTCGTAGAGGCGGCGCCCGGACTCGCCCTGGCCGTCGGTCTGAACGTGCTCACGGGGGGCGAAGCCGGGAGTCCGCTCTCGGGGCTCGGCCGCCTCGCGGATGCGGCGTGGCTCGAGTGGATCGCCGCGCCGCGCCTCGGCCTCGGAGTGATCCTGTGGCTCGCGCTGCTGCTGCTCGCTCTGGCGATCGCGCAGGGTCTGCTCGAGTTCGCGCGCGTGATGGCCATGGCCGTGATGGGCCAGAGCGCGATGCGAGATCTGCGGCGGACGCTCTTCGATCACGTGCAGCGGCTTCCGATGCGCTTCTTCGACCGCTACCCCGTGGGGCGCCTCGTCACGCGACTCACGAACGACATCGAGAACCTCGCGGAGATGTTCACGGCGGGGGCCGTGGCGCTCGTGGCCGATCTCTTCGTGATGGCCTTCTTCGCGGCCGGCATGTTCTGGATCCACCCGGGGCTCGCGATCGCAGGCATGCTCGTCGTTCCGTTCCTCGCAGTGGCGGCGCTGATCTTTCGCTACAAGGTGCGCGAGGCGTTCCGCGAGGTGCGCGTCAAGATCGCGCGCATCAACTCGCACCTGAACGAGACGATCTCGGGCATGAAGGTGGTGCAGCTGTTCGCGCGCGAGGCCCGCAACCTGAGCGAGTTCGAGCGCCAGAATGCCTCGCATCGCGACTCCTGGTTCCGCTCGATCCGCTACGACGCGCTGCTGTTCTCCTCGGTCGACGTCGCGATCAACCTCACCATGGCGCTCATCCTCTGGTACGGCGCGCGCCTCATCCACGCGGGTGCCGTCGACCTGGGTCTCCTGTTCCTCTTTGTCGACTGGATGCGCCGCTTCTTCCGTCCGCTGATGGATCTGTCGGCGAAGTACTCGATCATGCAGTCGTCGATGTCGAGCTGCGAGCGCATCTTCCAGCTGCTCGACGTCGAGCCGGAGCCGCCCACGGTGGTCGCGTCGGAGCCGCGCGCGGTGCGCGGCGAGATCGTCTTCGACGACGTGACCTTTGCCTACGGCGAGGAGCCGGTGCTCCGTAACGTCTCCTTCCGCGTTGCGCCGGGTGAGCGCGTCGCACTCGTGGGACACACGGGCGCCGGCAAGACGACCGTGCTGAAGCTGCTCGCGCGTCTCTACGAGCTCCAGCGGGGCTCGATCCGCGTGGACGGCGTCGACATCCGCGAGCTGCCCCGCGGCGAGCTGCGGCGTCACATCTCGTTCGTGCTCCAGGACGTGTTCCTGTTCAACGGCGACCTCCGCTACAACGTCGGCCTGGGCCGCGAGGACATCTCCCAAGGGGAGATCGCGGAGGCCGCCCGCACCGTGCACGCCGACGGGCTCGTCGCGCGGCTGCCGACCGGCTGGGATCAGGCGGTCCACGAGCGCGGCGTCAACTTCTCGACCGGCGAGCGTCAGCTGCTGTCGTTCGCCCGCGCGCTGGCGCGCCGGCCCGAGATCCTGCTCCTCGACGAGGCGACCGCCAACGTCGACACCGAGACCGAGGGGCTGATCCAGGACGCCCTTCACCAGCTGATGCAGGGCAAGACGTCGATCGTCGTCGCGCATCGCCTCTCGACGATCCAGGACGTCGACCGGATCTACGTGCTGCATCGCGGCGAGCTGCGCGAGAGCGGAACCCACGAGGAGCTGCTGGCTGCGCGTGGGCTGTACTGGCGCCTCTACCAGCTCCAGTACGCCAAGCAGGAGCAGTCGGCGGCCTGAGGAGGTGCATCGGTGCAGAGACTCGATCTCCTGATTCGCGGCGCGACCGTCTACGACGGGAGCGGCGCCGAGGGTGTGCGGGCGGACGTCGGCGTCCGGGACGACCGGATCGCTCACGTCGGCACGCGCGAGCTCGCGGCCTCGACCGAGATCGACGCCTCGGGGCTGGCGGTGGCGCCGGGCTTCATCGACGTCCACACGCACGACGACTTTGCGGTCCTGCTGCATCCCGACATGGAGTTCAAGACGCGCCAGGGGGTCACCACCAACGTGGTCGGAAACTGCGGCTTCGGCGCCGCGCCCCACGGCGTCGCCGCGCTGATGGCCCAGGCGTTCCACCCGGGAGCGACCCTGCCCGACTACGAGGGCTACGCCGGCTATCTCGAGCGCCTGGAGGCGGAACCGGCCGCCTCGAACACCGCGGCCCTGGTCGGCCACGGGACCGTGCGCGGCTCGGTCCTGGGGGGCGACCGGCGCGCCCCGACCGCCGCCGAGCTGGACCGGATGCGCGGCCTGGTGCGCGAGGGGCTCGACGCGGGGGCCGTCGGCTTCTCGACGGGGCTGATCTACGAGCCGGGGCGCTACGCCGAGCGGGACGAGATCATCGAGCTGGCGCGCGAGGCAGCGGGCGGCCGGGGCCTCTACGCGACCCACATGCGGGACGAGGGCGAGCGGCTGCTGGAGGCCGTCGAGGAGGCGATCGCGATCGGCGAGGCGGCCGGCGTGCCGGTCCAGATCTCGCACCACAAGGCGAGCGGACGAGAGAGCTGGGGCAAGGTGCGCGAGTCGCTCCGCCTGATCGAGGCGGCGCGCGAGCGCGGCCTCGACGTCACGGCGGACCAGTATCCCTACACGTCGGGAAGCACCGTTCTCGCGGCCGTGGTGCAGGCGGTCGCGCTCGCGCAGGGGGAGCCGGGAGCGGAGTCTTTCGACGCGAGCGTGGTCCAGATCTGCTCCTCGCCGAGCCACCCGGAGCTGGAGGGCGCGCGGCTCGACGAGGTCGCGAAGCGGATGGGCGTGTCGGCTCGCGAGGCGGCCGAGCGCCTGCTGGCAGACGACGGCCAGAGCGTGATCGTGGCGCTGCACACGATGAACGAGGAGGACGTGCGCTGCGTGATGCGCCATCCCACTACCCTGATCGGCTCCGACGGCATTCCGGCCCTCGGGGGCAAGCCGCACCCGCGGCTCTACGGGACCTTCCCCCGGGTGCTCGGCCGCTACGCGCGCGACCAGGGGGTGCTGCCGCTCGCGGAGGCGATCCATCGCATGACCGGTCTGGCGGCCGAGAAGTTCCGGCTCGCCGACCGCGGACAGCTGCGCGAGGGCGCCTTCGCCGATCTCGTGGTGTTCGACCCGGCCACGATCCGTGACGCCGCGACCTTCGAGGACCCCCACCAGCCCGCCGAGGGCATCCACCACGTGCTGGTGAACGGCACCGCCGTGGTGCGCGACGGCCAGCCGACCGGCGAGCGTCCGGGCCGCCCCGTGCGGCGCGCGGGGTGAGCCAGTGAGCCGTTCTCCGCCTCGCAACGGCCACTTCGGCTGAAAACGCGCTTGCAGGGGTGCCCTCGGTAGCGCACACTCCCTGCGAAGTCACCGACGGTAACTTCCCCCCGCCGTAGGACACACTCGACAGCTTGTAGACCAGGGCGGGGCCCTCTTGCGCATTCGAACGCTCGAGATTTCCGGATTCAAATCGTTCGCCGACCGCGTCGTGCTCGCGTTCGAGTCCGGCATCTCCGCGATCGTCGGCCCCAACGGCTGCGGCAAGTCGAACATCGTCGACGCGATCCGCTGGGTCATGGGCGAGCACAATCCCCGGCACCTGCGCGGGCGCGAGATGGACGACCTGATCTTCTCGGGCACCGAGACCAAGGCGGCGGTCGGGCTGGCGGAGGTGGTCCTCACCCTCGATGCCACCGATGGCCGCGTGCCGGCCGAGTACTCGGGGTTCTCCGAGATCCAGATCGCCCGGCGCCTCTACCGCGACGGCGAGAGCGAGTACCTGATCAACAAGGTTCCGGTACGGCGCCGTGACGTCACCGACTTCTTCCTCGACACCGGCATCGGCACGCGCGGCTACACGATCGTCGAGCAGGGCCACATCGCGACCATCGTCTCGACCAAGCCGGAGGAGCGGCGGACCATCATCGAGGAGGCGGCGGGCATCGGGAAGTACCGCGCGCGCCGTCGGGAGACCGAGTCGAAGCTCCGCGCGACCGAGCAGAACCTGCTCCGGGTGCGCGACATCCTCGGCGAGCTGAACCGCCAGATCGGCTCGCTCGACCGCCAGGCTCGCAAGGCGGCCCGCTACAAGGAGCTCTCGGCCCGGATGCGGGACCTGGAGCTCAACGTGGCCCGCGAGGAGCTCGACGGTCACGCCGAGGCCGTGGCCCGGGCCGAATCGGATCTGGAGGGGGCGCGCGCCGAGAAGGTGGCGCTCGACGCTCGCGCGGCGAGCGCCGACTCGCGCCTGGAGTCGCAGCGGCGCGCCCACCTCGACGCCGAGCGGGAGCTGGGGGAGTCGAGCGAGCGGCTCTACGAGGTTCGCAGCCAGATCCAGTCGCTGGAGAGCCGGCTGGAGTACGAGCGCCGCGAGCGCGAGGGCCTGCTCGAGCTCGCCGCGGAGCGGGAGACCGAGAGCCAGGAGCTCGACGACCGGCTCCAGGAGCGCGACGCCCAGCTGCAGGAGGCGGTTCGGGCGCTGGCCTTCGCCGAGGAGCGGCTCGAGGGGGAGCAGGGCGAGCTCACGAGCCGCGAGGCGGAGCTTCGCGAGCTCACCGGGAGCCTCTCGGAGCTCACCGGCCGGCGCGAGGCGACCCAGACCCACCTGGCCGAGCTCGGTGCCGAGCGGGCGACCCTGGAGAGCCGCGCCGAGGGTCTCGAGGAGCGTCGCGCGGGTCTCGAGGGCCGGCTCCGCCAGCAGGACGAGGCGCTCGAGCAGAGCTCGCTCGAGGTCGACACGCTCCGCGAGGAGGAGGAGGCTCTCGCGAGGCGGCTCCGCGGCGCTCTCTCCGAGCAGGACGAGCTGAGTCACCGGCTCGCCGAGAGCCTACGGGCGCACGAGGCTCGAACGGAGGAGCTGGAACGCCTGCGGGGTGAGCGCCTCTCCGCGCTCGAGGAGCTTCAGCGGGCCGCCGCGCGGCTCGAGTCCCTGCGCGAGGCGGAGCGACTCGAGGCGGAGCGCGCCGCCGCCGCGCTCGAGGATCTGCCCGAGGCTCAGCGCAAGCACGTGCGCGGCCGGCTCTCCGACGTGGTCCGGGTCGAGGACGGCCTGGAGCGGGCACTCGAGACGGCCCTCTCACACTGCCTCGACGCCGTGCTGGTCAAGGACGCACACTCCGCGCTCGGGCTGCTCGACTGGTTCCGGAGCGCCGAGGCGGGCCGCGCCACGGTGCTCGCGAGCGAGGTGGACTCCGAGCTGCCGCGCGCGGGCCTGGTTCCGCTCGGACGGCCCCTGCTCGACGCGGTGAGCGCGAAGCCCCCGTTCGAGCCGCTGGTGCGAAGGCTGCTCAACGAGGTCTACCTGGTCGACGACCTCGCCGAGGCGGTCGACCGCTACGGGGTAGCGGACCCGCCCGCCGTCTTCGTGACGCGGGACGGGGAGATCCTGGATCGGAGCGGCGCACTGACGGGAGGCGAGCTCTCGCCGCCGGGCACCCTGAGCCGGGGCGGTGAGATCCGCCGGCTCGAGATCGAGCACGAGCGCCTGGATGCGGTCGCTCTGCGCCTCGCAAACTCGGTGCAGGTCACGACTGCTGGCGTCGCGGACCTGGCGCGCGAGCTCGAGAACGTGAGGAGCCGCCGGCACACGGCCGAGCTGCTCGTCCTGCACATCGAGAAGGACTTGGAGCGCGCGCGCGAGCGGGAGAAGGAAGCCGCGGAATCGGCCGAGGAGCACCGCTCCGGACGCCGCTCGCTCGCGGAGGAGCGCGAGCGCCTGGTCGAGGAGCGGGAGCGGATCGGAGCTCGCCTGGAGCAGCTCGGAGGCGAGCGCGCTGCGGAGGAGGCCAGCCGGGAGCGGCTCGTCGCACGCCTCTCCGAGCTGTCGCGCGACCAGGAGCGGGTCGAGCAGCGTTTGGTGGAGCAGCGGGTCGAGCTGGCGCAGCTCTCGGAGCGCCGCGACCAGCTGCGCACGAGCCGCGAGAGCCTGGGGCGCTCTGTCGAGGAGGACCGGGGGCGGCTGGCGCGCCTGCGCTCCGAGATCCACACCGCGCGCGAGCGAGCGGAGTCGCTGGCGCGCTCCGACGCCGAGATCCAGGCGGGCCTCGCGGAGCAGATCCGCCGAGAGGAGTCGCTGCGCAGCCGCCAGGAGGAGATCCGGGCCACCTTCAACAGCCAGCTGCGGGAGCTCGAGGATATCGAGGAGGAGTCCAAGCAGGCCGCGAAGGCGCGGGAGGCGGAGCGGGAGCGCATCTCCACGGCGGAGCTGGCCGTGCAGCAGGTCCGGATGCTGCGCGACACGCTGCTCGAACGGATCCGGGAGCGCTATCAGCTGGACCTCTCCGCCTGGGAGATCCCCGCGGAGCAGAGGTCGGACGATCCCGACCAGCGGCGCGAGGAGCTGCAGCAGCTCAGGCAGCGCATCGAGGCGCTCGGCGACGTCCACCTGGGTGCGATCGAGGAGTACGAGGAGGTCTCGGAGCGCAGCCGCTACCTGACCGAGCAGAAGGAGGACCTCGAGCTCTCGGTCGAGCGCCTGCGCAACGCCATCGCGCGCATCAACCGCACCAGCCGCACCCGCTTCCGCGAGACCTTCGACGCCGTCAACGAGGAGTTCAAGAAGCTCTACCCGGTGCTCTTCCGGGGCGGGCGCGCCCAGCTCTCCCTGACCGAAGGCGACGACGTGCTCGAGGGGGGTATCGAGATCCACGCTCAGCCGCCCGGCAAGCGCCTGCAGAACGTGAACCTGCTCTCGGGCGGCGAGAAGGCGCTCACCGCTCTCGCGCTCCTGTTCTCGGTGTTCCGCGTCAAGCCCTCGCCCTTCTTCCTGCTCGACGAGGTCGACGCGGCGCTCGACGACGCGAACGTCGGCCGCTTCGACGACCTGGTGCGGGAGATGTCGAGCGGCTCGCAGTTCCTGCTGATCACGCACAACAAGAGCACCATCGAGAGCGCCCAGACCCTGTTCGGCGTGACGATGGAGCGGCCCGGCGAGAGCAAGCTCGTCACCGTCGACCTCGTTTCCTAGATTCCGGAGCTCATGGCCCCACTGAACGTCGAGCTCCTCGTCGAGGTCTGGATCGCACTCTGCCTGCTCGCCGCCGCGGCGAGCTTCGGGCTCGGCTTTCGCCGCGCCCTTCGGGGCCGGCGCGCCGCCGCGTTGCCCGCGCCCGAGGTCCCGGCCCCTGCCGTCGCCGAGCTGGCCCTCCCGGAGCCGGTGCCCGAAGCGGTGCCCGAGCCGCTCCCGGAGCCGCCCGACCTGCGGAGTCGCCTCGGCAAGACCCGCAACGCGCTCGTCGGCCGGATCGAGAGCCTGCTGCGCGGTCGCCCGGAGCTGGATGCGGAGACGCTCGAGGAGGTCGAGGCGATCCTGTTCGGCGCCGACCTCGGCGTGCGCACCGCCGAAGAGCTGCTCGAGGCGGCTCGCACAGCCGGCTCGCAGGAGGAGCTCAAAGCCACGCTCGAGTCGCGCGCGCAGGCGATCCTGGGGGAACGCCCCGCCGAGGTGGACCGCAGCGCCGCGCGCCCCTGGGTGATTCTCGTGGTCGGCGTGAACGGCTCCGGGAAGACGACGACCATCGGCAAGCTTGCGTCGCGCTGGACCGGAGCGGGCAAGCGCGTCCTGATCGCGGCCGCCGACACCTTTCGCGCAGCCGCGATGGATCAGCTCGAGGTGTGGGCCGAGCGCTCTGGCTCGGAGTTCGTCCGGGGTGTGCCGGGCGGCGACCCCGCGGCGGTCGCGTTCGACGCGATCAAGGCGGCGCTCGCGCGCGAGGTGGATCTCGTCCTGATCGACACCGCCGGGCGGCTCCAGACCCACGCCGGCCTCATGGACGAGCTCACCAAGATCTCGCGCGTGGTCCAGCGAGACATCCCGGAGGCGCCGCACGAGGTGCTGCTGGTGCTCGACGCCAACACCGGCCAGAACGGGATCCGTCAGGCGCAGGAGTTCTCGCGCGCGGTCCGCGTGACCGGCATCGTCCTCACCAAGCTGGACGGGACCGCAAAGGGGGGCGTCGTTCTCGGGATCGCACAGGAGACCGGGCTTCCGGTCCGCTACGTCGGCCTCGGCGAGAAGATCGAGGACCTGATCGAGTTCGATCCTGAGGCCTTCATCCGCGCGCTGTTCGCGGCTTGAGCGCTTGCCAAGCGCGTAGTCCCCTGATATTGCCCGCGCTATGAGTCGATACATCCTCGCGCTGGATCAGGGGACCACGAGCTCTCGGGCGGTGCTGTTCGATCGCGAGGGCCGGATCGTCGCGAGCCGCGCCCACGAGTTCACGCAGCACTTCCCCAAGCCCGGCTGGGTCGAGCACGACGCCAACGAGATCTGGGAGACGCAGCTTCGCGCGCTGCGCGACACCGTCGAGGCCGCGAAGATCTCCTACGGCGAGATCGCGGCGGTCGGGATCACCAACCAGCGCGAGACGGCGGTGGTGTGGGACCGCGCGACGGGCGAGCCGATCCATCGCGCGATCGTGTGGCAGTCGCGACAGACCGTCCCGATCTGCGAGGTGCTGGCCGAGCGGGGGCTCGAGCCGCTCTTCCGCGAGCGCACCGGGCTGGTCATCGACGCCTACTTCTCCGGCACCAAGATCAAGTGGCTGCTCGACGAGGTTTCGGACGCCCACAAGCGCGCGGCGCGCGGGGATCTCGCGTTCGGCACCATCGACAGCTGGCTGATCTACAAGCTCACCGGGGGCCGGGTGCACGCGACCGAGTACTCGAACGCCTCGCGCACGCTGATCTACGACATCCACCAGCTCCGCTGGGACCCGGAGCTGCTCGACGCGCTCGAGATCCCCGAGGCGATGCTGCCCGAGGTCCGTCCCTCCAGCGGCTCCTTTGGCGAGACGCTCCCGGCGCTGACCGGCGGCGAGGCGCTTCCGATCGGCGGGGCCGCGGGGGACCAGCAGGCGGCGCTCTTCGGTCAGACCTGCTTCGAGCCGGGCCGCACCAAGAACACCTACGGGACCGGCTGCTTCATCCTCATGAACACCGGAACCGAGGCGCGCCGCTCCCGGAGTGGGCTGCTCACGACCATCGCGTGGGGGCAGGGGGGCCAGGTCGAGTACGCGCTCGAGGGCTCCATCTTCGTGGCCGGCGCGGCGATCCAGTGGCTGCGCGACCAGCTCGGTCTGCTCTCCGACGCCGCCGAGAGCGAGGCTCTCGCCCGCTCCGTCGACGACACGGGCGGGGTCTACCTCGTCCCGGCCTTCACCGGGCTCGGCGCGCCTTACTGGGACCCACAGGCGCGCGGCACCATCGTCGGGCTGACGCGCGGCTCCGGTCGGGCGCACCTGGTGCGCGCCACGCTCGAGTCGATCGCCTACCAGAGCCGCGACGTGCTCCACTGCTTCGAGCAGGACACCGGGCTGCGCGCCGACGCCCTGCAGGTCGACGGGGGCGCGACGGCGAACGACTTCCTGATGCAGTTCCAGGCGGACCTGCTCGGGATTCCGGTGCGGCGACCCGAGGTGCTCGAGACGACCGCGCTCGGCGCGGCCTACCTGGCCGGTCTCGCCGTCGGATTCTGGAGCGACCGCGCCGAGATCGAGACGCACTGGCGCGAGGGTCGCCGCTTCGAGCCGCAGATGCCCGAGGCGCGGCGCGACGAGCTCTACGCGGGCTGGCTCTCCGCGGTCGAGCGGTCGCGGCGCTGGCACCGGGAGTGAACGTCCTGAACATCGCACACCGCGGGGCGTCGCGGGATGCGCAGGAGAATACGCTCGAGGCGTTCCGGCTCGCGGTCGAGCAGGGCGCCGACATGATCGAGACCGACCTGCACCGCACGCGCGACGGCCGCATCCCGCTCTGGCACGACGGCGACGTAGCGGGCCTCGAGATCGCGAGCCACACGCTCTCCGAGCTGCGCGGGAAGCTCCCCGAGCTGGTGACCCTCGAGGAGCTGCTCGATACGCTGGGGGACCGGATCCCGCTGAACCTCGAGCTCAAGCGGAGCGACTCGGGCGACTACGCGGGCCTCGTCCCGCAGGTGCTCGACGAGGTTCGCCGGTGCGGCCTGCTGGAGCAGACGCTCTTCTCCTCCTTCTACGACCCGGTCCTGGCCGAGCTTCGCTCGCTCGCGCCGGAGGCTCGCATCGGTCTCCTGATCTCTCGCAAGGCGCCGGGCGCGATGCTCGAGCGCTCGGAGCGACTCGGCGCCGAGGCGGTGCACCCCGAGCTCGCCATCGCGACACCCGAGCTGATCGAGGCCATCCAGGCGAGCGGGCGCCGCGTCTACGTCTTCACCGTCGACGACCCGGAGACGCAGCGGCGCCTCTGCACACAGGGAGTGGACGGCCTGTTCACCAACGTCCCCGCGCAGCTGCGAGATCTGCTCGCGGGGAGAGAGCCGGTCACTGCATAGGGTCTAGCTGGACGCGGTGCGCGCGAGCGCCGCCTCCGAGCGCAGGTAGCGGTCGACCTCGGCGGCCGCCTGGCGGCCTTCGGTAATCGCCCAGACGACCAGGGACTGGCCCCGGCGCATGTCGCCGGCGGCAAACACGCCGGGCACGCTCGTCGCATAGCGCCCCGGTGCCGTCGCCACGTTCCCCCGCTCGGTCAGCTCGATCCCGAGCTCGTCGAGCATGCCGTCCCGCACCGGACCGAGGAATCCCAGCGCGAGCAGCACCAGGTCCACGTCGTAGCTGTGCTCGCTCTCTGGAACCGGCTCCATGGGGCGCTGGCCGGTGACCGGGTCGGGATCGCCGAAGCGGACGCGCACCGTATGGAGCTTCTCGATGCGACCCTTGCGTCCCGAGAACCCGGTCGTCGAGATTCCCCAGTCCCGCTCTCCCCCCTCTTCGTGCGAGCTCGAGGTGCGCAGGATCTGGGTGGGCAGCGGGTGTACCGGCCAGGGCGTCGCGGCGGTCCGCCCCGCGGGGGGCTTCTCCAGCAGCTCGAAGTTGTACAGGTGCGCGCAGCCCTGGCGATGGCTCGTGCCGACGCAGTCCGAGCCGGTGTCGCCCCCGCCGAGCACCACCACGCGCTTGCCGGTCGCCAGGATCCGCTTCGCCTTGTCGATCTTGTCGCCGGCGACGCTGCGGTTCGACTGCTCCAGGAAGTCCATCGCGAAGTGGACCCCAGCGAGATCGCGACCCGGAAGCTGCAGATCGCGCGGCTGCTCCACGCCGCCCGCGAGGACCACGGCGTCGTGCGCTTGCCGGATCTCCTTGGCCGAGACCGTTACTCCGACGTGGACGCCGGTCCGGATCTCGACCCCCTCGGCGCTCAGCAGCTCCGCGCGGCGGTCGATGGCCCACTTCTCGAGCTTGAAGTCCGGGATGCCGTAGCGCAGCAGTCCCCCGACGCGGTCCTGCTTCTCGAAGAGCGTGACGATGTGACCGGCGCGGTTGAGCTCCTGTGCGGCCGCGAGCCCGGCAGGTCCCGACCCGACTACGGCGACGCGCATGTCGGTGCGCCGCTCAGGCGGCTCCGGGAGGACCCAGCCCTCCTGAAATCCTCGCTCGACGATCGTCTTCTCGATGAACTCGATCGTGACCGGGTCGTCGTTGATGCCGAGCACGCACGAGGATTCACAGGGAGCGGGGCACACGCGTCCGGTGAACTCGGGGAAGTTGTTGGTCCGGTGCAGGCGCTCAAGCGCCTCCTTCCACTTGCCCCGGTACACGAGGTCGTTGAAGTCTGGGATGATGTTGCCGAGCGGGCAGCCGTCGTGACAGAAGGGCACTCCGCAGTCCATGCAGCGCGCGGCCTGGCCCTGGAGCTCGGCCTCGGCGGGCTCCTTGTAGATCTCGAGGTAGTCGCGGACCCGCTCCTTGACGGGACGCTTCGAGGGGTCGCCGCGCCGCAGCTCCATGAACCCGGTGACCTTGCCCATCAGTAGTCTCTGTCCCCGAACTCGACGCCCGCGAGTGCCCGCTTGTAGTCGACCGGGAACACCTGCACGAACTCGGAAAGGGCCCGGTCCCAGCGATCCAGCAGCTCGGCGGCACGTTCGCTCTTCGTGTAGTCGTAGTGCGTCTGCACCAGCTGCCGAAGCTCCTCTGCGTAGCTTTGGTCCTCGACGCGCTCCAGCTCGACGAGCTCATGGTTGCAGCGCTCCGCGAGGCGATCGTGGGGGTCCCAGACCCAGGCGATGCCGCCGCTCATGCCCGCAGCAAAGTTGGACCCGGCCGGCCCCAGGATCACGGCGCGTCCCCCGGTCATGTACTCGCAGCCGTGATCCCCAACGCCCTCGACCACGGCTCGGACGCCGCTGTTGCGGACGCAGAAGCGCTCGCCCGCGACGCCATTGAAGTAGGCCTCGCCGCTCGTCGCGCCGTAGCAGGCCACGTTTCCGATGAGGATGTTCTCGGTGGGGTCGAAGCTCGAGTCGGGGTGCGGGTAGACGATCAGCTTTCCGCCCGAGAGCCCCTTTCCGATGTAGTCGTTGGCGTCACCGATGAGCGTGAGCGTGATCCCGCGCGGGACGAAGGCTCCGAAGCTCTGGCCAGCCGAGCCGACGAGGCGGATCTGGATCGTGTCGTCCTCGAGTCCGTCTTCGCCGTGCCGCCTCGAAACCTGGTGGCCGAGCATGGTGCCTACGGCGCGGTTCACGTTCCGGATGGGAACCTCGAGCTCGACCTTCTCACCCCAGGCGAGCGCCGGTTCGCAGCGCTGGATCAGCTCGTGGTCAAGGGCGTGCTCCAACCCGTGATCCTGGCCGTGCACGTTCCGGATCGCGGCACCGTAGTAGGGCAGCTCCGGTACGTGCAGAATCGCCGAGAAGTCGAGGCCGTTCTGGAGCTTCCAGGGTCGGCACTCGGGGTCGGGCTCGAGCAGGTCGGCCCGTCCGATCAGGTCGTTGAGCCTGCGGAATCCCAGCTGCGCCAGGATCTCGCGCACGTCCTGCGCCACGAAGCGAAGGTAGTTCTCGATGTGCTCGGGCTTTCCGGCGAACTTCTCTCGCAGCCGCGGGTCCTGGGTGGCGACTCCGACGGGGCAGGTGTTGAGGTGGCAGACGCGCATCATGATGCAGCCGAGCGCCACGAGCGCGACCGTGCCGAATCCGAACTCATCCGCACCGAGCATGGCGCCGACTACCACGTCGCGACCGGTGCGCAGCTGACCGTCTACGTGGACCCGTATCCGGCCGCGCAAGTCGTTCAGGACCAGCGTCTGCTGGGTCTCCGAGAGTCCGATCTCCCAGGGTACGCCGGCGTGCTTGATCGACGTCTGGGGCGACGCACCGGTGCCCCCGTCGTGTCCGACGACGAGCACGCTTTCGGCGTGTCCCTTCGAGACGCCGGCCGCGATCGTGCCCACGCCCGAGACCGAGACGAGCTTGACGCTCACGTCCGCGCTCGGGTTCGAGTTCTTCAGATCGTGGATCAGCTGCGCGAGATCCTCGATCGAGTAGATGTCGTGGTGCGGCGGCGGTGAGATCAGACCGACGCCCGGCGTCGAGTGGCGCACGCGCGCGATCTTCTGGTCCACCTTGTGTCCGGGGAGCTGCCCCCCTTCGCCCGGCTTCGCACCCTGGGCGATCTTGATCTGAAGCTCGTCCGCGTTGCTCAGGTAAAAGCTCGTGACGCCGAAGCGCCCACTCGCAACCTGCTTGATCGCGCTGCGCCGCCAGTCGCCGTTGGGATCGGGGGTGTAGCGATCGGAGTCCTCGCCCCCCTCGCCGCTGTTGCTCCTGCCGCCGAGGCGGTTCATGGCGATCGCGACCGCCTCGTGTGCCTCGGCACTGATCGAGCCGAACGACATCGCGCCGGTGCAGAAGCGCTTCAGGATCCCCTCGGCCGGCTCGACCTCCTCGATCGGGACCGGGTCGCGGTTCGAGTTGAAGCGGAGGAGCCCTCGGATCGTGTACTGCTCGCGGCTCTGGTCGTTGATGCGCTCCGCGAAGCGCTTGTACGTCTCGTAGCTGTTGGTTCGAGCGGCTCGCTGAAGCTGATGGACGGTCTCCGGGTTGAAGAGGTGCCGCACGCCGCCGCGGCGCCACTGGTACTCGCCTCCGACGTCCAGGTCGTCCTCGAAGGCGATCCCCCGTGGGAAGGCGGCCTCGTGCCGCATCTGCGCCTCGCGAGCCAGCGTCTCCAGGCCTACTCCACCGATCCGAGAAGCCGTCCCGGTAAAGTACTCGTCGATGACTGGGCGCGAGATCCCGACCGCCTCGAAGATCTGTGCTCCGCGGTAGCTCGCCAGGGTCGAGATGCCCATCTTGGCGAAGATCTTGAGCAGGCCCTTCCCGACCGCCTTGACGTAGTTCTTGACCGCCGTCTCGTAGTCGAGACCGGCCGGCAGGAAGCTTCCCTCCGAGACCATCGCGGCGATCGTCTCGAGTGCGAGGTACGGGTTGACCGCAGCAGCGCCGTAGCCGATCAGCAGCGCGAAGTGGCCGACCTCGCGCGCATCGCCCGTCTCGACCACGAGTCCGCACCCCATCCGGACCCCCTCGCGGATCAGGTGGTGATGTACGGCGCTCACCGCCATGAGGCTCGGGATCGGGATCGCGCTCGGTCCCGCCTCGCGGTCGGAGAGGATCAGGATGTTGGCCCCCGCGCGCACCGCCTCGGCCGCCTCGCGTCGCAGCCGAGCCAGCGCGCTCGCGAGCGCGGTGCCGAGGTCTCCATTCGACTTCCAGACCATCGACAGCGTCGCCGCCTTGAAGCCGGGCTGGTCGATTCGACGCACCCGCTCCAGCTCCTCGTCGTCGAGGATCGGCTGGTCGAAGCGCAGGAGCCTCGCGTGCTCGGGCGTCTCCTCGAGCAGGTTGCGCTCGGTGCCCGCCGTGCTGGTGAGAGACATCACGAAGTCCTCGCGCACCGAGTCGATCGCGGGGTTCGTGACCTGAGCGAAGACCTGCTTGAAGTACTGGAACAGGAGACTCGGACGTTCGGACAGGAAGGCGAGCGGCGTGTCGTTGCCCATCGACCCGTCCGCCTCCCGACCCCCAGCGGCCATGGGTGCGAGCAGAATGCGGACGTCCTCGAGCGTGTACCCGAACAGGCGCTGCCGCGTGCGGCGCGTCTCGGGGTCCGCCGCAAACGTCGGGGTCGCTTTTGGAAGCTGGTCGAGAGTGACGCGGTTCGCCTCGAGCCACGCGTGGTAGGGCTTGCGCGCCGCGTACTCGCGCTTCAGCTCCGCGTCGTCGATGATGCGGCCCTGCTCGGTGTCGACCAGGAACATGCGCCCCGGCCGGAGTCGTCCCTTGAGCTTCACCTCGGCCGGATCGATGGGAAGCACGCCGACCTCGGAGGCCATCACGACGAAGTCGTCCTTGGTCACCACGTAGCGCGACGGGCGCAGGCCGTTCCGGTCGAGCACTGCGCCGACGCGAGTTCCGTCGGTAAAGGGGATCGAGGCCGGTCCGTCCCACGGCTCCTGCATCGACCCGTGGTACTCGTAGAACGCCTTCTTCTCGTCCGACATGAGCGGGTCCCGGTCCCACACTTCGGGGATCAACATCATCATCGCGTGGGGCAGGCTTCGGCCGGAGAGCAGCAGGAACTCGAGCGCGTTGTCGATCTGGTTCGAGTCGGACGCCCCCTCGCGGGTGATCGGGAAGAGCTTGTGCAGGTCGTCGCCGAACAGCGGCGAGCGCATGATCGCCTCGCGTGCGCGCATCCAGTTGCCGTTGCCCCGCAGCGTGTTGATCTCGCCGTTGTGACAGAGCGTGCGAAAGGGCTGAGCCAGGTCCCAGGTCGGCCAGGTATTCGTGCTGTAGCGCTGGTGGACGAGCGCGAGCGAGCTCACGCAGCGCTTGTCTAGCAGGTCGGCGTAGAAGGGCTCGATCTGGTGCCCGAGCAGGAGCCCCTTGTAGACGATCGTGCGCGACGAGAAGCTGCAGCAGAAGAAGTCGTGGTGGTCCAGGTCGTGCCAGAGCCGCTTCTGGATCTGCTTGCGGATCACGTAGAGCTTGCGCTCGAACGCGTCCTGGTCCGGGATGTCCGGACCGGTCCCCACGAAGACCTGGCGGATTACCGGCATCGAGCTCCGCGCCAGGTCGCCGATCTGCTCGGGGCGCACGGGGACGTCCCGCCAGCCGAGCAACGCCTGGCCCTCGGCCACGATCACTCCCGCGATCTCGGTCACGCAGTGCCGACGGCGCTCCGGATCCTTGGGGAGGAAGAGCATGCCGACCCCGTAGTAGCCGGGCTCGCGCGTGGGGATCCCCAGGTCGCGGCAGGCGGAGTGCAGGAGCTCGTGCGGGAGCTGCAGGAGGATCCCCGCCCCGTCGCCGGTCCGGGGATCGGCGAGGGCGGCGCCGCGGTGCGTCAGTCGCGCGAGCACCTCGACGCCGCGGTCGATGATGTCGTGAGACTTGCGGCCGTCGATCTGGCACACGAACCCGACGCCGCACGCATCGTGCTCGAAGCGCGGATCGTACAGACCCTGAGGCGGAGGTATGTGTGGATGTGCCATGCAGCCGCTCCGGCTCGGGCAGGTAGTGCTCCCGAGCGCCCACTCGACTCCCTGGCTCCCGCCGGCCGAGTCGGCACGGTGCGCGGTCCTCGGCCGACGGCCGACCGCGCAAATCCCCGATGCTGATTGGAAAATCGAGCCCGGCTAACCTAACCGAGCCTGCGAAAACGTGTCAAGAACGCTCGGCGCGCCGGCGGAGCGCTGCAGGGCTGCTTGCGAGAGTTTCCGTAAGGGGCGGCTTTCGCGTAGATTTCCGCCGCCGGTACCTTGACTGCGCGGCCCCGTCGGTGAAAGATCCTAGGCGCCCCCACCGACTCCGCGGCGACGGGGGGCCGCGGAGTGGATCCGGCTTCACCGACCCGAGAGGATCGACTCGATGAGCGAGCAGACGCAAGCGCTGCCGGGCCAGGCGCCTTCACTCCCCTTGAGCGAGGACGGGGACCTGCTCGCCCACCTCGAGGAGCGAGTGACGCGGCTTGTCGAACGCTACCGGACGTCGCAGGGAACGATCGAGGAGCTCGAGGCGGCGCTCCGCGAACGGGAGCGCGAGGTCATTGCGCTGAACGAGAAGCTCTCCGCGCTCGGAAGGTCGCGGACCGCTGCGCTCGAGCGGCTCGAAGGGGCGATCGCAGAGGTCGACCGGCTCGAGAGGGGCAGGACGGCCTCGGCATGAGCGAATCTGAACAGGCCCCGGCCGGCCCGGTCGCAATCAAGATCCTCGGGCACGAGTACCGCCTCAAGAGCGAGGCCGACCCCGACCACCTGCAGACGGTCGCGAGCTACGTCGACTCCGTGCTCCGGGAGCTGATCCGGAGCACGCCCGACACCCAGGACGCGGCGATCCTGGCCGCGCTCAACATCGCGAGCGAGCTGCTGAGAATCCGCAAGACGCACGAGATCGTCTCGCGGGCGCGTATCCAGGCGCTCATCGAGTTCGTCGACTCCGCGTAGGTTGGCGTCCGAGCCGATCGACACGGAGAAGGGGCGCCTTCGAGCCTGGGCGCGCGCGCTGCCGGCGCCGCCGGGCGTGGGGGACCGGGCGCAGGAGCGCCTGCTGGGTCTGGCCGAGGTCGGCAGCGCCCGCACTGTGTGTCTGTACTCCGCGATCGGGTCGGAGGTTCCGACCGACCGGGCGTCGCGCGCGCTCGCGGTAGGCGGGGCAGTTCTCGCGTACCCACGCGTCCGTGGCACCGAGCTCGAGCTCTTCGGAGTGGGAGACCCCTCGGAGCTCCGCCCCGGCTACCGCGGGATCCGCGAGCCGCCCGCGGACGCGCGCCCGGTCGACCTCGCGGACGTCGACCTGTTCGTGGTGCCCGGGATGGCCTTCGACCGCCGGGGCAATCGGCTGGGCCGCGGCGGCGGTCACTACGACCGGCTGCTCCAGGCGGCCGGCCCGCGTGCGCGCCGTATCGGTTTGTGTTACGCCGAGCGGGTGCTCGAGCGGATCCCGGTCGCGCCGTGGGACCGCTCGGTCCAGTGCATCGTGACGGAGAACGAGGTCATTCGAACGTGAACCCAGCCGAGGTCGAACGCCAGCTCGAGGTCTTTCGCGAGCTCACCGAGCATCTCGTGTCGGAAGACGAGCTCGTCGAGCGCTTGAAGCGCGGCCGGCCGCTTCGCGTCAAGCTCGGCTGCGATCCGTCGGCGCCGGATCTCCACCTGGGGCACTCGATCGTGCTGGACAAGCTCCGAGCCCTCGCCGAGCTCGGTCACACCATCATCTTCCTGGTGGGCGACTTCACGGCCATGATCGGCGACCCCTCCGGCCGGAGTCGGACGCGCCCGGCTCTCGAGCGCGGGGAGATCGCGCGGAATGCCGAGACCTATCGCGAGCAGGTCTCGCTGATTCTCGACGTCGGCTCGACCGAGCTTCGCTTCAACAGCGAGTGGATGGACGCGATGACGCCGGCCGACCTGATCCGGCTCGCCTCGCACCAGCCGGTCGCCCGAATGCTGGAGCGGGACGACTTCAAGACCCGCTTCCGCAGCGGCGAGACCATCGCGATTCACGAGTTCCTCTACCCGCTTGTGCAGGCCTACGACTCGGTGGCTCTCGAGGCGGACGTCGAGATCGGCGGGACGGACCAGCTGTTCAACCTGCTCCTCGGACGCGAGATCCAGCGAGCCTACGGGCAGGAGCCGCAGATCGTGCTGACGACCCCCCTCCTCGAGGGAACGGACGGGGTCGAGAAGATGTCGAAGTCGCTCGGGAACGCGATCGGCTTCCGCGATCCCGCGGAGGAGATCTACGGCCGGGTG
>CAZLBF010000123.1:0-12150 GCA_964557495.1 uncultured Myxococcales bacterium | reverse complement strand
GACTTCGGCTCGACCGACGCCTTCGTGCGCGTTCGAGACCCGATCGTGCTCCTGCCGACCTTCCCGCGCTTCCTCGGACTCGGCGAGACGCTCCGCCTGCCCGTTACCGTCCGCAACGACACGGGTACGGACGGAGAATTTCTCGTCGCGCTCGCGAGCTCGGGCCCGCTGCGCCTGACCGGGGAGACCGAGCAGCGGCTGCGCGTGGAGAACGGGCGCGAGCGCACGCTCTACTTTGATCTCGCGACCGGCGAGGGGGACGCGCCCGTCGAGCTGGAACTGAAGGCGAGCGGGAACGGGGAGTCGACGCGAGCCGGGGTGAACCTGGGCACACTGCGACCGGATCTCCCGGCCGTCGCCCACGAGCGAGCCGGCGCGATCGGCGAGGCGCGCCTCGAGCTCGCGACCGACGTGGAGACCGGGCTGCGACCCGAGGGGCGGCGCCGCTCGCTGCGCATCTCGCGCTATCCGCTGGTGGCCTACTCCGGACGACTCGCTTCCCTGGTCCGCTACCCCTACGGCTGCCTGGAGCAGGTCACGTCGCGAGCGTTCCCCCTCATCTACCTGGGGCCGCTGGCGCGAGAGCTCGAGCCGGAGCTGTTCGACGAGAAGGACCCGGAGCTGTGGGTCGCCGACGCGATCCGCCGCGTGCAGGCGCTGCAGCTAGCGGGCGGCGGCTTCGCGCTCTGGGACCGGGCGACGACACCGGACCGCTGGGCGAGTCTGTACGCGACTCACTTTCTGGTCGAGGCAGACCGCGCGGGCCACGCCGTCTCGAGCTCGGGCCTCAAACGCGCGCTCGAGTTCGCGTCGGTCGAGGCTCGCCCTCGCGGTAATTCCCGCGACGCGCTACAGCGCGCGGCCTACGCCGTCTACGTGCTCGCGCGCGCGGCCCGCCCCGACGTCGGCGCGATGGACGCGCTGCGCGAGCAGCGCATCGGCAAGCTGAACGCCAGCTCCCGCGCACTGGTCGCCGCGGCCTATGCCGGGACCGGACGGAACGAGGGGCTCGAGCAGCTGCTCGCCGGCGTGGAGCGCGACGAGCAGATTCGGCGCCAGACCGGAGGCAACTTCGGCTCGGTGCTGCGCGACCGGGCCCTGGTCCTGCTCGCGCTGCTCGAGGCGGCGCCCGAGGACGAGCGCATCCCCGAGCTGGCCGCGCGCATCGGGCGCGACGCCTCCGCGCCCGGCGGCTGGACCACGCAGGAGACCGCGTTTGCCCTGCTCGCGCTCGGCCAGCTGTTCCAGCGCCAGGAGGAGCGTCCCCCCTACGCGGGTCGCGTGCGCGTCGCCGGACGCGAGCTCGCGCGCTTCGACAGCGACGCGCCTCTGCTCGCGGAGCTTCCCGACTCCGGCGGACCCGTCGCGATCGAGCTCGACCCGGGCTACGCGCCGGGCTCCGCGTTCTACTCGCTGCAGGTCCGGGGCATCCCGACCGACGAGGCGTTCGCGCCCTCGAGCCAGGGCCTGGAGATCGAGCGCACGCTCGAGCCGCGCGACGGCGGCGGCCCGAGCGATGCGTTCGAGCAGGGCGACCTGATCCGGCTGCGCTTCCGGATCCGCGCGACCCAGAGCCGGCTCGAGAACGTCGTCATCCGGAACCTGCTACCGGCGGGGCTCGAGGTCGAGAACCCGCGCCTGGCGACGACCGAGGGCGACCGGATCGAGGCCGCGCACCTCGACGTGCGCGACGATCGCATCCTGGTGTTCCTCGACCTGCGCGACCTCAAGTGGCACACCTACGATGCGCTGCTGCGCGCGGTCAGCCCGGGCGTGTTCCGCCTGCCGCCCGTGCAGGCCGAGGCAATGTACGACCCGCAGGTCCGCGCGACCGGTCCGCGCGGCGAGCTCGAGATCCGCGTGCGTTCGGGTGGGTCGTGAGGCGGCAGCTCGCGAGCGCGGCCGTCGTCCTGGCCGCGCTCGCGCTCGCGCTCGCTCTCGCCATGGGCCTGGTGGGACTCGATCGGCTGGCTCCCCTTCCGCTCGCGCGGCTCGAGCGGCCGCCGGCGACCGTCGTCGAAGCGCGCGATGGCCATGCGCTCCGGCTCTTCCTTTCCGCGGACGAGACCTGGCGTCTGCCCGTGACCCTGGACGAGGTGGCTCCGGAGCTGGTTCGGGCCGTGATCGCAGCGGAGGACCGCTGGTTTCGCTGGCATCCCGGCGTGAACCCGCTGGCCGTCGTGCGCGCGGGCTGGAGCAACCTGCGCGCGGGGCGCGTGGTATCGGGAGCCTCGACCATTCCGATGCAGCTCGCCCGGCTCGCCGAGCCGCGGCCGCGCACGCTCGGCGCCAAGCTCGTCGAGGCCTTTCGCGCGCTCCAGCTGGTCGCGCACCTGCCGCGCGAGCGCATCCTCGAGCTCTACCTGAATCGGGCTCCCTTCGGCGGAAACCTCGAGGGTGTCGGCGCGGCCGCGCTGTTCTACTTCGACAAGCATCCCGACGCGCTCTCGACCGGTGAGATCGCGCTGCTCGTCGCGCTGCCCCGCGCGCCCACCGCATACGACCCGGTCCGCTACCCGGAGCGCGCTCGGGCGGCCCGCGACCGCGTGCTCGAGCAGCTGCACGCGCGCGGGCTCCTGTCCGCGGAGCGACTGCGCGACGCGCGCCAGCAGCCGCTGCCGCGCCGCCGTCGCCCGGTCCCGTTCGAGGCGCCGCACCTGGCGCGCTGGGCCAAGCGCCAGGCTCCCGACGAGCCGCGCATCGCGACCACGCTCGATCGACGCGTGCAGCGGATCACCCATGCGCTCGTCGCGGCTGCGAGCCAGACACTGCGGAGCCAGGGCATCGCGAACGCCTCGGCGGTCGTGATCGAGAACGACGGCCGCGCCCTGCGCGCGCTCGTCGGCTCGGCCGACTTCTTCGACGCGGCGCGCGACGGCCAGGTCGACGGAGCGCGCGCGCGACGTTCGCCCGGCTCGACGCTGAAACCGTTCCTGTACGGCCTCACGTTCGACCGCGGCTCGCTCGTGCCCGCCAGCTTCGTGCTCGACGTGCCGACCGACTTCTCCGGCTACGTCGCCGAGAACTATGACGGCCGCTACCGCGGCCGTGTCACCGTGCACGACGCACTGGTCCACTCCCTGAACGCACCCGCCGTGCGGGTGCTGGCAGACGTCGGCCTGCGGCGCTTCCACGCGCTGCTGCGCGCCGGCGGGCTGACGTCGCTCGACCGACCCGCACGCTCCTACGGGCTGCCGCTGGTGCTCGGCGCCGGCGAGGTGACGCTGGTCGAGCTGACGAACCTGTACGCGACGCTCGCGGACGGCGGTCTCCACCGTCCGTTGCGTTGGGCGCAGGACCAGGCGAGCACCCCCACGCGGCTGCTCTCGGCGGAAGCCGCGAGCCTGCTCACCGACGTGCTGACCCAGCTGGAGCGACCGGACCTGCCGCGCAGCTGGGCCCTGACGCGCGACATTCCCGCGGTCGCCTGGAAGACGGGCACCTCGTACGGACACCGCGACGCCTGGGCGATCGGCTTCTCACGTCGCTACACGATCGGCATCTGGGTCGGCAACTTCGACGGCCGGGGTCGTCCGGGCATCTCGGGAGCGGAGCACGCCGCTCCACTGCTGTTCGACCTGTTCGGGGCGCTCGATCGCGGCGGCCGCGAGCCCGCACCCCGGCAGGCCCCGCGCACGCGCGAGATCGAGGTGTGCGCGCTCAGCCACGAGCTCGTCGGTCCGTTCTGCTCCGGCACGGTCCGCGTGCCGATCATCTCCGGGACCTCGACGCTGCGCCCCTGCACGCAGCATCGACGCGTGTTCGTCGACCCGAAGACGGGCCTGCGCCTGACCGGCTCCTGCCTGGGCGCGCGACGCCACACTGCGCGCGTCGTCGAGCACTTTCCGGCCGCGCTCGTGAGCTTCTGGCGCAGCCAGGGCCGGGCGGTCGCAGGCCTGCCGCCGTTGCATCCCGCCTGCCGCGGCGTGCCAGGGGGGAACGGACCGCAGATCGTATCTCCCGATCCGCGCACTCCCTATCGGCTGCGGGGCGACGCGCCGCGCGCCTACCAGCGAGTGGAGCTGCGCGCGCGCGCCTCGCCCGGCACCGCGCGCCTGTACTGGTACCGCGACGGCCTGCTGCACGACTCGGCGCCGCCCGGAGACCCGCTATTTCTCGAGCTCGCGCAGGGACGCCACCGGCTCGTCGTGGTCGACGACGCCGGGCGCAGCGACAGCGTCGAGTACCGCGTCGAGTAGCCGCCCCGGGGTCAGCGGGTGAGGAAGCGGTAGACGCTCGCCCCGATGCGAACGTCGCGATAGCGCGGCGCCACGGGCTCCGCGCCTTCCTCCCGGAGCGCCTCGGACAGGGCCGAGAAGCTGGGCGGCCCCGGCCCCCGATCGATGTAGAGCTGGCCGACGCGCCGCCACTGCGCCTCGTCGACGCGCGTGTAGCACGTCAGGGTGTCCACCGCGCCGCCGCGCGCTGCAATGCACAGCTCGTCCGGCGCCTCGCGGTCGAGCGCGACGGCGAAGACCGCACAGGGCTCCGCCTTCGAGCCGCACGGGCGCCACCTGTTCTGTGCGGTCTCGGCGGAAAAGAGCGAGACGAAGCCGTGAGGCAGCTCCGCGAGAGGCGGGATAGGCACCAGCGCGTCGGGGTCAGGCGCGACGCTCTGGCCGTGCTTCCACGCCCAGTAGCTCTCCATGGCGCGCACGGTCGCGAGCTCGGTGGCGATGCCTTCGAACCCGGGCTGCGACTCGAGCTTGGCGAGGGCGTCGAGCGCGGTCCGGCCGAGGTGCCCGGCCTCGAAGCGCAGGAAGCCGTAGTCGAACTCGGCCACCGGCGTGCGGCCGGAGAGCAGGCGCGCAACCTGGCCGTTGACGCTGATCCGGAGCGGGTCCCCGAGCGGCGTGTGCAGTGCGATCAGGAGCGCGACGATCGCGAGCGCCGTCGCGACGTTCACGCGGCGCAGCGTCGCGAGCCAGTCGCGGTAGCGCAGAGCGATGCCGAGCGCATAGCCCACCGACCAGCAGCCGCCGATCAGAATGAGCACCACGGCCCAGACCCGCGTCGGCGTCCAGCCGTGTTGACCGACGCGCAGCCCGATCGCGTAGAGCGCAATGGCAAAGTAGAGCGGCAGCAGCACGAGTGCCGCCTCGACGAGCCAGCGCACGGCGCGTGGGTATGGGGGGTCGCCCTCGCCGGTCTGGAACACTGCATTCGCGAACAGCACGAGCGCGAAGAGCAGGCTCAGGATGAGCGAGGTCGCGAAGCCCGTGTCCCAGAGCGGCTGCATGCTCGTGAACGGCAGCGCCGCGGCGAAGAGCAGCGCCAGCGCCGCCAGCAGCGGGAGCAGCCCGAGGAAGACCGCGAACAGGATGCGGCGGAGCGCCGTCGTGACGCGGTCGGCCTCGAGCCCGAGCGCCACGCCATAGCCTGCCACGGCCGGGTACACGAGGTAGAGGAACGCGGTCGACGTGAAGACGTCGTGGAATCCCTCGATGCCGATCAGCTTGAAGAGCTGCCCCCAGAGCGTGATCACCAGAGCGAACGCGCCAGTCAGGATCTGCGCGATCACCCCGACGAAGAAGTTCGACCAGCTGTGGTGGAAGAGCTCGGGGTACGGGAAGCGGAAGCGGCCGCTGCGCTGGCGGATCTGTGCGAATGGGACCAGCACGTAGAGCGCGACGAAGGCACTCGCGAACCAGGTCCAGATGCGCGCCGCGTCGCCCGAGACGCCCGTCGCCGCGGGACCGGGCTGCTGTGCCCAGACCCAGCCGGTGACCGCGCCCACCACGGCGCCGAGGACCACCGCGCCGCCGAGCCAGCGCACGAGATCGCGCCCGGTCCACGTGAACATGCCGGTGAGGCCCGCCGCGAGCGTGAACGCGACCGCAGACAGGACCCAGGGCGACGACTCGTCGGAGATCGGGTGGGCCGTCCAGAGGACGGCGCCCTGCACGAGACCGAGGGCGGCCAGCACGGCGCGCGCTTCGAGCGTCTTCATGGGGGCGCGGGAACGGTCGCGGTCGCCACGTCGACGAGCTTTCCCATGGCGCGAAGCCTAGCAGGCTAGCCGGGAACATGGTCGTGAGTCGTGCTGCAGCCCCGCGATCCCGTTGGCCTCGTCTCGGGCTGTCTCCTGGGCCCACGGTAGGCTCGTCGCGGCGCGCGAGCTGAGCGGACTCTTGGAATCAGGCGTGGATCGGTGGACGGCGATCGCGCCAGGGGCGTGCGGCCTCGAGCTGTGCCGCGATGCGCAGCAGGCGGTCCTCGCGAAACATGGGCGCGACGAGCTGGACGCCGACGGGCAGACCGCCTCGCGTCCAGTGGAGGGGTAGTGAGATCGCCGGGTTGCCGGCTGCGTTGAAGGGCTCCGTGAAGGCGACCTGCTGACGCACCTTCTCCTGCAGCATCTCAGGGCTCTCCACCGGCGGCGTCATCTCCTCCAACGTCGCCGGGGGCTCACAACAGGTGGGCGAGAGCAGCAGGTCGTACTCCCCGGCGAACCAGCGCGAGACGCGCGTCACCCAGCCCTGAAACCACCAGGACTGCGCAATGTACTCCACCGCGGAGATCGGGTCGGCATCGTAGCGCGAGATCGCCCACGTATAGGGCTCGACGTCGTCGCGCGTGATTTGCCGACCGAGCAGCGCCTGGATCCCGATGATTGCCATGCGCACGCCGGTGATCCCGAGTCCCGGAGTGTGCTGCCTGCGCCCCGGTTCGAACAGGGCCCCGGGGTAGCTCGGCTCCACGACGTGACCGAGTGACTCGAACAATCGCCCCGTCGCCTCGACCGCCTCGATGCACTCGGGATGGACCGGAAGCTCGGGATGCTGCGCGAGCATGCCCACGCGCAGGCGTTCCGGCGGCGCGCCGACGTCTTCGGCGTACGGGCGCGCGGGCACCGGCGCGTAGAAGAGCTCACCGGGCTCGTTTCCGTGGACCGCGTCGAGCAGCGCCGCCGCGTCGCGCACGCTGCGGGTCACGGCGAGCTCTGCGATCATGGCCGAGATGGAGTTCTCGGTGAATGGAACGCGGCCCCGCGACGGCTTCAGCCCGACCAGACCACACCAGCCTGCCGGCAGCCGGATCGAGCCGCCTCCGTCGTTCGCGTGAGCGAACGGCACCAGCCCCGCCGCGACGGCCGCCGCGGAGCCGCCCGAGGATCCGCTCACCGAGCGCTCCAGGTCCCACGGGTTGCGCGTCCGACCGAATGCGAGCGGCTGGGTCGTGGTCTGTATGCCGAGCTCGGGCAGGTTCGTCTTGCCGAGCGTGACGAGGCCGGCGCGCCGGAAGCGCGCCCCCAGGTAGGTGTCCGCCGGGACGCGGTAGCCCGCTTCGAACAGCGCCCGGTTCCCCATCCAGCAGGGCTGCCCCGCCTGCATCGCACCGATGTCCTTCAGCAGGAAGGGGACGCCGCGGAACGGGCCATCCGGAAGCTCGGGGGAGCGGGCTGCCTCTCGCGCCTCCTCGTAGAGCGGCGCGATCACGGCGTTGAGCTCCGGATTGAGCTTCTCGACACGCGCGATCGCCGCGTCGACGAGCTCGAGCGGCGAGGCCTCGCCGCTCCGCACCAGCTTCGCGTGACCCACGGCATCCAGGGTCGCCAGATCGGTCATACTCGAGTCCTCCGCGCGTCTACTTGACGACGATCATGCCGGCAGCCCGCAGCCGTTCTCGAGGAAGGCCTGGTAGCTCGCGGAGTGGAACTCGGGGGGCAGCGCGATGTCGCCGGGCTGGGGATAGTGACGGGCGATGATGCCGCCGTTGAAGCGGTTGAACGCCTGCATCATCTCCTTGACCTCGGCGCGAATGCCGGACTCCGTGGCGGCCTCGCTGGTCGACCACTGGATGTCGACGGTGTTCCAGAAGCAGATCGCACCGCCGAAGCTGTCGGAGAGGTGGCGGTGGCCCATCAGGCGCGGCTGATCGAGCTGCACCACGTCGACGCCGATCTCGATCATCTCGGGCAGCATGTTCAGGATCTGGCCGCAGTTGTGAAAGATGTAGTGCATGCCCCGGGCGTGGGCCGCCTCGACCACGCGCGCGAAGCGCGGCATGTAGAACTCGCGGAAGGTCTCGACCTTCATCTGCAGCGTCGTCTGCAGGCCGAAGTCCTGCCAGGTCATGAAGCCGTCGACCCCGCCCATGCGCGCGAAGTGGTCGATGATCTCGATCGTCAGGTCGGTGAGGCGATCCAGCAGCTCCCCAAATGCCTCGGGCTGGGTGTACGGCGCGAGCATCAGATCCTCGAAGCCCATCAGGCTGCGCATCTGTTCGTACATGCCGATCGGATCCCAGCCCACCAGGTACTTGCCGGCAGCCCGCGCACGCTCCAGGCAGGGCTCCAGCCAGTCGAAGCGCTCCGCGGCCGCCACGTCGGGAAAGCGGTAGCGGTCGAGGTGGCCGAGGTCGCTCAGGGGATGCTCGATGGCGTGGTCCCAGTGGCGCTTGGTCACCTCCCAGCCGATCCCCCACTCGTCGCGGTAGACCTCCCCTAGCTCGGCCCCGCTCGGCCTTCCGCTCCGCGCCTCCCGCACGACATTCAGCCAGGTGGCCTCGAAGAAGTCCGTCTGCAGCGGGCTCATGAAGCTGTAAGGGACCCTGGGGGGAGCTTCGAACTCGATCGCCCGGCGCACGATCTCGCGGCTGGTCATCCCCTCCGGCGTCGGAACCGGAGTGAGCATCGCCTCGGTCAGCGCGTTCAGTCTCTCGTCCATCGGGCGTCCGTCCTGCCCCGTGGGGGACCCGGGAGAGGCTAGCGGGCTCAGCCTGGCCCGGCAGCCACCCCGAAAGCATGACGGCGATCATACCCGACCGCTCGAGCGGATCGGCAGAATGGAGGGCGGGCGAGGTGTATCCGGTCTCGGGTGGATCTGGAGGAATGCAGCGGTGTCCGCCAAGGAGAGAGTTCGCGCTGCCCTCGCTCACGAGGCCCCGGAGGCGCTCCCGCTCGATCTCGGGAGCACCGCCGTCACCGGGATTCACGTCAGCTGCGTAGCCGCGCTCCGGGACCACTACGGCCTGGAGCAGCGTCCCGTGAAGGTGCACGAGCCCTATCAGCTGCTGGGTCTGCTCGACGAGGACCTGAAGCGGGAGCTCGGAGTCGACGTCGAGGGGGTACCCGGACGCTCGACCCTGTTCGGCTTCCGCAACGACTGCTGGAAGCCGTGGACCACCCAGGACGGCCTCGAGGTCCTCGTCTCGGAGGACTTCAACACCACCACCGACGCCAACGGCGACACGCTGATCTATCCCGAGGGCGACACCTCGGCGCCGCCGAGCGGCCGAATGCCCCGCGGGGGCTACTTCTTCGACGCGATCATCCGCCAGGAGAAGATCGACGACGATCACCTGGATCCCGCGGACAACCTGGAGGAGTTCAGCCCGCTCGACGAGACCGCCCTCGAGGAGATCTGCGAGGACGTGGAGGCGGCCGCAGCCACGGGGCGGGCGCTGATCGCGAACTTCGGCGGAACCGCCTTCGGAGACATCGCGCTGGTCCCGGCGCCCAACTTGAAGCACCCGCGCGGCATTCGCGACGTCGGCGAGTGGTACATGTCGCTGAAGGCGCGTCCCGACTACGTTCACGCGGTCTTCTCGGCACAGTGCGAGATCGCGCTCGGCAACCTGGCGCGCATCCACGAGCGGGTCGGCGACGCGGTCGACGCGGTCGTGATCTGCGGCACCGACTTCGGGACACAGACCTCGTCGTTCTGCTCGGTCGAGACCTTCTACGCGCTCTGGTTCCCGTACTACCAGCGGGTCAACGACTGGATCCATGCGCACACGGGCTGGAAGACCTTCAAGCACTCCTGCGGATCGGTGGAGCGCTTCCTGCCCGCGTTCATCGAGTGCGGCTTCGACATCCTGAACCCGGTACAATGCTCGGCGGCGCACATGGAGCCCGAGTACCTCAAGGAAAAGTACGGCCGGGATCTCGTCTTCTGGGGCGGGGGTGTCGACACCCAGAAGACGCTCGCGTTCGGAAGCCCCTTAGAGGTGCGGGAGCAGGTCCTGCGGCGCTGCGAGATCTTCGGCGAGAACGGCGGCTACGTGTTCAACACCATCCACAACATCCAGGCTCGAACTCCTGTCGAGAACATCGTCGCTGCAATCGACGCCGTGCACGAGTTCAACGCAGACAGATAGGGGACCGCGATGCAATTCGAGAGGCTCTACGAGGCAATCGTCAACGGTGACAAGAACTCCGCCGTCGAGGTCACCCAGCAGGCGCTGGACGGCGGCGACGACCCCCAGGCGATGATCGACGAGGCGATGATCCCCGCCATGCGCGAGGCGGGCCAGCGGTTCGAGAACGAGGAGTTCTTCGTGCCCGAGCTGCTGCTGGCTGCGCGCGCCATGAAGGCCGCCCTGGCGCTGCTCCGACCGCTCCTGGTGGAGGGGGGCGCCGAGCCGAAGGGACGCGTCGTGATCGGCACCGTCAAGGGAGACCTGCACGACATCGGCAAGAACCTGGTCTCGTCCATGCTCGAGGGCGCGGGCTTCGATGTGATCGACCTGGGCACCGACGTCGCCCCGGAGCAGTTCGTAGCGGCCGTCCAGGAGAAGAACGCCAACCTGGTCGGCCTGTCGGCCCTCCTGACGGTGACCATGCCCGCGATGAAGCTGACCGTCGACGCGCTCGAACAGGCGGGCGTGCGCGATAAGGTCAAGGTGCTCGTCGGGGGCGCCCCGCTGACGTCGGAGTACGCGTCCGAGATCAAGGCGGATGCCTATGCCGACAATGCGAGCGCGGCCGTGCGCATGGCTGAGCAGCTCGTCGGGAGCTGAGGAGTGCCGCTGCCCCCGCTGATCGAGGCGCTGATCGCCGAGGGACCGGTGCTGCTGGACGGCGCCTGGGGCACCGAGCTGCAGTCGCGCGGCCTCGAGGCGGGCGACCTGCCGGACTTCTGGAATCTCCAGCATCCGGACCGCGTCGAGTCGGTGGCGCGGGCCTACGTCGAGGCCGGCAGTCAGGTGATCCTGACCAACACCTTCCGCGCCAACCGGATCGCCCTCGGCCGGCACCCCGAGGTAGACCGGGTCGCCGAGGTCAATCGGGCCGGCGTCGAGATCTCGCGGCGCGCCGCGGAGGGCAGAGCTCGCGTGTTCGCCTCGATGGGCCCCTGCGGAAAGCTGCTGCTCATGGGCGAGGTCGACACGGCGGAGCTGCGCGAGGCATTCGTCGAGCAGGCGCAGGCGCTGGCCTCGGGCGGGGCGGACGCGATCGTGATCGAGACGATGTCCGAGCTGGCCGAGGCCGAGCTGGCGATCGAGGCGGCCCGGTCGACCGGCCTTCCCGTCGTGGCCTGCATGGCGTTCGACTCGGGCAAGCAGAACGAGCGCACGATGATGGGCGTCACCGCGCCGCAGGCGGCTCGGGCGCTCAGCGATGCCGGTGCCGACGTCGTCGGCGCGAACTGCGGAGCCGGCATCGAGGACTACATCGCCATCTGCGCCAGCCTCGCGAGCGCAACCGAGCAGCCGATCTGGATCAAGCCCAACGCCGGCCTGCCCGAGCTCGAGGGAAGCGAGGTCGTCTACCGGACCTCGCCGGAGGCGTTCGCCCGCGACGTGCGCAAGTTGGTGGAGGCCGGGGCAAAGTTCGTCGGAGGCTGCTGCGGCACGAGTCCCCGCTTCATCGAAGCGGTGCGGAGAGAGCTGGGGACCCGCGAAGCCAGAGGTCCGAGCGAAGACGCATGAACGGTCGGCAGCGCATCCTGGGCCTGCTCGAGGGGGGCGAGGTGGACCGCGTTCCCCTCATGCCGATTACCATGATGTTCGCCGCCGACCAGATCGGCGTCCCGTATCGGGACTACGTCACGGATCACCGCGTGCTCGCGCAGGCACAGATCGAGACCGCTCGGCGCTGGGACATCGACCACGTGTCGGCGATCTCCGACCCCTGTCGCGAGGCGGCCGACCTCGGCGCCAAGCTCGCGTTCTTCGACGACCAGCCCCCCGCGATCGTGGACACTCACGCACGCCTCAGCGGCAAGTCCGACCTCGCGGGGCTCGAGCCGCCCGATCCGCTCGGCGGTGGGCGCATGCAGGACCGGGTCGACGGCATTGCACTGCTCGCGCGCGAGGTCGGCGGCGAGAAGCTCATCGAGGGCTGGATCGAGGGGCCGTGCGCGGGGGCGGCCAACCTGCGCGGCCTGAACCGCCTGATGCTCGACTTCGTCGACGATCCGGACT
>CAZLBF010000122.1:0-30026 GCA_964557495.1 uncultured Myxococcales bacterium | reverse complement strand
CGCTCACGGTGCCGGACGCCCGGATGTGGTCCTCCTCCGAGAGGAGTCCGAACGGCAGGGTCTGGTCGGGCTCCGGGGCGAAGTGGCCGTCGGGTCGCTGGAGGAATACGCGCAGTGCGTGGCGCGTCGACGCGAGCAGGTCGGTGCGACCATCGCCGTCGGCATCGCCCAGGTTCACCCGGGGGGCGTCGTGGAAGATCTGGATCCCCGTCTCGCCAATCGACTGGCCGAAGCTCTCGGGAATGAAGTAGTTGGTCCGCGAGCCCACCCGAACCCGCCCCAGCGGCTCGCCTTCGAGCGACAGCACGGCACTCTCGCCGAGCAGCGGCACGATCAGCCAGCGCTCGCCGTGGACTCCCTCGCGCAGCAGCGGGGTGCGGTCGAGGCCCCGCTCGTCGGGGGCGACGCCCGCGGTCGTTCCCCCGGACACGGCGATCTCGCGCAGCGAGCCATCCGCCATGGAGAGCACCGCGATGCCCTCGGCGCGCAGCAGCAGGATCTCACTTCCCGGTCGCTCGTCGAGGTCGGCCACGTCATAGGCGGCGCTTCCGGCCGGAAGCGGCAGGATCCGGTCCGGCTCGCTCGGCAGCGTGCCATCGACGCGCTGCCGGAACAGCCGCACCTCGCGCGTCTCGACCGGCGGGATCCCGGCGTAGCTGACCTGGAGCAGGTCGCTGCGCCCGTCCCCGTCGAGGTCCACCAGCTCCGCGGCGACCGTGCGCCCCGCGCCGGGAATGCGCTCGAGCTGGAACACGTCGTCCGAGGCCGCCGCGCCGGCGGCCAGCCAGAGCGCGACGAGCCCACACGGGCCCAGGAGACCGAACCGCACCGCTAAGACTCCAGCTTCTGGACCACCTCGCAGCGGGCGATCCGCTTCCCGATCCTCTTGCGCCGGTCGTTCCGGCGCGCCCCTGCCCCGAAGTATAGGCGGTCCAGCAGCCGCGATTGCAGGCCCGACGCAGGCGTGCTCTCATCCGCCTCGGGGCTCAGCGACGGGTGGAGCGGATGAAGTACGGCATCTACGGAATCAACGTCGGACCGTGTAGCAACCCGGAGACGGCGGTGCGCGTCGCCCAGGCGGCGGAGGAGGCCGGCTACGAGTCGCTCTGGACCGGAGAGCACGTGGTCCTGCCCGACCCGCAGGCGCCCCCCTCGCCGGCGCCGCCCGAGCTCCCGTTCCTGGATCCCGCGGTTGCGCTCGCCTACCTGGCCGGCCACACGCAGCGGGTCAAGCTCGCGACCGGAATCATCATCCTGCCCCAGCGGAATCCGGCGGTGCTCGCCAAGGAGCTCGCGAGCGTCGACGTGCTGTCGAGCGGCCGGCTGATCTTCGGGATCGGGGTCGGCTACCTGAAGCCGGAGTTCGAGGCGCTCGGGATCCCGTTCGAGCGCCGGGGTCCCCGCACGGACGAGTACCTGGACGCGATCCTGGCCCTGTGGACGCAGGCGCGCCCCGCCTACCGGGGCGAGTTCGTCGACTTCGAGGGGATCCAGGCGATGCCGCGACCGGTCCAGCAGCCGCACCCGCCGATCGTCGTCGGGGGCATGAGCCCGGGCGCCTACCGCCGCTCCGTCGAGCGCGCTCACGGCTGGTACGGGTTCGCGCTCGATCCCGCGGCGACGGCGAAGTGCATCGAGGGGCTCGAGACGGCCAGTCGCGAGTGCGATCGTCCCGCGGCGTTGGGAAAGCTGGAGATCACCGTCACACCGCCGGGTCCGCTCGATCGGGACCTCGCGCGGCGCTACGAGGATCTCGGGGTCGAGCGTCTGGTGGCACTCGCGATCGGCGGCAGCGGAGACGCGATGGTCGAGCGCGTGCGCAAGACGGCGGGCGAGGTCGGACTCGCCGGTTGACGAGCGGCGCACCCGACTTCGAGGAGATCTGGAAGCGCATCCAGGCGCACGAGCGCGAGTTCTTCCAGACGCGCCTCGGCCAGTGGTTCACCTACCGCATCGACGACGAGCAGCTGCTGCCGAGCCACACCGACTTCCGGATCCCGCGCCGCGACTTCGAGCTCGCGTATCCGCTGCTTCCGATTCCGACGCCGGGCAAGCTCAACCGCCTCGTCACCGGCTCCAGCCACGTGTGGGCGATCCTGCACGACCCGCGCATCTCGGGCGGTGCCTGGTGAGTCTTCGGGGGCCGGCTCCCGGCTCCATCAGTCCACGTGATGTGGTCTGTGGAGGAGCGGGCACTTCGAGTAGGACCACGCCTCGACGATGCCGTCGCCGTCGAGCGTGAAGGACTGGCGACACACGCCACGCACCGGCCAGTAGCCCCAGCGCCACGTCCAGGTCAGCGCAGTCCGGCCGCCCCGGAGCGGGGTCTCGCCGTCGGGCTCTCCCCAGGCGCGCACGACCTGCTCGCGGGTCGCGCCCGCCCAGCGGCTCATGCTCGACTCCGCGGTCGCACACGCGCCGAGGGCGGCGACGAGCGCGAGGCCGGCCAGCAGACCGCGAGTCAACTCACTCCGTCCCCGTACGAGCGATCAAAACGATCCCCCGCTCAAGACTTGCGCGCGGTCACCAGCCAGAGCGCCACGGGCATGCGGATGCCGTCCGGGGTCTCGTAGCCAGCGAGCGTGTCGCGAACCGCCCTCCGGACCTTCTCCCGAAGCTCGGGACCGCCGCCCGCCTCGCGCAGCGCTGCGCTGAGCGGCCCCACCTCGCAGAAGAAGTCGAGTGCGGCGGACAGCTCTCCGACCTCGAACTCGCCCTGCCAGTCCTCGAGTGTCACGTCCCGGAAGCCGGCGCGCTCGAGAATGCGGGTCGACCGTTCGGGATCGGCGAGAGCGAAGGGACCGGGCGCGTCGGGCGGGGGACGCGGCGGAAGCGGCATGACCGTCGCGGCGGCGGCGACCGGCTCGTACATGAAGGGGTTGAGCTGGACCGCCTGCCAGCAGACGAATCCGAGCCGGCCCTCGGTCCGCAGCGCCCGGAACAGATTGCCGAAGGCCCGCTCGGGATCGGCGAAGAACATGACGCCGAAGCGGGAGTAGGCGACGTCGAACGCGCCCTCTCCGAGATCGCTCGTCTGCGCGTCCTCCTGGACGAACTCCAGGTGCGGGACCGAGCTCGCTCGATCGCGCGCCGCCTCGAGCATCGGACCGGAGATGTCGATTCCGAGCACCGAGCCCTCGGGGCCGACGCGCCGAGCCAGCTCGAGCGAGGTGCCGCCACAGCCGCAGCCGATGTCGAGCACCCGCTCTCCCGCGCTCACCCCGACGGCATCCATTCCCGCTGCGCCGGCCACGCGGAGCTGACGGTCCATGGTCTCCTGGCTCGCGCGCCACTTGGGGCCCGCGACCTCGTTCCAGTACTGGATCTGCGCGTGGTTCGGGCCGCCGGTCTCGGGAGCGTTCATGCGGGCAGAGGGTACCATCCGGTGCGTGGCCGTGACTCTCGAGCGCATCCGCGCGGCGGCGGAACAGATCCGGGGAGCGATCGTCGAGACTCCCTTCCTGCACTCGCGGACGCTCTCCGAGATCGCGGGCTGCGACGTCCGGCTGAAGTACGAGAACCTGCAGTTCACCGCCTCGTTCAAGGAGCGCGGCGCACTGGTCAAGCTGCTGTCGCTCTCGGACGAGGAGCGCCAGCGGGGTGTCGTCGCCATGTCCGCGGGCAACCACGCACAGGCGGTCGCCCACCACGCGAGGCGCCTGGGAATCCCGGCCACCGTCGTGATGCCCCGCTTCACCGCCAACGTAAAGGTGGAGAACACGCGCGTTCTGGGGGCACGGGTGGTGCTGAAGGGAGAGTCCCTGGAGGAGGCGAGCGCGTGTGCCCACGAGATCGCGCGCGAGGAGCAGAAGAGCTTCGTCCACCCTTATGACGACGAGGAGGTCATTCGCGGGCAGGGGACCGTCGCGCTGGAGATGCTCGAGGCGGAGCCCGGGCTCGACGCGCTGGTGATCCCGGTGGGCGGTGGAGGTCTGATCGCGGGCAGCGCGATCGCGGCGCGCGCCATCCGCCCCGAGATAGAGGTCGTGGGAGTTCAGACCGCGCGTTTCCCGTCCATGATCCAGGCACTCGAGGGGAGGCCGGTCGAGTGCGGCCCCTCCACCATCGCGGAGGGGATCGCGGTCAAGGAGCCGGGCGAGCTGACGCTGCCGATGATCCGCGAGCACGTGAGCGACATCGCGGTCGTCGAGGAGGTCGACCTCGAAGCGGCGGTGCTGCTCCTGGTCGAGATCGAGAAGACCGTGGTCGAGGCGGCGGGAGCCGCGGGTCTCGCTGCGTTGCTGGCGCACCGGGAGCGGTTCGCCGGACGTCGCGTCGGTCTGATCGTGTCCGGGGGGAACATCGACCTGCTGATCCTCTCGTCGATCATCCAGCGCGGGTTGGTGCGCTCCCACCGTCTGGTGCGCCTGCTCGTCGAGGTTCGGGACGTTCCCGGTGCCCTGGCCGCCGTGACCGGGATCATCGGGGAGGCGAACGGCAACATCGTCGCGGTTCAGCACCAGCGCGCCTTCACCTCGTCACCGCTCCAGACGGTCGAGGTGGGGTTCGTGGTCGAGGCGCGCGGTCCGGAGCACGTCGAGGAGATCCTGGCGGCGCTCGTGAGCTCGGGCTACGAGGCGCGCGTCCTCGATCTCTGACGGCACTTCCGGGCAGGGATCCGCCGGCGGGAGCCGGGTCTCAAGCTTCGGAGGTCGGCTTGCGGGAAGCGTCGGTCAGGGCGCGCGTCACCTCTTCGACGGACGGCGGCTCGGGCGCGCCCTTGTAGTGGGCCAGACGCTCGTACAGCTGGGCCGCCGCCCGGTGGAAGCCCTCCGGCAGACCGGCGTCCGCAAAGCTCCGAGCGATCTCCTCCATCTCGCCGACGAAGCGCCAGGCCTTGCGGGCGGTTCCGCGGACCGCTCCCTCGGAGCGGGCCACCAGCTCGGGGAGCGACTGCTGCCACTCGGCGAGCAGGGCGGCATCGACGCCCTCGCGCCTCGCGAAGCTGCGGATCGCCATCAGGAGTGCCGCGGTTCCCTTGGTGTAGGAGGCGAACGCGAGCTTGAGCGCCGAGGCGGCGCCCGCCTCGCCCTCGATCGGGATCGCCTCGAGCGGGCCGTCACCGAAGAGCGCCGCAACGCGGGCCGCCTCTGCTCCCGACAGGTAGAGGCGCGTCGAGCCGCGGGTGCGCGCCGGGGGGCCGATGATGCCCCCGTCCACGAAAGACCCGCCCGCGGTCTCGATGACGTCGCAGATCCGACGCGCCGTCGCGGGCGCAACGGCGTTCGCGTCCACGTAGACGGCGGACAGACCGGGCTCGGCCGCCGCGCGTGCGAGCTCCAGTGCGGCGTGCGGTGGACAGACGGAGAAGACCACGTCGCTCGACTCGACGAGCGCTGCGACGCTCTCCGCGTCGGTCAGATCGGCCCCCCGAGCGCGCTCCCGCGTCGACTCACTCCGCCCCTCGGAGGCCCAGAGGACGGCGTGTCCGTCGGCCCGAGCGGCGGCGCCCACGCTCGACCCCATCTCGCCGGGATGCAGGAGTCCGATCGTCACCTCGCCCAACTTGCGCCGGTTCCTGCCCGCGAGTGGCCCGGCTAGGGCCGGCTCACCAGGTCCTCGGTGTCGTCCGGGTCGGCCGCGTCCGCGGCGACCTCGACGTCGGCGCGCCGGCGCATCTCGTCGAGGTAGGACCGGAGCGCGCGGTCGCCCGCGCGGCGCCGCCACTCGGCGCGCACCTGCGGGGCCAGCTCCGCGTAGGGAGGCGTTCGGTCCGGCTCGCGGGCGACCAGCTGGAGCACGTGCAGCCCCGTGCCCGAGCGGACCGGCTCGCTCACTGCGCCGACCTCGAGGTCGAGCGCCCTCCGCACCGCCGTAGGCCCGAGGTACTCGCGCAGCTTCGCGGCGGGCAGGAGCGCGTCGGGCACCTCCAGGATCTCTCGGTCGCCGAGCGAGCGCCGCACGCTCTCGAGGTCTTCACCCCGCTCCAGCCGCTCGCGAGCTTCCGCGGCGCGCTCTGCCGCAGCGGTCTCCCGGTCGGTCCCCCGGTCGCGGGCCGGAGCCTTGAAGAAGATCTGCCTCACCCGCAGCCGCCCCGGCTGCGTGAAGAAGTCGCTCTGCTCCGCGTAGAACTCCTTCAGCTCCGCCTCGCTCGGCTCCTGCACCTCGGCGTCGGAGGCGACCGCGGCGATGACGGCGGACACTAGGTCGCTGCGGACGCGCCGATCGTAGCGGGCCAGGCCCAGCTCGAGACCGCGCTGGACCAGCAGCTCCTCCTCGATCATGCGATCGAGCACGCGGCGCTGCTCCTCGGCGCTGGCGGGGCGCCGCAGGTCGCTTTCGAGGCCCGAGACCAGGCGCCCGTAGTCGTCGGCGCGGACCGGCACGCCGTTCACGCGGGCGATCGCAGAGTCGGGCAGGGCCCCCGACTCTGCCGCCGATCCGAGGATGCCCGCCGTGGCCAGTGCGAGGCCGAGCCCCGCGCCGAGCCCGAGCAGCAGCAGTGGACGGTTCAAGCTCGACACCGGCGCAATCTAGCACGCGGCCGTCGGGCCATCTCGGCGACGCCGAGACACGCGACGGTGCAGGTCCACGAAGCCGAGTGCGGCGATCGCGCTGAGACCGCTGGAGCCGAGCATGAGCCAGGGGCCCACGCCACCGAACTCCGGAAGCCGCAGGCCGGCGATCGGCGTGTCGACCGAGGCCCAGCCCACGTAGAGGAGCATCCCCAGGAACGGCGCGAACGCGCCCCGGATCCCGGTCAGGGTGACGTGGACTCCCATGTAGAGCCCGACGCGCTGCGGGTCGGCGAAGTCGTTGTGGCCGAGCTGCCAGGCCAGGATCCCGCCGCCGCGCGCCAGCCCGAGCACCGCCCGCGCCAGCGCGATCAGGGCGAGCGATCCGCTCAGCGCTCCCACCCACAGGAACAGCTGGGACGTGGCGAACAGCCAGCTGTGCCGCGAGCGGAACTCCGAGATGTGGACCTGGTCGAGGTAGGAGGCCCAGAGCGGGATCGTCACGATCGAGAGCGCCAGCGGAATCACCAGGAGCAGTCCGATGCTGACCGTGAAGCTCGCTCCCAGCTCCACGGTCACGAGGTAGATGAGCGGCGCCTCGATCAGCATGTTCGACACGCCGAGCAGGAACTGCCAGGACTGGTAGCGCGCGTATAGCGGATCCTGCCGCAGCACGGCCCAGGCACTCGTGGGCTCGCCCGCGCTCGGCTCCGGGTCGGACTCCGCGGACGCTCCTCGCTCGAGCGCGAGCTGGCCCGCCTCGTCGACCAGCCGGACGCCGGAGAACGCGACCACGCCGGCCACTGCGAGCAGGGCGCCCGCCGCGTAGACGAGCCGGAAGCTCTCCGGATCCGCATCGAGGATGAAGCCTCCGACGAGCGAGGTCAGCAGGATCGTGAAAGTCGCCAGGACCGAGAGCCTCCAGGTGACCCGGCCCCGGGCCTCGCGCGGGTAGTTGAGCGTCCACACGAGGCTGCGGATCGTGATGATGCCCCCCAGCACGAGGCGCGAGGCGATCAGGCTCCCGACGAGCAGCCAGGCGCCCGCCGGAGACAGCGGGACCAGCGCCACCACCAGCACGAGCGCGATGAAGAGCGACTGGAGCCCGACGATGAACGGCACCTTGCGGCGGCCCAGGGACAGCTTGGCCCACAAGAAGCTCGACAGGTTCCCGAACATCGGTGCGGCGCTGATCAGGGCCAGCACGCCGGGATGCACGTGAAAGATCTTGGCGGCGATCACGCCGATGAAGCCCCCCTCCATCAGGGCCGACGCGATCGGAAAGCAGACCTCGGCGACTCGCTCTCTCCGGTAGCCGCGAAGCGCCAGCGGCACGAGCCTGGGCCGCCGCAGGCCAGCAAAAAGCCCGGCCGGGGGGGCCGGGCTCTCGATTTCGCGCTCTCGCGCAGGGCTGGGCCTGCCCTCATCCATCGCGGGTCCTTCCCTTCGTCACCCGCTCGGGCCGCGCCAGCATCGCGGGGCATCCTACAAGCTCACCCGTCCCCGAACCAGCCCTCCAGCGAGCCTCAGCCGTGGCCCCGACGGAGGCCGCGAGCGGGCGGCAACAGCGCATCCGGGGCGGGATTTCGGTGATCGATCTCACAGAACTGGGGGGTTGCCGTCGCGAACCTTGACCGAGAGCCCGTCGCGATTGCGGCATCGGGGAGAGTCAGATGCGGGTGGCCGGCAGCGTATTGGCGGCGATGGCGTTTTGCGCCCTCGGATGCGCCAATCACGTGCGCTTCCTGGACGTCCAGGAGGAGCGGCTCGACACCCTCCGCATCGACACCGAGTACGAGATCGAAGGCGGCGATGCCCGCATCCTCTCTTCCGAGATCCAGCTGGCGTTCTTCCAGATCGATCACTTCGAGGATCGGACCGAGCAGACGACCATCAAGTTCGAGGAGTACACCCCGTACCAGCCGGCGCGCGAGCTCTACGAGGTCCCGACCGGACTGGTCTCGGTTCCCCTCTCGATCGCGTTCAACGCGCTGCGGGTCGTGTCGCTCTTCTACATCCCGGGCGACATGGTCGAGGGCTATACGGCCTGGACCTACGCGGCCCTGAACCCGTTCATGAACGTCGAGTCCTCCGAGCGGGTCGTGCGGGAGCGAATCGCGGTGACCGACGTCGAGAAGTTCTCCGAGAACCGGCGCGTCCGCACCTCGCTCATCGGAGCGCCGGTCGCCGCGCGCTACGACCTCGGCACACCCGAGGCTCTGGTCACGGGCGCGGAGGGCGTCGTCACCTTTCACCTGCTCGACGTCGTCTCCGCCTCGATGGGACCGCGCCCCCGCAAGCTCTACGTCACTCTCGAGAAGGATGGGGGCGAGGGCGTAGGCCACGAGTACTTCATTCGACGCGGCCTGGCGCGGCAGCTCGGTCTCGCTCGGCGGCCGATGCTGATCGTGAACGGGATCCCCGACGACCCGGAGGCGCTCGGCGAAGCCCTGTACGCGCTCGACCAGCTGGGGTTTCCGGAGTACTCGGTACAGCTCGAGGACGAGATCGTGACCCGGAACCAGCACGACGCGGAGTTCCTGCAGGCCTTCCGGGATGCGCTCGACGCCCTCTACGCTTCCTCGCCGGACCCGGTGCAGGAGGGAGCGGTGGCGGAATCTGCCATCGAGCCTTGACAGGCCGTCCGATTTGGGATTTCTCTCATTCCTCGTTCTGTGGGAGGAAGCAGCCGATGGGGTTTGCCACGCTCGTCACTTCGCCGTGCGAGAGCGCCGCGCTCGAGTCGGATCCGGGCGAAGATGGGAGTCCGGCGCGGCCTGAAGCCGCTCAAAGAGCTGGGATGTCACGTCCTCGTCGACGCCTGGGAGTGCCCTCCGGCGCTGCTGAATGACCTCGAGCTGATCCGCGAGGTGCTCGCCGAGGCGGTGAAGTCGGGCGGCGCCACGCTGATCGACCTGTGTACCCACCAGTTCAGTCCTCAGGGCGTCACGGCGACGGCGACTCTCGCGGAGTCCCACATCGCCCTCCACACCTGGCCCGAGTACGGCTACTTCGCGGCCGACCTGTTCTTCTGCGGCGCGGGCGAGCCCTACCAGGCGGTGGAGACGCTCAGGATCCGGCTCCGGGCGGGGGAGGTCCGGACGCGGGAGCTCAAGCGAGGCTTCGAGGAACTGCCTCGGCTTCTGGACGCGGACGCTGCGGCGGAATCCCAGGGGTTCGAGATCGACGATGAGTGAGCCGCGCGGCTCGGGGCGCGGGGGCCCCGGGGCGCCGGCGGAGTGGTGGAGCGAGTACGACTTCGGCATCGGCATGCGGCAGTCGCTGCTCGTGCGCCGCGTGCACTCGGAGAAGACCCCCTACCAGGAGCTGGAGGTGTTCGAGAGCGATCAGCTCGGGCGCATCCTGGTGCTGGACGGGATCGTCCAGACCACTCAGGCCGACGAGTTCATGTACCACGAGATGATCGTGAACGTGCCGCTGCTCGGCCGACCCGGGGCCAGCACCGGGTCTCCGGCCTCGGTCCTGATCATCGGCGGGGGTGACGGCGGCGCCCTGCGCGAGGTGCTCCGCCACGAAGAGGTCGAGCGCGCCGTCATGGTCGAGATCGACCGCGCGGTCGTGGAGGCCTCGGCGCGCCACGTCGGGATCAACGGCGACTACGACGATCCGCGCGCCGATCTCGTGATCGGCGATGGCAGCGCCTTCGTGAAGTCGGCCACCGCGCGCGAGCATCCCTTCGACGTGGTCATCATCGACTCGACCGACCCGGTCGGGCCGGGAGAGCTGCTCTTCACCGACGAGTTCATGCGCGACCTCGCCGCCTGCATGACGGACGACGGCGTGATGGTGCGCCAGTCCGGTCTGCCGTTCGGCCAGGGCGACGTGCTGGGGCGCGTGGCCGGGCAGGCGCGGCGTGTCTTCGGAGCCAGCGAGCTGTTCCGCGTCGCGGTTCCTACCTACTACGCGGGCGACATGGCGTTCGTGGTCGGCCTCCCGGCCGGCCAGACCCTGCGGACTCCCCATCGCGAGTGGGTGGGGCGCTACTACAACCCCGAGATCCACACCGCCGCCTTCGCCCTCCCCACCTGGCTACGAGAGCTGGCCGGAGTCTGAGCCCAACGCCCTCCTAAGGTTCGAGGACGACCTTGAGGACGTTGTCGGAGTGGCTTGCGAAGGTGCGGTAGCCGTCGATGGCGTCGTCGAGTGGCAGGCGGTGCGTGATGATCTCGGTCGGATCGAGCCTGCCCTGCTCCACGAGCGGGAGGAGCCTGGGGATGTAGGTCTGGGGGGTCACGACGCCGCTCCGCACGGTCAGGCTCTTGGCGAACATCCCCTGCATGTAGGGAAGCTCGAGCGGCTCGTCCGAGATCACCCCCATCACCGCGATGCGGGCCCCGGGGCGGGCCACCTCGATGGCCGAGAGCACGAGCTCGGAGCGCCCCACCGCCTCGATTATGGCATCGGCGCCACGCCCGTCGGTCAGCCCCTGGACGGTCTCGAGCAGATTCCCGCTCTCCGGGTTCACCGTGACGCAGCCCCGGGCGCGGGCGCGCTCGAGGCGCTGGTCGTCGAGGTCCACCGCCACGACCGCCGCTGCACCGAAGAGGGCCGCGCAGCGCTGTGCGAAGACTCCCACCGGCCCGCACCCGAACACGACGACGACGTCGCCGGGCGAGACCTCCGCGAGGTCCGCACCCATGTAGCCGGTCGGCAGGATGTCGGTCAGGAAGAGCGCCTGCTCGTCGGTCAGCGCCTCGGGAACGCGAAACAGGTTGGTGTCGGCGAACGGAACCCGAACCGCCTCGGCCTGGCCGCCCGGCAGCACCGGATTGCCGAAGACGTTGGTCAGCGGACCCGCGATCCGCGTGGTCTCGGAGCAGCCGCCGTACAGACCGCGAGAGCACATGCCGCAGGTGCCACAGCCGATGGTGCAGGAGGAGAGCACGCGATCCCCCTTGCGGAAGCGCTGAACGCCGGAGCCCGCATCCTCGACGATGCCCATGAACTCGTGCCCCAGAGTGAATCCCGTGATCGGAAGCGGCTCGCCGTGCCAGAAGTGCAGGTCCGTTCCGCAGATCGCCGTGCGCGTGACGCGAAGCAGGGCGTCACCCTCGAGCAGCAGGCCGGGATCCGGCACTTCCTCGACCTTGAAGTCCTCCGGCCCGTGATAGACGACGCCCTTCATTCGTGCATTCTCCCTAAAGGACCCATTGTACCCGAGGGCCGCACTCCGAACCGGCCGTAGAACGCGACGAGCCAGACGGCTCCCGCGAGCGCGAAGTTGATCACCAGCTCCGGCGTGAACGGGTTGACCGCGACGCGGTCGGACGCGATCTGCTCGGCCAGCTGCCAGTAGGGGAGCAGCACGCCCAGGCAGAGCAGCAGCAGGTTGGCGCTGCACTCGAGGAGCGCCAGGAGGTCGCTCCAGAGGGGGCGCACCCAGAGCGCCCCGGCGCACGCGATGCAGAGCAGGTAGTAGAGGGCGCGCCACCCCTCCGAGTCCTGCAGCGCGACCGCGCGCAGGTTCGCGCCGTACAGCCAGTCGAGGAGCCAGAAGAGGGGCGTGAGGGCGTAGTAGACGAGGATCAGCTGGCGCATGGCTCGGCCTGTGGGGCTGCGTGCTCAGTCGGGCCCGGCGCCGCGACCGAGGTAGCGCCGCGTCTCCGCGACGACGACGCCGGAGAGCACCAGCAGGCCGATCAGGTTCGGTACCGCCATCAGCCCGTTCGTGATGTCGGACAGCAGCCAGATGCTCGAGCTGAAGATCATCGGTCCGATCAGGACCATGAGCGCGAAGATCGCCCGATACGGGAGGACGACGCGCGCGCCGGCCAGGAACTCGATCGACTTCTCGCCGTAGTAGCTCCAGCCGATGATCGTCGAGAGCGCGAAGAGCGCCAGCCCGACCGACACGAGCGGGCCCCCGAAGCCGCCCGGCAGGCTCGCGCCGAACGCCAGCGTCGTCCACTCGGAGCCCTCGATCAGCCGCCAGCGCGCGACGGGCGCCAGGTCGGCGCTCTCGCCGAGCGCAGCCTCGACCCGCTCGGCGTAGTCGTCGGCGAAGGGATCGAGATCGGGTGCGGCCGCCGAGATCAGCCCGATCGAGGCGTCGAGGGCGGCCGGCTCGACCGGTCCGACGCGCTCGATGTCCTTCATCACCGTCGTCAGGATCACGAGTCCGGTGACCGAGCAGACCACGAGCGTGTCGATGAAGGTCTGCGTCATCGACACCAGCGCCTGGCGCACCGGCTCTCGCGTGGAGGCTGCGGCGGCCGCGATGCCCGCGGAGCCGAGACCGCTCTCGTTCGAGAACACCCCGCGCGCGATGCCGAAGCGGAGAGCCGCGGCGACCGACGCGCCGAGCAGGCCACCGCCGATCGCGCGCTCCTGGAATGCGCTGGCGAAGACCGCCTCGAGCGCCGGCACGATCCAGGCGGCGTTCACGATCAGCACGACGATGCCGGCGGTCATGTAGAGGACCACCATCAGCGGGACGAGCACGCTCGTGACGCGGCCGATCCAGCGGATCCCGCCCAGCGTGACACACGCGACCAGCGCCGCGAGCACGGCCTGGGTCAGGCGCGGCGGAACGCCGAAGCTCGCCTGGACCGCCTTTCCGACCTCCTCCGACTGCACGCCGTTCCCGATCCCGAAGGCGGCCACGGCCGCGAAGAGCGCGAAGGCGGGGCCCAGGATCCGCCCGAGGCCCCCCAGCTTTACCCCCTTGGACAGGAAGTACATCGGCCCCCCGCACATGTCGCCGCGCGCATCGGTCTCGCGGTAGAGCACGGAGAGCAGGGCCTCGGCGTACTTGGTGGCCATGCCGACCAAGCCGGTCATCCACATCCAGAAGAGCGCGCCCGGACCGCCGGCGGCGATCGCCGTCGCAACGCCCGCGATGTTCCCGGTCCCCACGGTGGCCGCGAGCGCGGTCATGAGTGCCTGGAAGTGCGAGATGTCCCCCACGCCGCCTCGCTCGCGGCGCACCACGAGCGCGAGCCAGAGTGCAGGTCCGAGCTCGCGAAACTGCAGGCCCCGGAGCACGATGCTCAGGTAGATCCCGGTTCCGACCAGCAGCGGGATCAGGAACCAGGGACCCCACACGAATCCGGAGATCTCGGCGAGCCAGGCTTCCACTTGTCACCCCCCCGCTGCAGCGCGGGCCGCGAGATCGCGTGCCGCCGCGTCGAGGTCGACGCTCGCGACTCGCGCCGTCGCGCGCTCACACCAGCGGTTCACCCGCGCGATCTCGCGCTCGTGGCTCAGCTCCATGGCATCGAACGCGACGACCAGGCGGTGAAACACCCCGAGCTTCGCAAGCTCGTAGTCGCGCCAGCACGCCTCGAAGTCGTACCCGGGTACCCCCCGCTCCAGCAGCGCGAGATGGTAGCCGCGCACGAGCCCGCGCTCGACCTCGGGCTCGAGGTCCGCCTCGAGGTCGGCGCAGAGGAAGTAGGCGGCGTCGAAGACGCCCCGCGCTCGGGCCACGGCCTGCCAGTCGAGCGCCGCGCGCAGCTCGCCGTGCGCGAACACCAGGTTGTCGAGGTGGTAGTCGCCGTGGATCAACGTGACCGGCGCTCTCCCGAGCGCCCTCAGCAGGGCCACGCCGTGCGCGTCGAGCCACGCGCCGAGCGCGCGAAGCTCGACGCGCGCCGAGCGAGCGCGGTCGCTCTTCCGGAAGCCCGGCCAGGCGCGCCGAAACAGCACGTGGAGCAGCTTCGGGGTCTCGTCGAGCGGCTTCAGCCACGCGAGCTCCGACAGCCTGGGGCTCTCCCAGAAGTGGGCGTGGAGCGCGGCCAGTGGCCGCAGCGCCCGGTCGGCCGTGCGCGCATCGCAGCCGCCCTCAGGCGCTCCACGCCCCTCGGGCAGGTCCTCGAGCAGCAGCATCCAGCGCCGCAGCGGAAGTCGAGCGGCGCGGAGGATCGCCGCCAGCGGAATCCGGACCAGCGGGTCCGGCAGGCCTTCCAGGAGGTGCTTCACGGGTGCGACGAGCGCCTGCCCCGGGAACGGGTCGCAGGCGGCGTGGTACAGACGCGCGGTAGGGATCGGGGCCTCGCGCGCGACCTCCGCGTAGAAGCGACACTCGCGCTCGTAGCCCTGGCTCGCCTCACCGAGCGAGCGCGCGGCGCCCCTCGGGCTGGGGAACTTCGCGATCAGCGTGGCCGGGGCGTCCGGCTCGGCCCGGTCGAGGCTCAAGCGGACGCGCGCGAGCTCGGCGACCAGGCCCCCCTCCACCGGCTCCAGCTCGACCGCGGTCACGTCGGCCCGCTCGAGGGCGCCGCACGCGCGCAGGGCCGAGCCGAGCCACTCGGGCGTGAGCTCCCGCGGCCCGCTGGGAATCGATGCGCGCGCCAGCGGGGTCCGCGCTGTCGGTCGAGCTCGAGCCACGGGGCTATGATGCGGACAGATGTTCAAGTCTGTCCACGAGCGCGTCTGGGCCTTCGACTGCGAGTGGGTGCCCGACCCGGTCGCCGGACGCATCCTGCACGGGATTCCCGACTCGACATCGGAGCCACGCGACGTGCTCGAGGTCATGTGGCAGGCGGGCGGCGCCAGCGACGAGGATCCTACGCCCTTTCTCAAGACGATTCTCTGCCGGGTGGTCGCCATCTCGGCCGTGGAGCGCCGCGTTCGGTCCGACGGTCAGGTCGCGCTCCACCTGGTCTCGCTCCCGCGCGACCCGGACGATCCGGAGGATGTGCTCGAGGCGGCGGTCGTCGGCTCGTTCCTGGACGCGATCGGCAAGCACAAGCCACAGCTCGTCGGCTTCAACTCGATCGACTCCGATCTGCGCATCCTCATCCAGCGGGCGGTCGTGCTCGGGCTGCGCGCCGCCCCCTTCGCGCGTCGCCCCGACAAGCCCTGGGAGGGCGTCGACTACTTCGCGCGTCAGAACGACTGGAACGTGGATCTGAAGCAGGTGCTCGGCGGCTGGGGCAGGGCGGTGCCATCGCTGCACGAAGCGGCGACCCTCTCCGGGATTCCCGGCAAGATGGAGGTCGACGGCAACCAGGTCGCGGAGCTCTGGCTCGCCGGTGACCTCCCGAAGATCGTGCACTACAACCAGTTCGATGCGCTGACCACCTACCTGCTCTGGCTTCGCGTTGCGCACTTCGGAGGTCACTTCACGACCGAGGAGTACGCCCTGGAGCAGGAGAGGCTGCGGAGTCTGGTCGAGAAGCTGGCTTCCGAGCCCGCCGGCGTCCACCTTCGAAGCTACCTGGAGGAGTGGGATCGACTGAGCGCGGCGGTCCGGGCCGAGCAGCCCCAGTAGCCGACTGGGTGCGGAATACGGGCTAGACTCCGACCGACTGACGGGGGAGGAGTCGATGCCCGAGCCACGCGTCGAGTCGCAGAACATCGCGGTCTTCATCGATCTGGAGAACGTCGCGATCGGTGTCCGGGATGCCCGCTTCAAGACCTTCGACGTCGACCTGGTCTTCAGACGGCTGGTCGACAAGGGCAACATCATCGTCAAGAAGGCCTACGCGGACTGGGGCCGATACGCGGACTACCGGCGGCCCCTGCACGAGGCCGGAGTCGAGCTGACCGAGATGCCGAGCAGCAAGATCACCGGCAAGAACAGCGCCGACATCAAGATGGTGGTCGACGCGCTGGAGCTCTCCTACACCAAGCCCCACATCGACGTCTTCGCGCTCGTGAGCGGGGACTCGGACTTCTCGCCGCTGGTCACGAGGCTGCGCGAGAACAACAAGCACACGATCGGTCTGGGAGTCAAGAACTCCACCAGCCCGATCCTCATCGAGGCCTGCGACGAGTTCATCTTCTACGACGATCTCGCACGCCGGCCGCGCAAGCAGAAGCGGGGGCAGCTCTCCGAGCTGCCGAAGAAGACGCGCGACGCCTTCACGCTGCTGCTCGACGCTGCCGAAGCGCTGCAGCGCGAGGACAAGGATCTCTACAGCTCGCTCGTGAAGGAGACCATGAAGCGCAAGCAGCCGCAGTTCAACGAGGAGTATCACGGCTACCGGTCGTTCAGCCGGCTCCTCGAAGACGCCCAGAAGCACAAGCTGATCCGCATTCACAAAGACTCGCGCAGCGGGACCTACGTGATCGACGAGGTGACCGAGAACGGCGTCTAGACGGGCTGCTCGCTCCGATCCGCGAGGCTGGCGAGGCTAGCGAGGGGGCGCGACCTCTGCGCGGCTACTCCTGCTCGTTCTCCGCGGCGTCGTCCGTGGGGAATCCGTAGCCCGCCAGATCGTCGCTGCTCGCCACCTGATCCTCTCCCACCAGCGGCTCGGCCTCCTTGCGCAGGTCGCGCCGCTCGCGCTTCAGCGCGGCCTTCTCGGCCTTCTTGAGCTCGCGCTGCCTCTTGAGCACCGACATCCTGCTCTTCTTCGCCATCCGGATCACCCCGTGCAGAGTATTCGGGCGCGCGGGGGGCTCCCCCGCGTTGCCGGACAGCAAGGTACCAAAGCGGACCCACTCTGCATGGCGCAGGCGCCGCGCGGACTGACATCGCCGTCCGATCTGATGTAATAGATGTAGTCTTTACAGTGGCTTAGAGTCTAGATCGCGCGCCGTGGCAGCGCGCGGCCGGGGGGAGGGGCAGATGGAGATCGACGCCGGGGTCCTGGAGGTCGCGCTGGGCATCGGGCTGCTGGCAGTGGGGATCCTGGTCGGCCGCTGGATCCGCCACCGCTCCTCACCGCTGCAGGCCCGGATCGAGGAGCTCGACCAGCTTCTCGCCGAGGAGCGGGAGCGGCGCACGGCCTACGAGGCGGCCGTCGGCAAGCACTTCGAGCAGACGTCCGACCTGTTCCGCGACCTCACGCAGCAGTACACGGTGCTCTACGCGCACCTGGCCGAGGGCTCGCGCGAGCTCTGCGGCGATCGCCAGGTCGCTCTGGGCCGCGGCTTCGACCTCCCGGGCCTGAGCCCGGGCGAGGCCCCGCCGCCGGAGGCCGAGTCAGCGCCGGAGACAGCGCCGGAGGAGGCGCCCCCGGAGGAGGCCCCCGCGGAGGAGTCGAGCGAGCCGGAGCGCTAGGACTCCGAGCCGAGAGTCCGCCTCGGGCGGATCAAGCGAGCTCGATCTCGAGCCAGGCGCGCCTGTCGATCCGGCCCGTCAGGCGCGAGAAGAAGTCGGCGAGACGCATCTGGAAGCCGTACTTCGCGTGGAGGGCCGCCAGCGCGCGCTCGATCGTCGCCGAGTCGGTGACGATTCGCGCACTCGCGTCGAGCCAGTCGCCACGCAGGCGTCCGCGGAGATCGCAGGCCGCGACGCGGGCGCGCGGCGAGTTCCGCAGCCGCTTGACCTTGCCCGCATCCGCGGCACTGAACACGTAGAGCTTTCCGTCGAGAGCCGCGAACCAGACGGGCGTCTCGACCGCGGCGCCCGTGCGCCGGAAGGTCGCCAGGTTGAGGTACCTCTCATCCGTCAGTGCCACGTTCGAGCGACCTCCCGCGAGCCCGACCTGCAAGCGTCCGTCGCCCGCGTGCGCGCCCCTCCCAAGCGTAGCGTCTCGAGGCGGCAGCGACGGAGAGGGGGGGTGGTGGCGCAGGGCGGAATCGAACCGCCGACACCCGAATTTTCAGTCCGGTGCTCTACCATCTGAGCTACCGCGCCAAGTCAAAGCGGCCCGGCTCGTCCGCACCCAGGCCCCAACGCCGGCGGATTATCGCGCTTCGGCGCGGGGGGGACAACCAGAGGCCGGGCGCCCCGCTTCACGACGGTCCCGGCGCAGCCCACAGGCGGCGCGGCCGGCCCGCGATCAGTGCGATCCATGCGAGCAGTGCGACTCCGCTGACCGCGGTCCAGAGCTTCCGCACTCGCGGCGGCTCGCAGCGCAGCTCGACGTGTGCCTCGCCCGCGGGGATCGACACCTCGAGTGAGCCGGAGGCGTTCGTCGCCAGCTCGGCCGGGTTTCCGTTGACCTCGAGCTGCCAGCCGGGAAAGAACCAGCGTGCGATGCGCATCCGGGCCGGACTGGATACGCTCGTTCGCAGCTCGATCCGGGAGCCGCGGTCGACGTCCACGTCGACCTCGATCCGGGTCGTCGTCGCGACTACGGGCCCCGCCACCGGGCGCTGCAGCCTCCAAGCGGTCGGATCGGCCGTGCGCGGGAGATACTCGTCGAGCAGGGTGACGGAGCGCCCGCTGCTTCGAACCGCCTCGGGATCGAGCAGCTCGGGCAGGCGCTCGATCGAGCTCGGCTCGAGCGCCCGGTACTGCGAGATGAGGGGCAGGGCGTTCAGCACGCACGCGCCGAGCACCGCCAGCTCGGCCGCGACCCGGAGTCTCGCGCTCCGGGCCGCCAGGAATCTGGCGAACGCGAGCGCGGCGACGATGGCGGTGACCAGCGCGAGCGGTCCCAGCATGCGCCAGGGAAACTGGAAGAGCGGGAGCAGCGGCACGCTCTCCCACACGGGCGCGCTGGCCTGGGTGGTCAGGAGCAGGAGCCCCAGGGCCGCGATCAGGGCGCCGACGAGCAGGCGCTGGCCGCGGAGCGGCTCCGCCCGGTAGCGGTACGCCGCAAACGCTGCGGCGAGCAGTGCCAACGGAGTGAGGAGCCCGGTGGCGAAGAAACGGCCGTACCCGAACAGCTGGTGCGGGGCGGGAAACTGGCCGTGAAAGTCGAACTTCGCTCGCAGCAGCTCCTCGGGCCGTATCAGCGGCAGCAGCGAGAGGGCCGGCACCCAGAAGAAGGCGGAGAGCGCGAGTCCGAAGGCCATTCCTCCGAGGGCCGCGAGCAGCGGGCGCGGGGCGCTCCAGGGTGGGTAGAGGACGAAGGCGCCCGCGAGGCCGATCCCCAGCACGGCCAGCGCCGTCAGGTTGTGGGCGAGGACGGAGAGGGCGATTCCGGCGGAGAGCAGGCCGAAGGCCGCGCGCGGGCGCGATCCGGCGAGCAGCAGTCCCTGAATCGCCAGCGGGGCCAGGCACAGCGCCGCGAACTCGGCACTGGCGTTGCGCACGAGCTTGTCCCCGAGCAGGTAGGGGTGGAGCACGTACAGGTAGACGCCCACCCGAGCCGCGGCGCCGACCAGCTCGGCGGCGGGAGCGGGCCCGGGCCCGTGCGCGACGGCACACTCGAGCATCCGGCGCGTGAGCTCGACCGAGAGGGCCGTCAGCAGGATCAGCAGCAGCGTGGCGCCACCTGCGACGGAGCCGAGCAGCCAGCCGAGCAGCGCAGAGCCGGCGGCGAACAGCGGGGCGTAGAACAGGAAGACGGGCGAGCCGTAGCCGCCGTAAAGGTTCTCTCCCCAGTATGGGGGAAGCTGTCCCGCTGCCAGCGCCGCCTGGTACTCCGCGGTCCGCAGCAGCTCCTGGGTCCAGTCGTGGCCCTGCGGGAATCCGCCGAAGAAGAGCGCTCCACACGCGACGGCGAACGCGAGCCACGGTGCCGCTCGAAGGCCGGTCGACTCCCAGCGCGAATCCACGCGGGCACTGTAGCGCCTCGCCTCGCGGGCGAAGAGCCCTCAGCCCGCTTCCGGGAAAGATCCGGTCAGGGCTACTCCGGGGCCTCCACGATGCGGACCGACTCGATGACGATGTTCTTGTTCGGCCGATCGCGCCGGTCGCGCGGCTGCTCGACGATCTTGTCGGCCACCTCCATTCCGGAGGTCACCTCGCCGAACACGGTGTACTTGCGGTCCAGGAAGTTCGAGTCCTTGACGACGATGAAGAACTGGCTCCCGGCCGAGTCGGGGTCGTTCGCGCGCGCCATCGATACGATGCCGCGGCGGTGCGGAGTCTCGTTGAACTCGGCCTTGATGTTGTAGCCGGGACCGCCCGTGCCGTCGTTCCGCGGATCGTCGTCCTTGGTGTTGGGATCGCCGCCCTGGATCATGAATCCGGGAATGATGCGATGGAACGTGACCCCGTCGTAGAAGCCCTCGCGCGCGAGCTTCTTGAAGTTGCGGACGTGCCCCGGCGCCTTGTCCGGGAAGAAGCGGATGTGTATCTCGCCGAAATCGGTCACGCTGAGGACGCCGACCTCGTCTGCGCTCTCGGCGGCAGGCTCGGGGGCGTCCGCCGCCTCGCCCGAGCTGCTGGCCCGCTCACAGGCGGCGACGAGGCCGACGACAACGATCGCAGACACCAGCGTTCTCGCGAGCATGCTTCCCTCCTTGCGAATGCTGGGCCCGACGGTAGCACCCCCTCGGGCCGCGTGGTACGGTCGCGCCGATGCAGCGGCGGCGAGTGTGTCTTCTGTCACTGATTCTTCTTCTGCTGCCGCTACCGGCCGGCGCCGCGGCCCCCAGCCCCGCATTCGGAGAGCGCGGGATGGTCGTGACGCCGGTCCGACCGGCCAGCGAGGCCGGCCTCGAGATCTTCGAGAGCGGGGGGAATGCGATCGACGTCGCGGTCGCGGCCGCCTTCGCGGTCGGAGTCTGTGAGCCGTACCACTCCGGCATCGGGGGGGGCGGATTCATCCTGATTCGCCTCGGCGAGAGCGGCGAGGTGGTCGCGATCGACGCCCGCGAGGTCGCTCCCAAGGCCGCTCACCGGGACATGTACCTGGACGAGAACGGCCGCGTGAATCGCGATGCGCCGCGCACCGGAGGCCTCGCCGTGGCCGTTCCGGGTCTGGTTCGGGGCCTGGTCGAGGTGCACGCCCGCTACGGCCGCCTGCCGCTCGAGACCGTGATCGCTCCGTCCGTCCGCCTGGCGCGCGACGGCTTTCCGATCGGTGTCCGCCACCGACGCATTCTCGAGTTCGCCGCGCACTACGGGCGCTTCGACCGCTTTCCCGAGACCGCGCGGATCCAGCTGGACGCGGGCGGGATTCCGCCGCTCGGCTGGCAGCTGAGGCAGCCGGACCTGGCGGACTCCCTGGAGGCGATTGCCGACGGGGGCGCAGACGTCTTCTACACCGGACCCATGGCCGAGGCGATCGCCAAGTCGGTGCAGGCCTACGGCGGGATCCTCACCCCCGAGGATCTGGCGGCCTACCAGGTGCGGCAGCGCGAGCCGGTGCGCGGGACCTATCGAGGTCTCGAGGTGGTCTCCTTTCCGCCGCCCAGCTCGGGCGGGGTACACCTGGTCCAGATGCTGAACACGCTCGAGCCGTTCGATCTCGCGGCTTCGGGTGCGAACTCGAGCGAGACGATCCACACCGTCGCCGAGGCGATGAAGCTCGCGTTCGTCGATCGCGCGGCGCATCTAGGCGATCCGGACTTCTACCCCGTCCCGGTCGCCTGGCTCACCTCCAAGGACTACGCGAACGAGCTATCGCGCCGGATCGGGCCCCGGCCGTTCTGGCAGAAGGTGCCGTGGCGCTGGGGTCGCCCCTCCATCCTGAAGGTCGAGAGCGCGAGCGCGCCGCCGCCCGACGACTCGGGCACCAGCCACCTCTCGGTCATGGACGCCGAGGGCAACGCGGTGTCGATCACGCAGACCGTCAACCTGCTGTTCGGGTCCGGGATCACCGTTCCGGGCACCGGGATCGTGCTCAACAACCAGATGGACGACTTCTCGAGCGCCCCGAACACCCCGAACGCCTTCGGTCTGGTCGGGCAGCGAGCGAACGAGATCCAGCCCGGGAAGCGGCCACTCTCGAGCATGACGCCGACGATCGTCCTCGACGGCGGCGAGCCCTGGATGGTGATCGGGAGTCCCGGTGGTCCCCGCATCATCACGACGGTGCTGCTCTCGATCCTCAATGTCGTCGACTTCGGGATGGACATTCAGCAAGCCGTCTCGGCACGCCGCTTCCACCACCAGTGGCGGCCGGATCGGCTCTACCTGGAGCCGGACTTCGCGCCCGACGTGCAGCGCCGACTCGAGGGCTGGGGTCATCCGGTGTTCCGGAGCGAGCGACCCTGGAGCTCGGCCCAGGGAATCGTGCGCGATCGCGAGACCCGCATCTTCTGGGGCGGCAGCGATCCCCGCTCGGACGGGCGAGCGGTCGGCTACTGAGTCCGGGACCCTCGCTCTATTCCACGATCGCGATCACGGGTGCCTCGGTTCGGATCAGCCGTTGTGCGACCCGCTGAACGTCCGCGGCGGTGACGGCCTCGATCTGCTCGCGAAACTCCAGGTGATGCGGGGCGCCCAGACCGTAGAGCTCGTCGAGCGAGAGCAGGCTCGCCTGGGTTCCGTAACGCTGCAGTGACACGGCCTGGCTCCCGATCAGATAGCCCTTCGCGCGCTCGAGCTCGTCGTCGGAGACGGGCTCGTCGACGATGCGCTGCAGCTCGCGCTTGAGTCCCTCGAGCGCCGCGTCGCGCTTGTCAGGCGCCGAGGCGATGTAGACCGCGAAGGAGCCCGGGTCCACACCCTCGATGCCGAAGGCCGTCACGGTGTAGGCGAGGCTCTGCCGGTCCCGAAGCTCCAGAAACAGCCGGCCCCCCTGGCCCGACAGGACCTGCGAGAGCACGTCGAGTGCCGGGCCGTCCGGGTCCGAGACGGAGATGCCGAGAAAGCCGACCACGATGTGGATCTGCTGCTTGCCCTTCTCGATCGCGAGCTCGCGCGGAGTCGCGGGTGCACCCGGCAGCGAGCGGCTCGGAAGCTCCACCGTCGCGGGACCGCTCCAATCCCCCAGATAGACGGAGATCGCCTCGACGATCTCGTTCGGATCCACGTCGCCGACGACGGCCAGGACCCCGTTCGACGGCACGGCCCAGCTGTCCCAGTACTGACGCAGCGCGTCCTGGCCGAATCCCTTCACGCTCGCCTCGCTGCCGAGCGACGTGAATCGATACGGGTGCTCCTCGAAGAGCCCCGTGCCGAACAGCTCGAACGCCTTGCCTGCCAGGTTGTCCTCGCGCCGCTGGATCGCCGCGAGATGCTCCGTCCGGAGCTTCTCGATCTCGTCCGTGGGGAACGTCGGGAACAGCAGGACGTCGGCGAAGAGCTCCAGGCCGGTGTCGAGCGAGTCCGTCAGGAACTCTCCCGTAAGGCCGAAGCTGTTTCGCCCGGAGAAGCCGTCGAGTCCGCCGGCGATGTTCTCGACCTCGGCGGCGATCTGGGACGCGCTGCGATGCTCCGTGCCCCGGTCGAGCATAGCCGCGACGAAGCTGGAGATGCCCTGGCTCTCCTCGTCCTCGACGAGCTGGCCGCCGAGAAACGAGAGCCGCATCGACACCAGCGGCACGGACGGATTCCGCTTCACGATGACGCGCAGGCCGTTCGAGAGCATGTAGCGCAGAATGCCGGCGCCGAGGTCCTCGGCTTCGAGCGCGCTCGCCGCCCGGTCGCCGGTGCGGTACGCGGCCACGAGGTCGTCCCCCTGGAGCTCGGGTCGTCGGTCGTTCGAGAGCAGCGCCATCAGCGTGGCGTGATCGGCGACGAGATACTGCCCGGCGACGCGTCGCACGTCCGCCGTCGTCGCCCGGCGAATGCGTTCGAGATACGCCTCTTCCTCCTCGAGCCCGCGCGCGAGGCTCTCCCAGAACCCCAGCTTGCGCGCCTGCCCCTGCATCGTCTCCTTCTCGTGGACCTCGTGCGAGAGCAGGTTCGTGCGAGCCCGGTCGAGCTCGATCTCGGACGGCCCCAGGATCTGCAGGCGGTGAATCTCCTCGGCGATCGCGGCGAGCGCCTCCTCGAGCTGTTCCGGCTCGAGCGTCGCGTCGACGAAGAAGAGCCCCGCGTCGGAGGGCGTGTAGGCACCCGCGCCGATCGCGTGCACCAGCTGGCGCCGATCCTTGACGTTGCGGTACAGGCGCGAGGTCTCGCCGCCGCCGAGGATCGCCGAGAGCAGGTCGAGGTAGGCGACGTCCGTATCGCGGAACGACGTGATCGGGAACGCGATCCCCACCTGGGTCTGCTCGAAGTCGCGTCGCACGATGCCTCCGCGCGGCTCCGTCTGTGGTGCCTCAGGGCTCCGCGAGTGTGCGAGGTCGGGGCGCTCCGGAGCATCGGCGAAGGCCTTCTCGATCTGGGCGAGCACCGCGTCCGGCTCGAAGTCGCCGACCACCACGAACGTCATGTTGTTCGGGACGTACCAGCGTCGGTGGAAGTCCACCATCTGGTCGCGCGTGAACGAGGTCACGCTCTCCGGCGTTCCGATCACGGGGAGCCGATACGGGTGCGTCTGATAGGCCGACGCGAAGATCGCCTGCGAGAGCACGCGCCCCGGGCTGTCTTCGCCGCGCCGGATCTCCTCGAGCACGACCTTCTGCTCCTTTGCGAGCTCCGTCTCGTCGAATGCCGAGTGCAGCACCGCGTCGGCGAGGACGTCGATACCGACCGCGGCGTCGCGGCTTGCCATGGTGATGAAGTAGACCGTCATGTCGAACGAGGTGAAGGCGTTGATGTTCCCGCCGGCCGCCTCGATCGTGCGCGCGATCTCTCCGACCTCGCGCCGCTCGGTGCCCTTGAAGAGCATGTGCTCGAAGACGTGCGCCATGCCCGCCTCGGCCTCGCTCTCGTCGGCGCTCCCGACCCGCACCCAGATGTTTAGGGCCACGACGGGTGCTGATTGGTCCTGGAGCAACACGACCTTGAGGCCGTTCGCGAGCGTGATGCGCACCAGCTTCTCCTTCTCCGCACGGTCTGTACGGGCGCCATTCCAAGTCGGTAGAGACGTTCCGCACGCCACCAGGGCGAGCGTCGCAGCGATCCGACCGAGAGTCCTGATCATCAACCGTCCCTTCCGGCCCGGCGGTACGCAGCAGGCCCGTCCGCGTCGGACGGAGCGCGGCCTCGTAGTGTTCGACGGGGCGACCTAGGATAGGCGGGGTGAGCGCGGTCAGCGAGGCCCCCGATCTCGGCATCTACGTTCACGTGCCATTCTGCGAACGAGTCTGCCCCTACTGCGACTTCGCGGTCGAGGCGGTCGGGCGGCTCGATCCAGCGCTCGAGAGCGAGTACGCGGACCTCGTGATCCGCGAGCTCGAGCTGCTGCTGCGCGAGCCCGGCTCGGATCTGGAGGGACGGCCGCTCGCGACGATCTATCTCGGCGGCGGCACGCCTTCCCTGCTCGAGCCGCGGACTGTCGAGAGGCTGCTCGAGAGCTTCCGCCGGGCATTCAGGGGTGCGCCCGAGGAGGTGACGCTCGAGCTGAATCCCGGCGTCGTGGAGATCGGTCGGGTGCCCGGCTTCCGGAGCGCTGGGGTGACGCGCCTGTCGGTCGGCGTCCAGTCCCTGACGGACGAGAGGCTGCGCCGCCTCGGGCGCGCCCACAAGGAGCGGGATGCCCTGCGGGGTCTCGAGGCGTGCCTGGCGGCCGGGTTCGCCTCGCTCTCGGCGGACCTGATCTACGCGGCGCCCGGGCAGACGGAGGAGGAGTTGCTCCGGGATCTCGGCCGCCTGCTCGACCTCGGCGTCCCTCACCTGTCGGCCTACGCGCTGACGATCGAGCCGGGCACGCCGTTCTCCACGGCGCAGACCCGCGGAAGCCTGGCGTTTCCGGACGAGGACGTGCAGCTGCGCATGAGCTCGACCCTCCGCTCCCAGCTCGCGGCGGCCGGGCTCGCGCAGTACGAGATCTCGAACTTTGCGCGCCCCGGGCACCGCTCGCTCCACAACCTGCGCTACTGGCGCCGCCGGGAGGTGCTCGGCCTGGGGGTCTCCGCCGCCGGCCACCTCGGCGCGCGCCGTTACCGGAACGCGAGCGACCGGGTCAGCTGGGCTCGCGCGATCGAGGCCGGGCGGCCGCCGGTCGAGGAGTGCGAGGAGATCACGGAGTGGGAAGCGCGGCGCGAGACGCTCTACCTCGGCCTCCGCTGCCTGGAGGGGGTACGCCGTTCCGACTACCTGCGCCGCTTCGGGAGTGCGCCCGAAGGCGACTTCCCGGGCGAGCTCGAGGAGCTTCGCGCACTCGACCTCGTCGGAGACGTCGCCGGCTCTCTGCGCCTGACCGAGCGTGGAATCCGCTTTGCCGACGAGGTCTTCCTTCGCTTCGTGGGCCGTTGACACCCAGCCGCGCAGCCGGGACCCTAGGGGTCATGAGCGTTCGCCTCGACGTTCCCGAGCTGAGTCCGCGACAGCACGTGCTGCTGCGCGCTCTGGTCGAGGAGTACATCACCACCGCCGAGCCGGTCGCATCGGCGCAGGTCGTGCGGGATCGCTCCGTCTCGATCTCCTCCGCGACCGCGCGCAGCGTGATGGCCCAGCTCACCGAGCTGGGTCTCCTGACGCAGCCGCACACCTCCGCGGGACGCGTGCCGACCGCCCTGGCCTTCAGGCACTACGTGGACTCGATCCTGTGCGAGTCGTCAGGGCCGAACGCGGAGCTCGACGCGACCGCCGCTGCGCTCGCCAGCACGCTCGCGGAGTCGGCCGGACAGGTCGAGACGCTGCTTCGCCGCGCCGCCGATCTGCTCTCGGAGTCTACCGGGCAGCTCGGCTTCTTCATGGCCGCCCGCCCGGCCCACGTGATTCTGTGCCACGTGCACTTCGTGCGCCTCTCGAGCGAGAAGGTGATGGCGCTGCTCGTCTCGGAGCGAGGTCTGGTCCAGAGCCGGATCTTCGAGGAGCGCGAGACTGACTCGCGCGAGCTGGAGCGGGTCGCGACGCGGCTCAGCGAGTTCATCGCCGGCTACACGCTGGAGCAGGCCCGGACGCGCCTGACCGACGCGCTGGAGCGGGACCGGAGCCGGAGCGGCCGACTCTGGCCCAAGGTGCTGGCGCTCGGTGCGATGAGCGTGGCCGGCGGTCCGGACGCGAGCCTGTACCTGGCCGACAAGGTCCACCTGCTGGCGCACCCGGAGTTCGCCGACGTCGAACGCCTGCGCGACCTGCTCTCCGCCATCGACGAGAAGGAGCGGATGATCCACCTCCTGGACAGGGTCCTGCAGGCCGAGGTTCTGGAAGTCAGCATCGGGGCGGAGATCGACGACCCCGACATCCGGGAATGTGCGCTCGTGGCGGCGCCGCTCGGGGACTCCCCGGCACTCGGAGGCCTGGGAGTGCTCGGTCCGGTGCGCATGCCCTACGGCAGGGTCATCCCGCTGGTTCGCTCGTTGTCCACGCTGGTCAATCGCTACCTTTCCTAGCCGCGTCGAGGAACTCTTAGACATGCCCGACGACAAAGGTCCCAAGATCGAAGTCCCGGAAGCGCTGATCGACGAGCTGGATCAGCAGCCGACCGTGCCGCCGACCGAAGCATCTTCGGAGGAGGAGACCGAGGCGACCGCGGAGGCGGGCGAGGTCGCCGATGAGGCTTCTCTGGAGGAGAGGCTCGACGACGCCCGCGACAAGTACCTGCGCCTTGCAGCGGACTTCGAAAACTACAAGCGCCGGGTGCGCCGCGAGCGCCAGGAGCTGTTCAACTACGCCAACGAGAACCTGATCAAGGAACTCCTCGAGACCGTCGATAATCTAGAGCGCGCGCTGGAGCATGCGCAGCAATCCACGGAGGCATCCGACGGCAAGACTCTACTGGAGGGTGTCGAGCTCACCTACCGTTCCCTGATGCAGGCCCTCGACAAGTTCGGGGTCCAGCGGGTGGCGTCGGAGGGTGAAGAGTTCGACCCGAACGTTCACGAAGCGATCCGCCAGGCGCCGAGCGACGAGCAGCCCGCCGGATCGGTCGTGGAGGTGCTCCAGAAGGGATACCTCCTGAAGGATCGGCTGCTCCGGCCCGCACTGGTCGTCGTGTCAAGCGGGAGCTGAGTCCGGACCGAGTCGCATCGGGCTCTGCCTCCGGGAAGAGAGAGGGACTTGGGCAGGGTCATCGGAATCGACCTCGGAACCACGAACAGCTGCGTCGCGGTGATCGACCGGGACGAGGCCGTGGTCATCGCGAACTCCGAGGGGAGCCGAACGACGCCGTCGATCGTCGCGTTCAACCCGTCCGCTGAGAAGCTGGTCGGCCAGATCGCCAAGCGACAGGCTCGATCCAATCCCCACAACACGGTCTACGCCGTGAAGCGGCTCATCGGCCGCCGCTTCGACGACCCCGACGTGGAGCGCTTCACCAAGATCGCGCCCTTCAAGATCACCGCGGCAGAGAATGGCGACGCCTGGGTCGAGATCCAGGACAAGCTCCGCAGCCCCGAGGAGATCTCCGCCCAGGTGCTCCAGCGCATGCGCGAGACCGCCCAGGACTACCTCGGCGAGGAGATCGAGGACGTCGTGGTCACGGTGCCCGCCTACTTCGACGACTCGCAGCGTCAGGCGACCAAGGATGCGGGCCGCGTCGCGGGGCTCAACGTGCTCCGGATCATCAACGAGCCGACCGCCGCGGCACTGGCGTACGGGCTCGACAAGACCGAGAGCGAGAAGATCGTGGTCTTTGACCTCGGCGGGGGCACCTTCGACGTCTCGATCCTGCAGATCGGCGGCGGCGTGTTCGAGGTGCTCTCGACCCACGGCGACACCTATCTGGGAGGCGAGGACTTCGACGAGGTTCTGGTGAATCACCTCTCGGACCGGTTCCGGGATCAGTTCGGCGTCGACCCGCGCGAAGACGCGATGGCGATGCAGCGCCTCAAGGAGGCCGCGGAGCGCGGGAAGCAGGAGCTGTCGTCGGCCGACGAGACCGACGTGAATCTGCCGTTCCTGTGTGCGAACGAAGAAGGCCCGCAGCACCTGATGGAGGTGTTGACCCGCGAGGTGCTCGAGGAGCTGACGGCGCCCCTGATCGAGAGGCTGGAGTCGCCGTGCCGCCTGGCCCTCGAAGATGCTGGACTCCAGCCGTCCGACCTCGATCAGGTCGTGCTCGTGGGAGGCATGACCCGCATGCCGCGGGTGATGGCCAAGGTTCAGGAGATCTTCGAGCGCGAGCCGGATCGCAGCGTGAATCCCGACGAGGTCGTGGCCATCGGTGCCGCGATCCAGGCGAGCGTGCTCGGTGGAGAGACCGAGGACGTGCTGCTGCTCGACGTGATTCCGCTCTCGATCGGCGTCGAGACGCAGGGCGGCGTCATGACGAAGATCCTGCCGCGCAATACGACGATCCCGACCCGACGCAGCGAGGTCTTCTCGACGACCGAGGACAACCAGAGCCTCGTGCGCGTGCATGTGGTCCAGGGCGAGCGGGAGATGGCAGCGGACAACAAGTCGCTCGGCCGCTTTGAGCTGGTCGGCATTCCCCCGGCGCCGCGGGGCGTCCCGCAGATCGAGGTGACGTTCGACATCGATGCCAACGGGGTGCTGCACGTCTCGGCGCGCGACCAGGGCACCGGCCGGGAGCAGCAGATCCGGGTGACCGCGAGCGGCGGGCTCAGCTCCGACGAGGTCGACACGCTGCTGCAGGAGGCGGACGAGCACCGCGATCTGGACGCGGAGCGGCGAGATCAGGCAGAGCTTCGCAACACGGCAGAGGGGCTCCTCTACTCCGTGCGTCAGACGCTGCTGGAGTTCGGCAGCCAGATCGACGACGAGGCCCGCGGCGCGATCGAGGCGGGCGCGGAGCGTGCGACGAAGGCGCTCGAGGAGACCGATGCCCACGAGCTGCGCGAAGCCGTCGAAGAGCTCCAGCAGCAGGCCTACAGCATCACCGAGATGATGTACGGCGGCTTCGACGACGCGGATGCGGACGCGGACGGCGGCGACGACGACGAGTTCATCACGGGAATGGAGGACGACGCCACGATCGACGACGCCATCCTCCCCGATCTCGACGCCTCCGACCCCGACGCCGACGACTCCCAATCCTAACCACCAACCGCTCCACCGGCCGAACTCCGGCAAGGCCCGCAAGCGCCGCGGTAGCGGCGCGCGCAGCGAGGCGCAGCCGAGCGAAGCCCGCCCGG
>CAZLBF010000121.1:0-4382 GCA_964557495.1 uncultured Myxococcales bacterium | reverse complement strand
ACAGGCGGATTCGCGCGCACGCTCGAGGACTACCTGCGGCGCTCGATCTCCACGGTCGTGTATTACGACGGAGCCGACTTCTCCGTCGCTGCCTCTGGCATTCGCTACCCGAACGGCGTCAACGTGAGTCCGGATGGCCGGACGCTCTACGTCGCCTCGACCACCGGCGGCGAGGTGTTCCGGTTCCGGATCGACCCCGAGTCGGGCAGTCTCGAGGCGCTCGGAGCGATCGAGATCGGGAGCGGGGTCGACAATCTCGAGGTCGACGCGGCGGGCGACCTCTGGATCGGCGCGCACCCCAAGCTCTTGACCTTCGTGCAGCACGCCGCCGACGCGAGCCAGCTCGCGCCGTCTCAGATCATCCGGGTCGGCGCCCCCGACTCCGATGAGCCGCTCGTGGAGGAGGTGTTCCTGAGTCGGGGCGACGACCTGTCCGGGTCGAGGGTCGGCGCTGCCTGGGGGAACCGGCTGCTGATCGGGGCCGTCCTCGACGACCACATCCTCGACTGCCGAATGAGCCCCTGAGCTCCGGGTCCGGAATCGCGCCGTGATACCCTCCCGCCCGGAGCCATGGGAGTGGTGATGTCGCAGGCGCGCGCCCCCGTGCTGGTCGGGGTGGCGCAGCTCATCGAGCGGGACGCGGAGCCCGCCGAGGCGCTGGAGCCGTTGGTCATGCTGGAGAGGGTCGCGCGCGAGGCGGCTGCCGACGCTGAGAGCGGGGAGCGTCTGTTTCGCCAGCTCGACACCATCGCACTCGTCGCTCCCATCGGCTGGCACACCGTGAACGCTCCGCGTCTGGTTGCCGAACGTCTCGGTGCGAAGCCCAGACAGGAGCTCACCGCGGCCATCGGCGGAGAGACGCCCATCATGCTGGTCAACCACGTCGCGCATCAGATCCGGCGCGGCGACGCGCGCATCGCGTTGGTGGCCGGCACGAACAACCTGGGCACCCTGCGGCGCGCCCGGAACGAGGGTGTCGAGCTCGAGTGGACCTCCGGCGGAGAGGGCGCGCCCACCCTGGTCGGGGGGAACCGCGCAGGCAGCTCCGAGCGCGAGACGAAGTACGGACTCAACATGCCCATCCGCGTCTACCCGGTCTTCGAGAATGCGCTGCGGGCGCGCCGCGGTCTCGATCTGGCCACGCACCGCCAGTGCATGGGCACGCTCATGAGCCGCTTCACCGACGTCGCGGCTCGCAATCCCAACGCGTGGTTCCCGGTCGCGCGCAGCGCCGAGGAGCTCATCACGCCGGGCCCCGACAACCGCATGATCTGCTTTCCGTACACCAAGTACCTGAACGCCGTGATCGAGACCGACCAGGCGGCCGGCGTGCTCCTGATGTCGTGCGAGGCCGCGGAGTCGCTCGGCATCCCGGAGCAGCGCCGGGTCTACTGGTGGGGCGGGCTGCAGTCGGAGGAGGATCCCTGGTTCCCGACCGAGCGGCCCGACCTCGCGCGCTGTCCGGCGCTCAAGCACGCGGTCGACGGCGCGCTCGCCGAATCCGGAGGCACGTTGGACGAGATCGACTACATCGACTTCTACAGCTGCTTCCCCGTCGCGGTCGAGATGGCCTGCGAGATGCTGGGGCTCGACGAGGACGATCCACGCGGCTTCACGGTGACGGGCGGGCTCCCGTATGCCGGCGGGCCCGCGAACAACTACACGCTGCACGCGCTGGCGGCGATGGTCGAGAAGCTCCGCTCGGCACCGGGATCGCGCGGGCTCGTGACGGGGAACGGCTGGTACCTGACCAAGCACTCGGCCGTCGTCTGCTCGACCGAGCCGAACGAGCGCGCGTCCCTGCACCCCGAGGACATCGACCAGGGCGTCCCACCCGAGATCGTCGACGAGGCGGAGGGGCCGGCGACGGTCGAGAGCTACACGGTGATCCACGATCGAGACGGCGCTCCGGAGCGCGGGATCGTGGTCGGCCGGGTCGAGGACGACCGCCGCTTTGTCGCCAACATGCCCGACGACCCGAAGCTGCTCGAGGACTTCGAGGCCCGCGAGGGGGTCGGAAGCGCCGGCCGCGTCGCGAGCCGCGACGGGCTCAACCTGTTCTCTCCCGACTAGCGATTCTCTCCGCGCGAGCCCTCTGCAGGCTTCCGCTCGGGAGGTCGGGCGGGCTCCGGCAGCGGCATTCCGACGACGTAGAGGACGTCGTCGCGGCTGCGCTCGAACCCGAGCTTCTCGGCGACGCGCAGGCTGGCGCGGTTGTCGGTCGAGGTGGTCCAGCTCGGGGTGCGCCCGCGCGCGCGGATCTCCTCGGTGAGCCGGCCGGCACAGGCGGGAACGAGGCCACGGCCGCGGAAGGCGCGCTCGGTCACCACGCCGATGTCCTCATGGCGCTCGCCGACGAAGAACGAGGCGGCGACCGACGCGAGCTTCCCGTCGACGAACGCGCCCCAGGCGAAGCCGCTCGCTGCGAGACCGGCGGGCCCGCCCAGCGTGTCGCAGATCCACGCGACGTCGGGGTCGAGCCGCTCGACGAGTAGTGCATCGCGCGCCTCCAGGCGGCGCACAGACGCACCGCGCGGGACGCGGTAGGTCGGCTCGGCGCGCAGCTCGGAGATGATCCGGTCCCAGCTCGCGAGCTTCGGAGCCAGCCGGCGCAGCAGCGGCAGGAACTCCGGCGGCGCGTCGACCATGGCCTGCCAGTCCTTCGGGAAGTCATCCGGGCCGAACGCGGCGGGATCTCCCGCGAGGCCGACGTTCGCTCCCGACCAGGCGAAGACCGCCCGGGGATCGGGCCAGCGATCGACCCCGATACCGTCGCGCCCGGTCTGGATCGCATGCAGGCCGACCAGGGGTCCCGGCCGCTCCGGCTGGAACCAGCTCCGCAGAGTGGGCCAGTGGGATCGCTCGAGCGGGATCAGCGCTTCCGCTCCGAGCTGCGGGCCGGGCTCGCTGCAGTCATCGGTCTCCTCGGAGAGGCGACTGCGTGCCACCTCGCCCGGGGCACACTACCGCATCGCGCTAGAAGATCAGACCTGCTCCGGAGCTCGCACCGCCGCTCCGCGCGCGCCCAATGCGGCCCGGAGCCAGAGCCATGTGTGCCGGAGCGTCGGCGTCATGCGCCACTGCGCGCCCCGCACGCGGCGCAGCTCGACACCGGTGCAGCGGCTCGCGAGTCCTTCGAGCAGGATCGTTGCCTCCTCGCCCTGGTCCGTCCGGCCGAGCAGGCGCGCGAGGTCGAGCACGGCGTCGGAATTCCACGCGTCCAGCTCCCGGACGCGGCGCAGCAGGTAGATCGCCTGGGGCCGGAGCTTGCGCCCCCGCATGTGACAGCGCCCCTGGATCAGGGTGCGAATGGCGTCGGCCTCGCGGCCCGACTTGCGCTCGAGGTCCGCCGCCGCGAGCCAGCCCTCGACCTGACGCGGCAGCAGGCGCGACGCCTCGCGGTAGCTGGTGAGCGCCCGCTCGGCGAGGCCTTCGCGGATGAAGGTTCGACAGGCCCGCCGGTAGCTCGTCCAGGCGTCGTAGGCTTGCCCTCGCTGCGCCAGCAGGGGCGCCAGCTTGGCGAGCAGGTCGCCGTTGCCGGGCTCGACCACGAGCACGCGGCGGTAGAGCCGGATCGCCTTCCGTCTGCGTTTCCGCGCGGCTGCGCGGTCCGCTGCCTCGAGGATGCGCGTTCGATCGTACGCCGCGGTGCCCGACAGAAGTCCCATGGTGCACTCCGTTTCGGTGCCCCTTGCGCCAGGAAATGTGAGCCAGATCACATTTCCTGGGCTGGCTCGGCCCCACGCGAGGCCGCGGCTCTGCGAGAGGTACGCCGCCCGGCTCCCCTCCATGTATGCTTGCCGCCCGAAGACGAGGGCGCGCAGCGGCGCCGATGGAGAGGATCGATCGCATGGATCTCAGCTACACCCCCGAGGAGGAGGCGTTTCGCGCCCGCGTCCGGAGCTTTCTCGCAGAGAACATGCCCGAGGTCGCGCGCGGGCGGGAGCTCGATCTCGAGGAGGGGAAGCAGTGGCAACGGACCCTCCACGAGGCGGGCCTGTTGGGCGCCGCCTGGCCCAAGGAGTTCGGGGGCGCCGGCCTGACGGACATGGAGCAGGCGATCCTGAACGAGGAGATGGCGCGCGCGAATGCGCCCGCGGTGCCCGGCCAGATGGGGATCTGGTGGGTCGGTCCGGCGATCATGAAGTTCGGAACCGACGATCAGAAGCGGCGCTTCGTGGCGCGCATCCTCTCGGGCGAGGACATCTGGGCGACGGGCTACTCGGAGCCGAACGCCGGCAGCGACATGTACAACACGCAGGCGCGCGCCGAGCCCGACGGGGACGACTACCTCGTCAACGGTCAGAAGCTCTGGACCACCATCGCTCACCTATCGAACTGGTTCTTCTGCCTGGTGCGCGTGCCCGTGGATGGAGCCAAGT
>CAZLBF010000120.1:0-53206 GCA_964557495.1 uncultured Myxococcales bacterium | reverse complement strand
GGGGCGGGCTTGTCGATGAGGTCGGCGTAGAAGTCGTTGCCCTTGTCGTCGACGACGATGAAGGCGGGGAAGTCCTCGACCTCGATCCTCCAGATCGCCTCCATGCCGAGCTCCGGGTACTCGAGCACCTCGACCTTCTTGATGGAGTGATCGGCCAGGATCGCCGCCGGCCCCCCGATCGAGCCGAGGTAGAAGCCGCCGTGCTTCTTGCACGCCTCGCGAACCTGCGGCGAGCGGTTCCCCTTGGCGAGCATCACCATGCTGCCGCCGTGGCTCTGGAACAGGTCCACGTAGGAGTCCATGCGCCCGGCGGTCGTGGGTCCGAACGAGCCGGAGGCGTAGCCCTCGGGCGTCTTCGCGGGGCCCGCGTAGTAGATGGCGTGGTCCTTGATGTACTGGGGCAGCCCGTCGCCCGAGTCGAGCCGCTCCTTGAGCTTTGCGTGCGCGATGTCGCGCCCCACGACCAGCGGTCCACTGAGCGAGAGCCGCGTCGCGACCGGGTGCTTCCCGAGCTCGGCCAGGATCTCGGGCATCGGTCGCGTGAGGTCGATCGCGACCACCTGGCCGCCCAGCTCCTGGCCGCTCACCTCGGGCAGGTACTTCTCCGGGTTCGTCTCGAGCTGCTCCAGGAAGACCCCCTCCCGCGTGATCTTGCCCAGGATCTGGCGATCGGCGGAGCAGGAGACCCCGATACCGACGGGGCAGGAGGCGCCGTGGCGCGGCAGTCGGATCACGCGCACGTCGAGCGCGAAGTACTTGCCCCCGAACTGGGCGCCGATGCCGGTCTCGTTGCACAGCTTCTGAACCTGGCCCTCGAGCTCGAGATCGCGGAACGCGCGGCCGCCCTCGTTCCCGCTCACGGGCAGCGCATCGAGGTAGCGCGCGCTCGCGAGCTTGACCGTCTTGAGCGTGAGCTCGGCCGACGTACCCCCGATCACGAGTGCGAGGTGATACGGCGGACATGCGGCCGTGCCGAGCGAGCGGATCTTCTCCGCGATGAAGCGGAGCAGCGACTCCGGGTTGAGCAGCGCCTTCGTCTCCTGGTACAGGAACGTCTTGTTCGCCGACCCGCCTCCCTTGGCCATGAAGAGCAGGTGGTACTCGTCTCCCGGATCGGAGTAGATATCGACCTGGGCCGGGAGGTTCGTGCCGGTGTTCTTCTCGGTGTACATGTCGAGGGGCGCCAGCTGCGAGTAGCGTAGATTCCGCTCCTGGTACGCCTGGTAGATGCCCTTCGACAGCGCCTCCGCGTCGTCGCCACCAGTGAAGACGTTCTCGCCCTTGTGGCCCATCGCGATCGCCGTTCCGGTGTCCTGGCAGAACGGCAGAATGTGACCCGCCGAGATGTTCGCGTTCTTGAGCAGCTCGAGCGCGACGAAGCGATCGTTCTCCGACGCCTCGGGATCCTTCAGGATGTTGCTGACCTGCTCGAGGTGACTGGACCGGAGCAGATGCGACACGTCGTCCATCGCGTCGCGCGCCAGGCGCGTCAGCGCCTCGGGCTCGACCTTGAGCAACGTGCGACCCTGGAGCTCGACGGTGGAGACACCGTCGGAGGTGAGCTTGCGGTACTCGGTCTCGTCTGGACCGAGCTCGAACAGCGGCTGAAAACCAAAGTCGGGCATGGGGGTCTCTCCTTCGCCCGGCGAGGATAGCTCAAGTCGGGAGCCGATCCCCGCCTCTCCGGTGCCCACCGTCCGACGGGCGCACCCCCTCTCGAGGCGGGCTACGCGCCGCGCTGCCGCGCGACGCCGGCCTCGTAGAGCTTGGCGCGCTCCTCGCCGCTGAGGCCGAACTCGGCCAGCACCTCGTCGGTGTGCTCGGCGAGCAGCGGCGGGCGCCGCTCCACCCGGGTCGGCGTCTCGGACCACTTGAGCGGATGGCCGGTCGTCTTGAACGTGCCGAGCTCCGGATGCGGAAGCTCGACGAGCATGTCGCGGGCGCGGATCTGCGGATCCGCGAAGACCTGGTCGAGCGTGTAGACCGGCCCCGACGGGACGCTGGCTGCGTTCAGACGCTCCACCCACTCGGCGACGGTCGCCTTCCCGAGCTCCCCCTCGAGCTCGTCGCTGAGCGCCTGGCGGTTGAGCACGCGCGCGACCGGGTCGGCGAAGCGCTCGTCCTCGAGCCAGTCCTCGCGGCCGAGCTCGCGGCAGAGCCGCTTCCAGATCCGCTCGTTGCCCGCGGTCACGTTCAGGTAGCCGTCGGCGGCCCGGAAGCGACCGTAGGGGGAGGAGAGCGGGTGATGGTGACCGGCCGGGCCGGGCGCCGCGTCCGACGCGAAGTAGATCCCCGCGCTCCAGGTGAGGAGACCGACCAGGCTCTCGAGGAGCGAGGTCTCCACGTGCTGTCCGCGCCCCGTCTGCGCGCGGGCGTGGAGCGCCGCGAGCGCCCCCTGTGCGGCGACGAGTCCGCCGACCAGGTCTCCGATCGCCAGACCGGAGCGCACCGGGCCCGACTCGGGGGTGCCCGTGACCGACATGATGCCGCTCATGCCCTGGGCGATCTGATCGAAGCCGGGCCGCTCCCGGTAGGGGCCGGTCGCGCCGAAGCCGGAGATCGACACGTAGACGAGGCGGCTGAACCGCTCCGTGAGCGCCTGCGGGCCGAGACCGAAGCGGTCCATCACGCCGGGACGGAAGTTCTCGACGAGCACGTCGACCTGTTCCAGGCCCCGGAGCAGCACCTCCCGACCCGCGTCGCTCGCGTAGTCGAGCGCCAGCGAGCGCTTGGCCCGGTTCGAGGAGAGGAAGAAGTAGGTGTCGTGCCCCTCGCGCGTCGAGAACTCCCGCGACACGTCGGGCCGCTCCACCTTCATCACGTCGGCCCCGAGATCCGCGAGCTGCATGGTGCAGAACGGCCCGGCCAGGAAGCGCGTGAAGTCGAGCACGCGCACGCCCGCGAGCGGCGCCGGCACCTCAGCGGCCCCGGAACCGGGGGGTGCGCTTCTCGAGGAACGCCTTCACCCCCTCCCTGTAGTCCTCGCTGTCGAAGCAGGCGGCGATCGCGGCCTGCACGGCGTCGGTGTCCCGCTCCAGCGGATCGCGCTGCGCCTCGCGCGCCGCGAGCTTCACCGCGCGCAGCGTGAGGGGGGCATTGGTCGCGATGGTCTCGGCGAGGCGGCGCACCTCCGCGTCGAGCTCGGCCTTGGGGAACACCCGGTTCACGAGGCCAACCTGGAGCGCCTCGTCCGCCCGGTAACGGCGCGCGGTGAAGAAGATCTCCTTCGTCACGGCCGGGCCGAGCAGCTGGATCGCGGCCTGGATGCCACCCAGCGCGTAGCCGAGACCGAGGCGAGCCGCCGGCACCGCGAACGACGCGTCGTCGGACGCGTAGCGCAGGTCGCAGGTCAGCGAGAGGGCGACGCCGCCGCCGATGCAGAATCCGTGAATGCAGGCGAGCACCGGCATCGGCAGGGTCGCCAGCTTGAGGACCGCCCGGCTCGTCTCGCGGTTGAAGGCCTTCTCGGCGTCGGCGCTGGAGCGCACGGCGCCGAACTCGGAGATGTCGGCCCCGGAGACGAACGCCTCGTCCCCCGCCCCGCGCACGATCACGCAGCGAACCGTCTCGTCCTTCTCGATCGACTCGCAGGCGTCCCCCAGTCCCTCCCACATGGAGAGCGACATGGCGTTGCGCCGCTCGGGATGGTCGATCGCGATCTCCGCGATCCCGTCCCGCCGCTCGAGGTGGATCTGGCCCGGCACGCGCCCATCCTAACCCGGGGCGAGCCTCCGCGCGCCTCGTCAGTCGAACTTGATGATCAGGTCCGTCCTGAGCCGGTAGCGGTCGGAGTTCTGGAGCGACTCGGTGAAGGGGCCGCAGTCCGGGAGACAGCCGTCGAACGACCCGTCGTCCTCGATCTGGTCGCTCTTGAAGAGCTCCACGTTGAAGTCGACGTTCTTCGCGATCTGCCGCGTGCCGTACAGCATCCAGCCCTTGCGGTTGGTGAGGCCGTCGGTGAAGTCGCTGTCGAAGAGCTGGGCGGGCACCGCGTTCGCCTCGATCTCGCCGTACAGGAAGCCGAGCTTGGCGATCTTCTTCTTGTCTCCCACCTGGAGCCCGGCGATCCAGCCCTTGTCCTCGTCGCCGACGCGCTCACCGAGGTATGTCGAGCTCTCCGCGGCGAAGTTCCGCGCCAGGTTGCCGAAGACCATCACGGGCCAGTCCTCGAATCCCGCGTACTGCACGTACGCCGAGGCGCTCCCGATCTGCATGTTGGTGCCGTCGAAGGCGGCCGGCAGGTTACCGAAGCTCATCCCGCGCTCGATGAAGCCCGGGTCGTCGGGGTCGCCGCTGGAATCGAGCGAGTGCCAGAAGTAGCCGGAGCCGCGCAGCCCCACCTCGATGTCCTCGAGCGGCGCGAAGATCGCGCCCCCCTGCACCGCCAGCAGCTTCGGATCGGAGGAGGACGCGTTCTCGGCAGCGACGTAGTACGCCGCATTGCCGAAGAGCCTGGCGCGCTCGCTCAGCCGGTGGGTCGCGAGCAGCTGAGCCCCCTCGGGCGTGATGTCGGAGTCCCAGATCAGCAGGTCCTTACCGGCCTTCCACATGAAGGGATTCGACATCTTGCCGGCGACGATCGCGAGCACAGTGTCGTCGCCGAGATCCGGCTTCAGCGCGGCCCAGGCCTTGTCGAAGCGCAGGTCGTCGGTGTCGAAGTCGTCGCCCGAACCGAGTGTCTGGTTGGTGCTCCGATCGTCGCTGTCGCCGGAGGCGATGCGGAACCCGATCTCGAGCCAGTCGTAGAGCTCCTTCCGGGCCGCGAGGCGCCCCCGGTAGCGCAGGCGGTAGCGGTTGGTCGCCTCGACGCCGGTCGGGTCCTCGTCGTAGAAGAACGACTCCCAGCGCAGTCGGAGGTCGCCCGAGAACTGCCAGCCGCCGAGCACGCTGGCGGCCACGTCCTTGCTCGCGGATGCCCGCCGGGTGTTGTGCTTGGTGAGGATCTTCGCGTGCGTGGCTTCGTCGATCAGGCCGCGCTCGGACAGCACCTCGAGGATGTCCTCGATCGAATCGGTGTCCTCAGCCGCTACCGCAACGGAGGCCGTCGCGAGGCCCAGATACAGCACCAGAGCGGGAACGAAGAGCATCGGTTTCTCCCCTGCAAAAGTTCAGGCCGACTCTACCGGAAGGGGGGAGAGAGACGCAGCTCAGAGGCGCCGGACGGCGCGGCGGTCCAGCCGGTAGCCGACGCCGCGCACCGTCGAGATCAGCCCGCCCGCCGAGCCGAGCTTCTCGCGGATCCGCTTCACGTGCGTGTCGATCGTACGTGGGGTGACGTGGATGCCGGGACCCCAGACGCGATCCAGCAGCTGTGTGCGAGAGAAGACGCGCCCGGGATGCGCCATCAGGAACTCCAGGAGACCGAGCTCCTTGGCAGTGAGCTCGACTCGCACGCCGCCAACCGTGCACCGGCGGCGCGCCCGGTCCAGACGGATGGCCCCGCTGACGAGGACGGTTCGCTCTGCGAGCGTCATGGTCTGGGGGCAGGGTACGGAGCGAACGGAGGCTCGCAAGCGAGCCGCGTACAGCTGTCCGCCAGGCTCAGCGGGAGTCGCCGCAAGGCCTTGGATGTCGCGACTCCACCGCGAATCTCGATTGACCCGGGACTCGGCATTCCCGTAGGCTGCGCCAGGCAGCGTACGGCGCCGTCATTCAGGGCGGGGCTGCCGCGCACGGGTCGCGCATCGATCGCGCACCGGTTCAACGGGGAGGCTTCATGTCGGAACTGAAGATCACCTTCAAGCTCGGAGAGAAGGACGTCACCTATCTCCGGAAGGTCCTGCGGCAGGCCGGCACCGCCGCGAAGGGCAAGAGCGAGGAAGAGATCATGCGGGCCGGCGCGCGCCAGGCGCGCGAAGCCCGCGACGCGGGGCCGCCGCAGTACGTGCTCGACCGGGTGGAGAAGCTCGAGACGATCCTCGCGACTGTGGAGGACAAGGACTGGAATCCGCCGGCGACAGTCCGCAAGAAGATCCTGACGGCGCTCGCCTACTTCTCGGACCCCGTCGATCTGATCCCGGACCGGGTTCCGGGCCTCGGGTTCCTGGACGACGCGATCATGATCGAGCTGATGGCCCAGGACCTGAAGCACGAGATCAAGTTCTACCACCAGTTCCGGACCTTCCGGGAGAGCGCCGAGCAGCGCCCCTGGACGGCCGCGGGCGGGACCCGGCTCGAGAAGCGGCTCAAGGAGAAGCGCAAGGAGCTGCGTGCGAAGATCGAGGCGGCCAAGGCCAAGGACGCCGAGCGGGGCGCCACGGGCGGAGGCAGCTTCTTCGGCTGGTGAGGCGGTCGCCGGGTTGAGCCCGGCCCGAGCGTGCCATAGACTCCGCCCGCGATGAAGAAGGCCAAGCCACTCCCCCACCGCAACCGCCGGCGCAGCGCCCGCCACCGGGCCAAGCTCAAGGCCAAGAGCCGGAGGCAGCGCCTGCGCCAGAGCCGGGGCGAGAAGTCCCGCCCGTAGCTCCACGACCGATGAGCACCGACGAGTACTCCCGGAGCGGCGTGGACACGTCGGCGGCGGACCACGCGCTCTCGCGGCTCCTGCTGGAGATCTCGCCGACGCTCGCCTTCGGCGCGCCCAGCGAGCTCGGAATCGGTCACTTCGCGAACGTGATTCGCGTAGGACCCGTGCGGATTGCCCTCACGACCGACGGTGTGGGCACCAAGCTGATCATCGCGGAGCTCTGTGAGAAGTACGACACGGTCGGGATCGACTGCATCGCGATGAACGTGAACGACCTGCTCTGCGTGGGCGCGAAGCCCCTGGCGATGCTCGACTACATCGCCGTCGAGAGCGCCGACCCGGAGGTCTTCGCGCAGCTCGGACGCGGGCTCGCGGCCGGAGCCAAGCAGGCCGGGATCAGCATCGTGGGAGGCGAGACGGCCCAGGTTCCCGAGCTGCTCCGCGGGGCCGCCCCGGGGCGCGGCCTCGACCTGGTCGGGATGGCCGTCGGCCTGGTTCCGGACGGGGCCCTGCTCGACGGCTCGGCGATCGAGCCTGGCGACGTCCTGATCGGGCTCGCCTCGAGCGGCGTTCACTCGAACGGGCTGTCGCTCGCGCGGAGCGCGCTGCTGCACCGCTTCCGGATCGACGAGCACGTGTCCGAGCTGGGGACGAGCCTCGGAGAGGAGCTGCTGCGCCCCACGCGGATCTACGTGCCGGAGCTTGAGGCGCTGCGGGATGCGGGCATCGCCCCGCGCGCGATCGCACACATCACCGGCGACGGGCTCCTCAACCTGCGGCGCGTCGAGGCGGCGGTCGGCTTCGAGATCACCCAGCTGCCCGAGATCCCGGCGATCTTCAGCATGATCGAGCAGCTGGGCGAGGTCGACCGGGGCGAGATGCGCACCGTGTTCAACATGGGCATCGGGCTCACGCTGGTGGTCGGCGAGACCGAGGTCGACCGGGCCACCGAGGCGATTCGAGCCACGGGGACCGATGCCTGGCCGATCGGCCGCGCGGTCGCGGATCCGGAGCGCAGCGTGCGCATTCCCTTCGAGGGCCTGGTCGGCCGCTCCAAACGCTTCGTCCCCGAAGACGCCTGAGTCGCCCGGATGATCCGTTTCGCCGTCGAGGCGACCGATCGCCTGGCGCGCGCGGGCCGGCTCCAGACCGCGCACGGCGAGGTCGAGACCCCGGTCTTCATGCCGGTCGGCACCCAGGCCGCGGTGCGCGCGCTCACTCCCGAGCAGCTCGCGGCCACCGGTAGCCGCATCGTGCTCGCCAACACCTACCATCTGGCGCTGCGCCCCGGGGCCGAGCTGATCGAGAAGGCGGGCGGTCTACACGCCTTCATGTCCTGGCCGGGGCCGATCCTCACCGACTCGGGCGGCTTCCAGGTCTTCAGCCTGCCCAGGAAGGAGATCGGTCCGGACGGTGTGCGCTTCCGGAACGAGCTCGACGGCTCGGAGATGGAGCTCACTCCGGCTCTCGCGATCGAGCTGCAGCACGCGCTCGGGGCGGACATCATCATGCCGCTCGACGAGTGCACGCCCCATCCCGCGAGCGAGTCCCTGGCCGAGCGGGGCGTCGGAAACACGATCCGCTGGCTCGAGCGGTCGCTCGAGGCGCACGTCGGGAGCGAGCAGGCACTGTTCGGGATCGTGCAGGGCTCGGTGTACCCCGAGCTGCGGCGCGAGTGCGCGCGGAAGCTGGTTGCGCTGGGGCTGCCCGGCTACGCGATCGGCGGCGTCTCGGTGGGAGAAGGGCTCGAGGAGCTGGTGCGAATCGTCGCGGTGACGGTGCCGCTGCTGCCCGAGGACAAGCCGCGCTACCTGATGGGCGTGGGCCTCCCCGAGGACCTGCTCGAGTCGGTGGAGCGCGGCATCGACATGTTCGACTGCGTGATCCCGACCCGCTACGCGCGCTCGGCCACGCTCTTCACGCGGCGGGGGCGCGTGCGCATCACCCAGCGGCGCTACCGGCGCGACTTCTTCCCGATCGATCCGTCCTGCGACTGCTACGCCTGTGGCGGCTTCACGCGCGCCTACGTGCACCACCTCTATGGCGCCAACGAGATCCTCGGAACGATCCTCGGCGCGATCCACAACGTGCGCTTCTATCAGTGGCTGATGGAGGAGGTGCGCCGAGCGATTCGCGAGGGGCGCTTCGCGCGCTTCAAGCGCGACTTCCTCGCCGGCTACGCTCGCGACGACGGCCGCCTCGAGGCTCGCTCGGTCCCCCGAGGTCGCCGGGAATGACCCAGTAGAACTCCTTCGAGGTCGAGCGTCTGCCCTCGGGGCGGACCTCGCTCACCCGCTCGAAGCGGCCGCGCAGCAGGGCCCGGAAGCGGTCCCCCTCGGGACCGGGGAAGCCCTTGAGCAGGATCGCGCCGCCCGGGCGCAGCACTCGATCGACCACGCGCAGCGCCGCCTCGTGCAGCTCCTCGAGCGCCGCGCGGTCCAGGTCCCGGATGCCGGTGAGCTTGGGCGCCGCGTCCGAGATCACCGCGTCGGCCGGCCGGTCCAGCGCGGCTTCGATGCGCGCCGGAGCGTCCGGCTCGGTGAAGTCGAGCTGAAGCGTCTGCACCGGCTCGGGGAGCGGCTCGAGCGGCTCGAGGTCGACCCCGACGACGCGGCCGCTCGGGCCGACCCGCTCCGCCAGCATCTGGAGCCAGCCGCCGGGCCAGCAGCCGAGCTCCACCACGCGGGCCCCCTGACTCAGGCGAGGCAGCTTCGAGAGCAGGTGCTCGAGCTTGAACACGCCGCGCGACCGATACCCCGCCGCGTGGGCGCGGCGATAGAAGGGGTCGCGCGGGTCGTAGCGAGACGTGCCCGCTACGCCTGTGGCCCGCGCACCGTAGGCCGGACGTGAACGATGCCGTCACGGTGGCCCGGAACGGCGCCGCGAATGAAGAGCAGGTTGCGCTCCGCGTCGACCTTCACGATGCGCAGGTCCTGCGTCGTGACGCGCTCGTTGCCGTACTGCCCCGCCATCTTCTTGCCGGGCAGCACCCTTCCGGGGTACGCCCCCGCCGAGATCGCGCCGCCGTGGCGGAAGAACTCGTGCGTGCCGTGCGTCTGGCTGTGCTTCTTGAAGCCCCAGCGCTTGACCACTCCCGTGAAGCCACGCCCCTTGCTCGTGCCGGAGACGTCGACCCTCTGTCCCTCCTCGAAGCTCGAGCAGTCCAGCGCCTGGCCGAGCTCGAAGCTCTCGAGAGCTTCGGGGCTGACGCGCACCTCGTACAGCACGCGCTTCGGAGACGTGGAGGCCTTACCGAAGTGCCCCTGCATCGCGCGCGTGGTGTGCTTCTCCTTGCGATCCTCGAAGCCGAGCTGGAGCGCGGAGTAGCCGTCGGTCTCCTGCGTCTTCTTCTGCACCACCGTGCAGGGGCCCGCCCGGACGACGGTGACCGGGATCCGGTCGCCCTTGTCGTTGAAGATCTGGGTCATTCCGAGCTTGCGTCCGACCAATTCCACGCCCATCTCTCATCTCCGCGATTGCCGAGGCGCGCGCCGGGCGGCACCTTGCGGGGCAGGAACCACGGGCCGACTCTCGGCACGAAGCTCGACCCGAGGGCGCCGCAGTATAGCCGGGCCCCGGGGAGCGCGCGACGGCCACCCGCCGAGCGTCGGGCCGGGAAGACCAGGGGAGCGGCGCGCGAGATTGATCCTGATCATCGGCCTCGATGGCCTCGACCCCGACCTGGTTGCAGAGCTGCGCCGGGCCGGGCGGCTGCCGAACCTCGCCGAGCTTGCGGCGAAGGGGGTTTCTGGACGCCTGCGGTCCAGCTTCCCCCCCGCCTCGATTCCGGCCTGGTCCACCTTCCTGACCGGCGTCGGACCGGACCGCCACGGCCTCTTCGACTTCACCGCGCTCGAGGGGGGGCGCATCCGCTTCCAGAACGCAGCCGACCGCCAGGTGCCGACCCTGTTCGAGCTGCTCGACGCGGCGGCCCGCCGCGTCTGCTGCATCGGGGTTCCCTCGACCTACCCCGTCTCCGACCTGAGGCGCGGCGCGATGCTCGCCGGCTTCGACTCGCCGTTCACGGGCAAGCCCGACCCGGCGGCGCTCCACCCGCTCGAGCTGTGGCAGAGGCTGCGGCGCCAGGGTCTGGACCTGAGGACGTCGACCTTGCCCGAGGGTCGGAAGGGGCGCGGCTGGCACGCGGCGGCTCGGAACCGGATCCTGGAGTCGGTCGAGCGCCGGCTGGCCCAGGCAAAGCGGCTCCTCGCCGAGGGTCCTTGGGACCTCTTCTGCGTGCACTTCCAGGCGGCCGACACGGCCGGGCACCACTTCTGGCGCTACTTCGACTCGAGCTCGGCCCGCCACGACGGCTCGCGGGCCGAGCTCGCGAGCGTGGTTCCGGACGTGTATGACGCGCTGGATCGCGCGGTCGGCGAGCTCCGGCGCGTCATTCCGGATGACGCGCTCTGCATCGCGCTCTCGGACCACGGCATGGGACCGGCCTCCGACCGCGTGGTCCACCTGAACCGCTGGCTCGAGCAGCAGGGTTTCCTGGTGCGCCGTCGGAGCGGGGCCGCGCGGGCGGCCGGGGTGCTGCGCGCCGCGGCTCTGGGATGGCTCCCGCGCGAGCTGCAATCGCTGCTATTTCGAGGGCTTAGGGGCAATTCTGCGGCCGGCGTGGAGACCGCGCTGCGGCTCGGCGAGATCGACTCCGAGCGCTCGGCCGCCTTCTCCGAGGAGTCGAGCACGCTGCCCGGAGTCTGGATCCTCGAGCCGCGCCGCAAGGAGGAGCTAATCCGCAAGCTCCGCGCCTGGGAAGCCGTGACGCGAGTCTACCGGAGGGAGGATCTCTACCGGGGACCCCTGCGCAGCCGGGCTCCCCACCTGCTGCTCGAGCTGCGTCACGGCCTGGTCCGCACGCCTCCCCGCTACACCGGGCCCGCGTGCCGGCAGCTTCGCAGCGGGGAGCTGGACGGGGTGCGCGGTGCGGGCCTGAACGGCGAGCACCGGAGAGACGGCCTGCTGTATGCCGCAGGGGGGCCCGTCGCCGCGTCAAGGAGTGCGTCATCGAGCATCTCGGATGCGTGGATCGGCGATCTGGCACCCACGCTGCTGGCCGCTCTCGGGGTCCCGATCCCGGCCTGGATGGAGGGGCGGCCGCTGCAGGCCCTCGCACCCGCCCCGCGCTGGTCGGAGCAGTCGCCGCGCGTCAGGCCCCGTACGGTGGGCGCTCGCCTCAGCGCCAGCCAGTCGGCCCGGCTCGAACGCCGCCTGCGCGCACTGGGATATCTCGGATGACGCAGCTCCCCTCGGTCACGCTGGTGCTCCCCGCTCTCGACGAGGCGGACAACATCGACGCGGTGCTGCGTCAGGCACTGGACATCCTCCCCCGGATGACCAAGGAGTTCGAGATCGTGGTGGTGGACGACGGCAGCCGCGACTCCACGCTGGCGCTCGCGGCGCGTCACGAAGGTGTCCGGACGTTGCGTCACGACCGCAACCGCGGCTACGGGGCGGCGCTGCGGACCGGCCTGCGGGCCGCTCGCATGGAGTGGGTCCTGTTTACCGACGCCGATCTCCAGTTCGATCTGGCGGACCTGCGCGAGCTGATCGAGGCGAGCGAGGACGTCGACATCGTGGCGGGCTATCGCGCCCCCCGGCGGGATCCGCCCGCCCGGCTCCTGCTCGCCTGGGGCTGGGGCCTGCTGATCCGACTCCTGTACGGCCTGCGGGTCCGGGACGTGGACTGTGCCTTCAAGCTCTTCCGGCGCCGCGTGCTGGAGGCGATCCCGATCGAGTCCGTGGGCGCCTTCGTGAACACCGAGATCCTGGTCCGCGCGCGCGCGGCCGGCTTCCGGATCCGGCAGGTTCCCGTGCGTCATTTCCGGCGTGCGGCAGGCCGCGCCTCGGGCGCCCGGCCGCGCGTCATCCTGGTGGCGCTGCGAGAGCTGATCTCGCTGCGTCACAAGCTCCGATGAGCCTCGACGTGCGGATCGTGGCGGCCTGCCCGTTCCCGGCGGGGCGCGGCTCGCAGCTCCTGATCGAGCGCATGACGCGGGGTCTCCAGGAGCGCGGCCACCGGGTCGAGCTCCTGGCTCACCGCTTCGGCGAGCCGAGCCGGCCCGTGCCGCCCTGGGTGATCCGGGCCGGCCTGGCGGCGGGCGGCCGGCGCGTCGACTCGCGCCTGTCGCTGCGTCGCGCCATCGATGACGCGCTGGTGCTGAGAGCCGCGCTGAGTCGCCGTCCCGAGGTGCTTCCCGACGTGCTGATGGGGCACAACGTCGAGGGGGGCGTCATCGCCGGCCTGGTCGGGCGCTGGCTGGCCCGCCCGGTGGTCTACGTGCGTCACAGCCACTTCGCCGAGGAGCTCGCCGGTGCGAGCCGCTGGCCCGGGCCCGCGAGGGCTCTCGGACGGATCGCGGAGGGCCTGGCGGAGCGACTCGCGACGCGGATCGTTGCACTCGGACGCGGGAGCGATCCCGATCCGCGCGTCGACTGGATCCCGCCGCCCTTCGACCCGGACGAGCCACCGATGCAGCGGGGGAATGGCCGGACGCTCTACTATGAAGGGAACCTGGACCCGTACCAGAACCTGGCCTGGCTCGACTCGGCGCTGGCGCGCGTCCGCGAGAAGCATCCCGATGCGCGCCTGGTCTATGCGTCATCACCGCTCGAGCGACCCGAGTGCGCCGACCTCGCGCTGGTGCCGCGCTCGCTCGGCGGGGGCTTCCCGATGAAGCTGATCGCCCACCAGATCTCGGGCGTTCCGGCGCTCTGCACCGCGCCCGGGGCACCGGGCATGGTGGACGGCCTCGACGCCTTCATCCTGGAGGGCGAGCCGTCGCCGCAGGCCTTCGCACGGCGGGCCGCCGAGCTGATCGACTGCCCCGAGCTCCTGCGCACCGTGCGGGAGACGGCCCGCGCGCGCGCGCTGGCGCGCAATGCTCCGGCAGCGGTCGCCGAACGCCTGGAGCGTTGCCTGGAGCGAGCCATCGATGCGGGATCCAGAGCCGCGCGGCGGATGGCGACGCCCCGGGGGCGCTCGTATACTTCGCGGCCCTGACCTACCCCCCTTCTCGCCGAGAAGGGGGGCACTCGTGCGTCTTCGAGAAGGGAATTCGGACCTGCGGCTGGCGGAGCTCACAGATCGCGTGCTCGAACGGGAGCGGGCACTGCGGCTGCTCCGAGTCCGGGGCAGCGCGGGCCCGTTCCTCGTGTCGCGCCTGCGGGATGCGCATCCCGGCCCGATCCTGATCGTGGCGCCGACCTCCAAGCGCGCCGAGCGGTTCGCGAGCGACCTCCAGACCTTTGCGCCGGGCCACGAAGCGAGCCTGCTGCCCCGCTACGACACGGCCCCCTTCGACCGCTTCTCGCCGCATCCCGACCTCGAGGCCCGCCGCATGAGCCTGCTCTACAAGCTCCTCGCGTCCGATGGCGGGACCCCGCTCACCCTCGTTGCGCCGTGGTCGGCACTGCTCCGGCGGGTGCCGCCCCGCGCCGAGCTCCGGGGCCGCGTCACGCACCTCGAGCGCGGCATGACCAGCGACCGCGACGCGCTGCTCGAGGTGCTCGTCACCGCCGGGTATCACCGCAGCACGCTCGTCGAGGAGCGGGGAGAGGTGGCCGCCCGCGGCGGCATCCTGGATCTCTTTCCGCCGCAGCTCGACCGCCCGCTGCGTCTCGAGTTCGAGTTCGAGAACATCGGATCGATCCGCCACTTCGATCCCCTGACCCAGCGCTCGGACGAGGAGCTTCGATCCTGCGTCGCGATTCCCCCTCGCTCGTTCCGGCTGCCGGTCGATTCGGACGAGCTTCTCCAGCGCGTTCGCGCGCTGGGCCGCGACCGCAAGGTGCCCGAGTCGACTCTCTACGAGGTCACCGAGGCGCTCGCGCGACGCTACGCACCCCCGGGGGTCGAGAGCCTGGAGCCGCTGCTCCACGAGCACCTCGAGACCTGCTTCGACTACCTGCCGGAGGGCTCACTCGTCATCGTCGCCGATCCCGAGGCCGGTGCCGCCCGGGCCGCCGAGTACACCGAAGAGGTGTTCCAGAGCCACGCGCGCGCCGAGGCAAAGGACTGGCTGGTGTGCGATCCCCTGTCGCTGTACGCCACCGATACCGACGCCTGGAGCGCGGTGGCAGAGCGCCGGCCGCTGATGCTCGACACGTTCGGGTCGCTCGAGACGGGAAGCGACGAGGAGTGCCTGGACCTGGCCTCGGGAGATCACTCGGAGCTGCGGCGCCAGATCCAGGCTCGCCGCGGGTCTGGCCGGGCGCTGGAGCCACTCTCCGAGCGGATCACCGGCTGGCTCGAGGCGGGGAGGCGGATCCGCATCGCGTGTCCATCGCTCTCTGCGGCCGATCGCATGGCGGACATCCTGAAGGAGTACGGGCACGAGCTGCCGATCGTGCGAGCCTCGGCGGGCGAGGCGGCGACGCAAGGCGAGCCGGCCGGCCGGGCCTGGAAGGAGCTTCCCGAGCCGGGAAGCGCCGAGATCGCAGTGGCGCCGCTCCCCGCCGGCTTCGAGCTTCCATTCGACTCCCTCGTGGTCGTGAGCGAGGAGGACGTGTTCGGCGAACGCGTCCACCGCAGGCCCGTGCGCTCGATCCGAGAAGGACAGTCGATCGACCGCCTGGCACAGATCGAGGACGGGGACTACCTGGTGCACGCCGAGCACGGCATCGGCAGCTACGGCGGCCTGGTGCAGCTCGATCTGGCCGGGATCCGCCAGGAGTTCCTGCTGATCCGCTATCGCGAGGCGGACAAGCTCTACCTCCCCGTCTCGCGCCTGGCGCAGGTCCAGCGCTACTCGGGCGTCGAGGGCGCGCCGCCGCTCCTCGACCGGCTCGGCGGCCAGGTCTGGGCGCGCGCAAAGAAAAAGGTGAGCCGCGCGGTGCGCGACATGGCCCACGAGCTGCTCGCCATCCACGCCGCGCGCGAGGTGCTGGAGCGCACACCCTACCCGGCGCCGGGAAGGGACTACGAGGAGTTCGAGGCGAGCTTTCCCTACGAGGACACGCCCGACCAGCGCCGCGCGACCGAGGAGATGCTGGCCGATCTGCAGCGCGAGCGGCCGATGGACCGGGTCGTGTGTGGCGACGTCGGCTTCGGCAAGACCGAGGTCGCGTCTCGCGCGGCCTACCTCGTCGCGATGTCGGGACGCCAGGTCGCCGTGCTGGTGCCCACGACGGTGCTCTGCCAGCAGCATCTCAAGACGCTCGAGGAGCGTTTCTCCGGCACACCGGTCGAGGTCGCGTCACTGTCGCGCTTCTCGAAGCCCAAGCAGGTTCGCGAGGTCCGGGACCAGCTCGCGGCGGGTCGGATCGACGTCGTGGTCGGGACCCACCGCCTGCTCTCCAAGGACATCCTGTTCCGGAATCTCGGTCTACTGGTGATCGACGAGGAGCACCGGTTCGGCGTCGTCCACAAGGAGCGCCTGAAGCAGCTGCGCAAGCTCGTCGACACCCTGACCCTGACGGCGACGCCCATCCCCCGCACGCTCCACATGGCGCTCTCGGGCATGCGCGACCTCTCGGTCATCGCCACCCCCCCGCCCGACCGGATCGCGGTGCGCACGCAGGTGGCGCGCATGAGCGACGAGATGGTGACCGAGGCGATCCAGCGCGAGCTGCGCCGCGGCGGCCAGGTCTTCTTCGTGCACAACCGCGTCGAGACCATCAGCGAGATCGGCGAGTACGTGCAGGGCCTCGTCCCCGAGGCCAGGGTGTGCGTCGCGCACGGCCAGATGCCGGGTCACCAGCTCGAAGAGGTCATGATCGGCTTCCTCGAGCGCGATTGGGATGTGCTCGTGTGCACCGCGATCATCGAGTCGGGACTCGACATTCCGAACTCGAACACGATCCTGATCCACCGCGCCGACCGCTTCGGCCTCGCACAGCTACACCAGCTGCGGGGGCGCGTGGGACGCAGCGACCGCCGCGCCTACGCCTACCTGTTCCTGCCCGCGCAGGGCGGCCTCAGCGAAGACGCGCGGCGCCGGATCGACGCGATCCAGGATCTGTCGGAGCTCGGCGCGGGCTTCCGGCTCGCCACGAACGACCTCGAGATCCGGGGTGCCGGAAACCTGCTCGGCTCGGAGCAGTCCGGGCACATGGCCGCGGTCGGCTACGACCTGTACATGGACATGCTCGAAGAGGCGATCGCGGAGCTGCGTGGCCAGCCGGCGCGGAGAGCGGTCGAGCCCGAGGTGCGCATGCCGGTGCCCGCGCTCCTGCCCGAGGTCTACGTATCGAACGTGAGTCAGCGCCTGGTGCTCTACAAGCAGCTCTCGTCATCGCGCGACGACGAGGAGGTACGCGAGGTGCGCGCCGACCTGATCGATCGCTTCGGCCCACTTCCAGCCGAAGCGCAGAATCTGCTCGAGGTGATCCGACTCAAGATCCGCTGCCGCGATCTGGGGATCGAGAGCGCCGAGACGCAGGGGGCGGAGCTCGTGCTGCGCGTCAGCGACCAGCCGCGGATCGAGCCGGGCCGTCTGATGCGCCTGATCGACCAGCCGGGCTCGCCCTACCGGGTCAGCCCGGACCATCGCATCCACCTCAAGCTCCGGCGGAGCGAGGACGCCATCCCGGAGGCGTTCGGCCTCCTCGAGCTGCTCGCGCCCGAGCGGGCAGCGCCGGCCAACGTGGGGAGCGCAGCATGAAGCGGATCTCGATCAGCGCGGCGATCGCACTCGCCGCGCTCCTACTCACCGCCTGCGACGGCGGCCAGGGAGATCCCTGGATCGGCGAGGTGGACGGGGTGACGATTCGGCTCTCGCAGCTCATGGCCGCGGTCGATCCGCGCTCGAGCGACGAGCCCGACACGCCGCGCCGCGAGATCATCCTCGTCGAGCTCGAACGCCTCGTCGACGAGCGCGTGGTGCTGAACCGGGCGGAGGAGCTGGAGCTCTCCGTAACCGATGCCGAGCTCGAGGCTCGACTCGAGTCCCTGTTCGGCGAGCAGGCCTTCATGGCGGACGCGGAGTACCGCGAGACGGTGCGCCGCCAGATCCTGCTCGATCGGGTCGCACTCGTGGAGCTCGTCGAGCGGATCCGCGTGGGCGAGAGCGCCATCGTGCTCTTCTTCGAGGAGAACCGAGAGCGATTCGGCTCGCCCGAGCGCGCACAGGTCCGGCAGATCGTGGTGCAGGAGCGCGCCCTGGCTCGGCGTCTGCTCGGCGAGCTGCGCTCGGGGGCCGACTTCGGCGAGCTGGCGCGCGAGTGGAGCATCGGTCCGGAGGCCGCCGAGGGCGGTCTGTTGCCGCCGTTCGCCCGCGGCCATATGCCGGAGGCGTTCGACGGGGTATTCCGGCTGCGCAGCGGCAAGCTCTCCGACGTGATCGAATCTCCCTACGGATTTCACGTCTTTCGGCTAGAGCGGAAGATCCCGGCCTCGGAGCCGACGCTCGATGGCGCCCGCGAGCAGATCCGCGCCGAGCTCCAGGAGGGCCGGCTCGAGGAGCTGCGGCGGCCGTGGCTCCGGGAGCTCCGGGCTCAGGCGACGATCCGGGTCAACGAACCCTTGCTCGGGACACTGGAATGACGCGCGGCTGGCTCCTCATCGCCCTCGCCCTCGGGCTCGGCGGCCTCCCGGCGGCGGCGGCCGATCGGGTCGACGGCGTGGCGGCGGTCGTCGACGACGACGTCATCCTGATCTCGGAGGTGGACGCGAAGGCGCAGCCGCTGATCCAGCAGCTGACGGTCAAGAACGCCGGACCCCTCCCGCAGGAGGTGCAGCAGGAGATCCGGTCTCAGGCGATGGAGTCGCTGATCGCCTCCCGGCTGATCCTCAACATGGCGGAGCGCATGGGGCTCGAGGCCAGCCCGGAGGAGGTCGACGAGGCGGTCGAGGGGATCGCGCGCCAGGAGGGGCTCGAGGTGGAGGAGATCTACGCGGCCGCGGGGCAGCAGGGACTCGACCGCAAGCAGTACCGGGAGCAGCTGGCCGAGCAGATCACGCGCATGAAGGTGGTCGGATCGGCAGTGCGCTCGCGCATCACGATCAAGGACGAGGAGGTCCGGGAGCTCTACGAGGAGCGCTACGGTCAGCAGAAGCCCGGGATGCACGCCATCGTGCGCCACATCCTGATCCCGTGGCCCGACCCGGAGAGCGGCGAGCCGCGCGAGGTGTCGCTCAAGATCGCCGGGGAGATCCTGCACGCCCTGGAGGAGGGTCGAAGCTTCGCATCGCTCGCCCAGCAGTTCTCGGCCGCCCCCTCGGCCATGGACGGAGGCCGCACCACGCTCCGGCAGGGCGAGGCGCACGGCGAGATCGAGAAATGGGCCTTCGAGCTCGAGCCCGGCGAGGTCAGCCCGCCGATCGAGACCTCGCACGGCGTCAACCTGATCCAGCTGATCGAGCGCTTCGACGCCGGAGCGGTCGCGTACGAGTCGGTCGAAGACAACCTCCGCTACGAGCTCACGGAGCGCAAGGTGAACCCCGAGATCGACGCATGGGTCAAGGAGCTGCGCTCCCAGGTCTACGTCGAGGTGGTGGCACCGGATCTGAAATGACACCGCGCCTCGGCATCACCGTGGGCGACCCGGCGGGGATCGGCCCGGAGGTCGTGTCCGCCGCACTCGGCGCCGGCGCACACGGCGGGGCGACCGTTCGGGTGTACGGCGACGTCGAGGCCGTGGCCCGCGCCGGCCCGCTGCCCCCGGACGTCGCGACACGTCCGATCTCGAGCGCCACCGTCGAGCCGGGCGCCCCGACCGCCGAGGCGGCCCAGGGGATCGTGGATGCCATCCGGAGCGCCTGTCGCGACTACATGGCCGGCGAGCTGGACGCGATCGTGACGGCCCCGATCTCCAAGGAGATCCTCGCGCGCGGGGGCTTCGGGTACCCGGGCCACACAGAGCTGCTCCAGGAGGAGGCGGGGCGCGGGCGCGCCGTGATGCTGCTCGTCGGAGGCTCGCTCCGGGTCGCGCTCGTGACCATTCACTGCGCACTCCGCGAGGTTCCCGACCGCATCACCGAGGCCCGGGTGCTCGAGACGCTCGACGTCGTCCACGTCGACCTGCGGCGCCAGTTCGGCCTTGCCGCACCGCGCATCGCCGTGTGCGGGCTCAATCCCCACGCCGGCGAGGGCGGGCGCTTCGGCCGCGAGGAGATCGAGGCGATCGCTCCGGCCATCCTGGCGGCGCGGGCGCGGGGAGTCCAGGCGACCGGGCCCTTCGCGGCCGACTCCCTGTTCCACCGCGCCGCCTCCGGCGAGTTCGATGCGGTGCTCGGGATGTACCATGATCAGGCCCTCGGCCCGCTCAAGCTGCACGCGTTCGGTCGAGCCGTGAACGTGACGCTCGGTCTGCCGATTCTGCGCACCAGCGTCGACCACGGCACGGCCTTCGACATCGCGGGCCGGGGAGTTGCCGACTCCGGCTCGATGGTCGAGGCGATCCGGCTCGCGGCGGAGCTCGTCCGGAACGTTCGGGGCGAGCGGAGGGGGGAGCGAGCTTGACACGGAGCCCGAGGAACGCGGCGAAGACGGGTACGCACGAGATCCTGGTGCGCGGCGCGCGCGAGCACAATCTCCAGTCGATCGACGTCCGCATCCCGCGCGACCGGCTCGTGGTGATCACGGGCCTGTCGGGATCCGGCAAGTCCTCGCTCGCGTTCGACACGATCTACGCCGAGGGACAGCGTCGCTACGTCGAGAGCCTCTCGGCCTACGCGCGTCAGTTCCTCGAGCAGATGGGCAAGCCCGACGTCGACTCGATCGAGGGTCTGTCACCCGCGATCTCGATCGAGCAGAAGACCACCAGCCGCAACCCGCGCTCGACGGTGGGAACCGTCACCGAGATCTACGACTACCTGCGCCTGCTCTACGCGCGGGTCGGCGTCCCGCACTGCGTGAGCTGCGCCAAGCCGATCCAGGCCCAGACCGTCCAGCAGATGGTCGATCGCGTGCTCGCCATGGAGGAGGGAACCCGGCTGCAGGTGCTCTCGCCCGTGGTCCGCGGACGCAAGGGGGAGTATCGCAAGGAGCTGGCGGAGTTCGGACGTCAGGGCTTCGTGCGCGTGCGCATCGATGGAACGCTCTACGAGCTCGACGACGTCCCGGCGCTCGACCGCAAGAAGCGGCACGACATCGACCTGGTCGTCGACCGCGTCGTGGTCAAGGCGAGCGCGCGGCAGCGGCTGGCCGACTCGATCGAGACCGCGCTCCGCTCGAGCGACGGCTTCGCCAAGGTCGACGTCGGTCCCGGCCGCCAGGAGATCCTGTTCTCCGAGCTCGCGGCCTGCCTCGACTGCGGCGCCAGCTATCCCGAGATCAACCCGCGCATGTTCTCGTTCAACAACCCGCACGGAGCCTGCGAAACCTGCGCGGGCCTCGGGACGCGCGACTACTTCGATCCGGAGCTGATCGTCCCGGACACGGAGAAGTCGATCGAGGACGGGGCGATCGCGCCCTTCCGTAGCCGCGGCCGCGCCTCCGGCTACTACACCCAGATGCTGCGCGCCCTCGCGGAGCACATCGGCTTCGACATCGACGTCCCCTGGTCCAAGCTTCCCGCCCGCGCGCGCAAGCAGATCATGACCGGCACCGGGAAAGGCGAGGTCCACTTCAAGTTCGGGCGCCGGCGCAGCTTCTCGGTGCGCAGACCCTGGGCCGGAGTCATCGCGCAGCTGGATCGCCGCTACCGCGAGACCGAGAGCGACGCCGTCCGCGAAGAGCTCCGGAACTACATGAGCATCACCGAGTGCCCCGACTGCGAGGGCGCGCGGCTGCGGCCGGAGGCGCTGGCCGTGCGGGTCGCCAACCGCCGCATCCACGAGATCACCTCGCTGACGATCCAGCAGGCGCTGAGTCTCCTGGAGCGCCTGGAGCTGACCAAGGCCGAGCTCGAGATCGCGGAGCGGATCCTGCGCGAGATTCGCGAGCGGCTGGTCTTCCTGCGCGACGTGGGACTCGACTACCTGACGCTCGACCGGACGTCGGGAACGCTCTCCGGGGGAGAGAGCCAGCGCATTCGCCTCGCGACCCAGGTGGGCTCGGCGCTCGTCGGCGTGCTCTACATCCTCGACGAGCCTTCGATCGGCCTGCACTCGCGGGACAACTCGCGGCTGCTGCGAACGCTCTGCTCGCTGCGCGACATGGGGAATACGGTGCTGGTCGTCGAGCACGATGCGGAGACGATCCGGCAGGCCGACTGGGTGATCGACCTCGGGCCGGGCGCCGGCCGCCACGGCGGCGAGATCGTCGGCGAGGGGACGCCGAAGCAGATCATCCGGAACCGCAAGTCGCTGACCGGCGCCTATCTCGCCGGCAGGCGGGAGATCCCGATCCCGCGTCTGCGGCGCCCGGGCTCCGACAAGTTCCTGACCCTGGTCGGGGCGAGCCAGAACAACCTGAAGGACCTCACCGTGCGGGTCCCGCTCGGCGTCTTCAGCGTCGTCACCGGCGTATCCGGCAGCGGGAAGTCGACGCTGGTCAACGACACGCTCTACCGGGCTCTCGCGCAGGAGCTGTACGGCTCGAAGGAACGGGCAGGTCGCTACAAGCGCATCGACGGGATCGGTCACGTCGACAAGGTGATCGACGTGAACCAGTCGCCGATCGGGCGGACCTCGCGCTCGAACCCGGCCACCTACACGGGGATCTTCACCGGCATCCGCGAGCTCTTCACGCAGCTCCCCGAGAGCCGCATGCGCGGCTACAAGCCGGGCCGCTTCAGCTTCAACGTCAAGGGGGGCCGCTGCGAGGCGTGCGAGGGGGACGGCATCAAGCGGATCGAGATGCACTTCCTGCCCGACATCTTCGTGACCTGCGAGGAGTGTCAGGGGCGGCGCTACAACCGGGAGACGCTCGAGGTTCGCTACAAGGGACACTCGATCGCCGACGTGCTCGACATGACGGTCGAGGAGGCGCTCGAGATTCTCGAGCACATTCCCTCGGTCCGCGGCGGGCTCCAGACGCTCGCGGAGGTGGGACTCGGCTACGTGCACCTGGGCCAGCCCGCCCCCACGCTGTCGGGCGGCGAGGCGCAGCGGATCAAGCTGGCCCGGGAGCTCTCGAAGCGCGCGACGGGCCGCACGCTCTACATCCTCGACGAGCCGACCACGGGACTCCACTTCGCCGACGTCGAGAAGCTCCTCGAGGTGCTGCGCCGGCTGGTCGACCGCGGCAACACCGTCGTCGTGATCGAGCACAACCTCGACGTGGTCAAAACCGCCGATCACCTGATCGACCTCGGCCCCGAGGGGGGCGACAAGGGGGGCGAGATCGTCGCCGCCGGAACGCCGGAGGAGGTCGCGAACAACCCGCTCTCGTACACCGGCCAGGCGCTCCGGCCCGTGCTGTTTCGGGAATGATCCCGGGTGGCGAGGCCCGCGCCTTCCTGACCCCTGGCTGGGCGCTCGGTCTCACACTCTTCGCCGCCTTCCTGCAGGGAACGATCGCGGTGCTGCTGTTCGACGCGACCGGCGACCCGGCTGCCTCGCTGTTCGCGCTCTCGGCCCTGGTCGCGTTCGGCCTGGCCTTCGCACTCGGGGCCGCCCGCGTTCCGGCGCCGCCCGGACCGCACCTCGGCTTTCGCGGAGCGCCCGCGCAGGCGTGGCTGGCGGTGCCCTTCCTGCTCGCGGCAGCACTGATCGCGAGCGAGATCGACAACCTCTACAAGCTCCTGCTCCCCCCGCCACCGGAGCTCGGAGAGTCGGCGCCCCCGAGCGACACCGCGCGGCTGCTGGAGTGGCTGCTGGTGTTCACGCTCGTGATCCCCGTGATCGAGGAGGTCTACTACCGCGGTCTGATCCTGCCGGGCCTCACGCGGGCCTGGGGGAAGCTCGGCGGAGTCGGCTTCATGGCGCTCCTGAACGGCATGGCCGCATCGATCGTGATCGGCCACTGGGCGTTCGCCTACGTCGCTTCGACCGCGCTGCTGCTCGGCGTGCTGCGTATCTGCTCGGGCTCGATTCTGCCCGGGCTCCTGCTCAATGCGGCACTCGGGCTGCTCGGCGTGCTCGCCGCGCGCGACTTCTTCGGCATTCCCGGCTTCGACGACACGAGCGCACCCCACACCCCGCTCGCCTACCTGGTGCCGGCCGCCCTCTCGGTGGGCGTCGGCCTCCGCCTGTGTCGCTCATCGGCGCTCTTCGTCACACCGCTCGAGATCGAGGTCGAGGAGAGCGAGCCCGACTCCAGCCGCTGACCGTCGACGCGGGAGGCATACGCGCCCGATCCGAGCCCGGGGCTCGCGTCAGTCCCGCAGCAGCCGCTCGACGCGCGCGCGGATCGCGGCCTCGACCTCGTCGGGAGTGCCGGCCGCGTCGACCTCCGTGAGACCGAGGCGCGCGTACTCGGCGTCGACCCGCTCCAGGAAGGCGGCCCGTTCGAAGCGCTCGCTGGCGCGCTCTCCCAGGCGCGCCAACGCCGAGGCGACGGGAATGCGCAGCCAGAGCTCGAGGTCGGGCTGCGGAAAGTCCTCGGCGTCGAAGATCGCCCGAAGTCGCGCCCGCTCGACACCCTGCGCCGCCTGATACGCGAGGGTCGAGGCGGCGTAGCGATCGCAGACCACGACCTCGCCGCGCGAGAGCGCGGGCTGGATCACGTCGCGAACGTGCTCGCGGCGGTCCTCGACGAAGAACTGCAGCACCTCGTCGGCACTCGCCTCGGAGCCGCCCCGCGCCCACTCGCGATAGCGACGCCCCCAGATCCCGTCGGTCGGCTCGCAGGTTGCGACGACCGTCTCCCCCGCCTCGCGGAGCCACGCGGCCAGCCGCCCGATCTGCTCGCTCTTGCCCGCCCCGTCGATGCCCTCGAGAACGATGAACAGCCCCGGCCGCGAGCGACCGGAGCCGGGATCGCCGGATGGGGACGACGCGCGCCTCACCCCGTTAATCGCACGCCGATTCCCATCCCCCATCCGGCTTGGCACGGCTCGGGTCCCCGGTCCCGGAAGAGGGAGTCCCGCGTCGAGCCACGGATGGAGAGAGCAACGGGCGTGCCCACCGGAAGTGCTCGTCTTCGCTGCATTCGAACCCCGGAATGTGAACGCGTGCCGGCAGAGTCGTGAATCCGCGTCCCCCCGGCCAGCGCCCCGGCCAACGGACGGGCCAGCGCCCCGGCTAACGGACGCGGCTGCAGGGGCGGGTCAGGCCGCGTCGATGCCCGGCACCGGGAAGCCCTCGCACAGGGCCTCGACCTGGCTGCGGAGCGCGGCGAGCGCGGGCGCGTCGTCGGCCGACCGGAGGGCAGCCACGATCCACTCGCCCAGCCTCGCCATCTCGCGCTCGCGCATCCCGCGCGTCGTCGCCGCCGGCGTGCCGATGCGGATGCCGCTCGGGCGCAGGGGCGGATTCGGATCGTCGGGGATCACCTGCTTGTTCGTGGTGATCGCCACCTCGTCGAGCGTTCGCTCGGCTCGGCGGCCGTCGATCCCGAACGACTCGATCGAGTCGAGCACCAGCATGTGGTTGTCGGTGCCGCCGGTGACGAGGGCGCAGCCGGCCTCGAGCAGGGCGTGCGCCAGGGCCTTCGCGTTCGCGAGCACCTGAGCTGCGTAGGTCTTGAACTCCGGCTCGAGCGCCTTGCCGAGGGCGATCGCGATCCCGGCGATCGCATTCATGTGTGGCCCGCCCTGAAGCCCGGGAAAGACCGAGCGGTCGATCGCCTCGGCCAGCTCGCGGCGGCACAGCACGAGGCCGCCGCGGGGTCCGCGCAGCGACTTGTGCGTGGTCGTCGTCACGACGTCGAAGCCGGCGTCGAACGGGTTGCTCATGGCGCCCGCCGCGATCAGGCCACCGACGTGCGAGACGTCGGCCATCGAGAGAGCCCCCACCTCGTCGGCGACCCGCTTGAATTCAGCGTAGTCGTAGTCGCGCGGGTACGAGGTGTAGCCACACAGCACGATCCTGGGTCGGGTCTCCCGGGCGACGCGCCGCAGCGCCTCGAAGTCGATGCGGCCCTCGCGGTCGGGATCGGTCCGGTAGCGCACGAAGCGGAAGAGCCTCCCCATGTGGGAGACGGGCGAGCCGTGGGTCAGGTGACCGCCGTGCGAGAGGTCCATGGCCAGGATCGTGTCGCCGGGATCCATGAACGCCAGGTACGCGGCCTGGTTCATCGGGGAGCCGGAGAGCGGCTGCACGTTGGCGTGCTCCGCGCGGAAGACCTGGCAGGCGCGCGAGCGCGCCAGCTCCTCGATGCGGTCCGTGTAGGTGTTGCCGCCGTAGTAGCGCCTGCCCGGGTAGCCCTCGGCGTACTTGTTCGTGAGAACCGATCCGAGCGCCGCGAGAACCTCGGGGTAGGTGTAGTTCTCCGAAGGAATCAGCTCGATACCGCGGCGCTGGCGCTCCGCCTCCGCCGCGATCAGCCGGAAGACCTCCGGGTCGCTCCGCTCCAGCTCCGGCTGCACCTCAGACGTCGCCGATCGTGAAGCTGACGCCGCCGCGCAGGTGGCGAACCGGGGGACGCAGCTTGGTGACGCGAAGCCCGAGCGTCGCCCCGGGCGGAAGCAGCCCGGCGAGCTCCCGGTGGAGGTCGCAGGCGAGCCGCTCGATCGTCTGGAACTCCCGGCCCGCGCAGCACTTGCGCGCCGCCTCGGCCAGCGTCGCGTAGCAGATGGTGTCCGCGAGGCGGTCGGTTTGGCAGGCAGGCGGCGGCTCCGCGAACCGGATCGAGACGCCGAGTGCGACCCCCTGGGGCGTGGCCCGCTCGCTCTCCGTGCAGCCCAGCCGCACCCGGAGGCGCAGGTCTTCGAACGCCAGGACGGTTCTCAGGGAATCCATGCTCGATCTCCCCCATTCAGGCCGAGGCCGAGAGCATGCCACCGGCAAATTGATAAGGAAAATTAACTCTCCTACAGTTTTTGTTTAGTGTCAGTGAACGATGTAGACCTGAACAAGCTGCGCGTATTCTTCGCGGTCGTGGAGCAGGGGGGGGTGACCGGAGCAGCCAAGCGGCTGGCGCTGACCCGGTCGGCAGTCAGCCAGAGCCTCTCCTCCCTTGAGGGGGCGCTGGGCATCTCGCTCTTCGACCGCGTCGGCAAGCGCCTGCTCCTGACCCGAGAGGGGCAGGTCCTCTCCGAGCGATTCCGGGAGCACCAGCTCGAGCTTCGCCGCACGCTCGACGAGATCGCCGACGCGCGCGGGCGGGCCTCCGGGCCGATCCGCGTGGGGCTCTTCCTGGGCTTTCCGCGCGTCAGGCTGGGCCGCTTCCTGGCCGCCTTCTCGAGCCGCCACGACGCCGCACACATCCGCGTCCGCTACGCCCCGCAGGAGGATCTCGACGCTCTCCTGCTCGCCAACCGGCTCGACTTCGTCTTCTCTTTCCAGTCCCGGGCTGGATCGAGCCCGCGCATCACGGCGACTCGCCTGTTCGAGCAGGAGCTGGTCCTGGTCGGGCATCGGAAGTTCTTCCACCCGGGCTTCGACCTCGACGCGCTCGCGCGCACGCCGCTGGTCGACTACTACCGGAGCGACCCGCTGATCGACCGCTGGCTCGCCCACCACTACGGCCCCGAGGCCGCCGTCCGGGGAGCGGACATCCGGGTCTGGGCCGCCACCACCGACCTCGTGCTCGAGCTGCTCCTGAACCGCGCGGGCATCGGGGTACTCCCCGGCGACGTCGCGGAGCCGTGGATCCGGCGCCGGCGCCTGACCCGCTTCGATCCGGGCCGCCCGCCGCTCACCGACTTCATCTGGCTGAACGAGGTCGCCGAGGGCTACCGGGGAGCCGCGCTCACGGCGTTCCGAGCGGCCTCGCTGGAGAGCTTCGCCTAGCCGACGAATTCGCATCCCGCACCGCGCGGAGTAGAGCTACAATACTCGGTTGCGGGGGCGGTGGACGGGGCCGGACCCAGGTCCGGCGGGAGGATCACGCATGCGCCTGATCTTGGGGATTCTGGTCATGGGGCTGCCGCTCTTGGCCGTGGCTCAGGAGTCGACCGAAGACGTCGTGCCCGGCGTTCCCTTCCAGGAGGGGGAGGTGCTCAGCTACGAGCAGCTCGACAAGCTCAAGGACTACCTGCCGCCGCAGTTCTGGGAGAACCGGGAGTACTTCTTCTACGAGGGGATGGAGATCGAGATCGGCCCCTTCTTCCGGAAGTACGGCGCGGCGGAGGCCTACGAGAAGGCCAGCATCGAGAACAAGGGCAAGGCCAGCCTCGGCAAGGACGGCTCGATCGTGGGAGACGTGGCCGGGCTGCCCTTCTGGCCCGATGACATCGACTGCAAGGGCGATCCCGACGCCGGGCTCAAGATCATCTGGAACTTCGTCAAGACCTGGAACGGGGACGGGCACCAGTCGACCTGGTCCTACACCTACTGGGACCGGGGTGAGCAGCTGCCCCTCTACTACGAGGGGACCTCCAAGGGGATCGGGCTCAAGCACCGGGTCGAGGAGCAGTACCTCGCGAACGACCGCAACATCTTCAAGAACGAGAAGCGGGGATCCGCCTTCGGGATCGAGGTCGAGGCGCCGTTCGACGCGCGCGGCATCCTGCTGATGACCTACCGCTACGAGTCGGCCAACGGGCCGCTGGACGAGGCCAAGAACGACGACACCTGGGTCTACCTGCCCGACCTGCGCCGCGTGCGGCGCATCTCGACGGCGCAGCGCACCGACTCGGTCCAGGGCACCGACTTCACGATGGACGACCTGCGCAGCTTCTCGGGCATCCCGCCCCAGTACAGCTGGGAGTGCCTGGGCGAGGCGCAGATCATTTCGCCCTTCAACACCAAGACGCTCGCCTATCCGTACCGCGACGACTACAACTTCGGCCCCTACGGCTTCTCGTTCGCGAACGACCGCTGGGAGCTGCGCGACGCGTGGATCATCAAGTTCGACCCGAAGAACGACGACCACCCGTACCACCACAAGGACATCTACCTCGACAAGGAGACCTTCGAGCCGCTCTACAGCTTCGCGTACGACCGCAAGCAGGAGCTGTGGAAGCTCATCTGGCACAACCACCGCTACTCGGACGACTGGAACGGCGAGACGGCCGAGACCACCTCTCCGCTGGAGAAGGACGGCAACTGGATGCCGGCCTGGGAGGGAGTGCCGGAGCCGAAGGATCTGCGCATCGTCAGCGACATCATCGTGAACGTGCAGACCGGGACGGGGAACCGGATCGAGTTCTGGAACAGCCACGGCACGCCGCTGCCGAGCAAGGGCAAGATCCGCCGCTACATCGACATCGGCCGCCTGAACAAGGGCCGCTGATTCGCGTTCCGCGAATCAGCGGGAGCGGCGAAACAAGAGAACGCCCGCGCCCCCCTCGGGAGGCGCGGGCGTTCTCTGCTCAACCTAGCTGATCAGATTCCACAGGAGAATCGCGATCACGAAGCCGTAGAGCGAGATCGACTCGATCAGGGCCAGGCCGATGATCATCGGGGTCTGGATCGTGCCCGCGGCGCCCGGATTGCGAGCGATGCCCTGCACGGCTCCCGAGGTCGCGAATCCCTGCCCGAGTCCGCAGCCGAGTCCGGCGAGACCCATCGCGAGACCCGCCCCCAGCGCAATGCCCCACCCCGAGGAGCCGCCCTCTTCGGCCGCCCAGGCGAGATCGGGCGCCAGGGTCAGCACCAGCGTAGCCACAACTAGGGTCGAGAGAACTCGCATCGAATCACCTCCTGGAAACGAGATTGACTAGTGGGCTTCCTCGAGGGCCAGCCCGATATAGATCATGGTGAGGAACGCGAAGATGAACGCCTGAAGGATGGCGACAAAGAGGCCCAGCCCCATGACCAGCCACGGCACGAACAGGCTGATCACCGGAAACCCGAGGAAGACCGCCACCAGCGTGTGGTCGGCGAACATGTTCGCGGTGAGCCGGACGGTGAGCGAGAGGACCCGCGCGAGGCTCTGAATCACCTCCAGCGGAAACATGAGCGGAGCGAGCCAGGGGACCGGGCCGAGGAAATGCTTGATGTAGCCCCAGCCGTGTTTGTGGAACCCCGCATAGTTGAACGCGCCGAAGGCGAGACACGCCCAGGCCAGATTCGTCTCGATGAACGACGTGGGGTTGGCCAGCCCGGGCACGAGGCCCATCAGGTTGGAGACCAGAATGAAGAAGCCGATGGTTCCGATCAGCGGCATCCAGCGCGGCCAGTCGGGACCGATCGTCTGCCGCGCCAGCGAGACCATCCCCTCGAGCATCAGCTCGAGCAGGTTGCGGAGCGTGAGCCGCCCCTCGGGAATCACACCGTCCGAGCTCTGCAGCCCGCGGTTGACGCTGAACGCGACCAGCAGGGTCACGCCGAGGCACGCGAGCATGGTCGCGAGCGTCATGGGCAGGTAGGGCTCGAGCATGTGGAACAGATGGAGGGGATGCGACACGGCTAGAGCTCTCCTTCCTCGGGCGCGGCGGGAGCCGTCGCGAGTCCGTGCCAGATGACGGCCGGCACCACGGTGGAGAGACCGACGGCAAAGGCGATCGGCTCGACCGGCAGCGCCCAGAGAGCCACGCCGGCCGCCGCGAGGACGGCGACGAAGCGAGCGGCCAGGACCACCTGCAGGAAAGCGGTCGGCCGTCGGGGCGCGAGGCTCACGAGCCAGGCAACCGCCCGTTCCAGGCCCCTCAGATTCACGACCTGAATCCCTCCTCCAGCCGCCACGCTCCAGACGGCGGGCACTCCATAGGGCATCGCCCCGAGCAACGCAAGCGCGAGAATGAACGCGTTCTTGGCGTGGATGCTCTGCAGAGGTCGGTTCACCGCTCGGGGTCTCCCGGCTTCGGATCCGACGAGGTGTCTCGAGGATTGCGCACGCGCAGCAGCACGCGGAGACCCGCAGCGAAGCCGAAGCCCATGAAGACGAGCAGCAGCCACGGCTCGGTCCCGAGCCAGCGGTCGAGATAGTACCCGAACGCCACACCCAGAAGGACGCAGATCGCGAACTCGAGTCCGACCTCGAAGCCGCGTCCCCAGCCGGTGACCGCGCTCCTCGGCTGGAGGGCCAAGCTAGACGACCTTCTTGAAGGCCTTCTGCGCGGCCTCCAGCGTCATGGCGACCTCCTCGTCACCGTGCGCCGCCGTGACGAAGGCGGCCTCGAAGGGAGACGGGGCGAAGTAGATGCCCTGCTCGAGCATGGCGTGGAAGAAGGTCTTGTAGCGCGTCGCGTCCGCCTCCTGTGCGTCCGCGTAGCTCCGCACGGGGCCGGGGTGGAAGAAGAATCCGAACAGGCCGCCGACGGAGCAGGAGCTGAACGGAATCCCGGCCGCCTCCGCGAGCGCCGAGAGGCCCGTGGCGACGCGCGTCGACACGCCCTCGAGCCCGGTGTAGAAGTCGTCTGCGGCGAGCTTGTCCAGGGCGGCGAGCCCGGCCGCCACCGCGAGCGGATTCCCCGACAGGGTTCCGGCCTGGTAGACCTGGCCGTCGGGTGCGACCTGACTCATCAGGCTGCGGCTCCCGCCGTAGGCCCCCACCGGGAGCCCGCCCCCGATCACCTTGCCGAAGCAGCTCAGGTCGGGCGTGACGCCGGACCAGGCCTGGGCACCGCCGAGCCCCACCCGGAAGCCCGCGATCACCTCGTCGAAGATGAGCACCGCCCCGTAGGTGTCGGCGAGCTCGCGCAGGCCCGCGAGGTAGCCCTCGACGGGCATCACGAGCCCCATGTTGGCGGCGATGGGCTCGACGATGATGGCCGCGATCTCGTCGCCGCGGCGCACAAAGGTCTCCTCCACCGCGGCGAGGTCGTTGTAGGGCAGCACGAGCGTGTCGGAGACCGCGCCCGCGGGTACGCCGACTGAGCCCGGGATCCCGAGCGTCGCGACGCCCGAGCCCGCGGCGGCCAGCAGCCCGTCCGCGTGGCCGTGGTAGCAGCCCTCGAACTTCACGATCCGGTCCCGGCCCGTCGCGCCCCGCGCGAGTCGAATCGCGCTCATGGTCGCCTCCGTGCCCGAGTTCACGAGACGCAGCATCTCGATCGACGGAACCACATCGGCGATGCGCTCGGCCAGCTCGACCTCTCCCTCGGTCGGCGCCCCGAAGCTGGTCCCGCGCGCCGCGGCACCCCGCACCGCCTCCACGATGACGGGATGGGCGTGACCCAGGATGATGGCCCCCCACGAGCAGACCCAGTCCACGTAGCGGTTCCCGTCGGCGTCCTCGATCCGACAGCCGTTGGCGCGCTCGATGAAGCGGGCGGTGCCGCCGACCGAGCCGAACGCCCGGACCGGACTGTTGACACCCCCGGGAAGCACGAGGCGGGCGCGTCGATGAAGCTTGCGGGATTTGCTCGTCCGCATCTGGCCGGGTCCTCTCGCTAGGCGTCCGCGCTCGGTGACGCTGCGGGCGCTAATTCCTCGTCCTCGTCGCGCTCGGCAAGGCGCGCGACCGACACAGTGCGCTCGTCGGTCCCGGGCTCCATCAGGCGGACGCCCTGCGTATTGCGTCCCATCACCGGGATCCCGACGGCGTTCATGCGGATCACCTTGCCACCGCTGGTGACCAGCATGATCTCGTCGTCGTCCGCGACCTGGAGGATGCCGACCACGGCGCCGTTTCGGTCGGTCGTCTTGATCGTGATGATCCCCTGTCCCCCGCGGTTCTGCTCGCGGTAGGCGTCGAGGGGCGAGCGCTTGCCATACCCGTTGTGGGTGACCGTGAGGATGCTCCGGCCCGGCTTCAAGATCTCCATGCCGACTGCCTCGTCGCCGCGGCGCGTAGCGACGCCCTTTACACCGGCGGCCGCTCGCCCCATCGGGCGCACCTGGGATTCGTGGAAGCGGATCGACTTGCCCCCCTGCGTCGCCAGCAGGACCTCGTCGTTCCCGCTGGTGCGCGCGGCGCCGATCAGCTCATCCTCGTCGCTCAGGTTGATCGCGATGATGCCGCCCCGGCGCGGGTTCGAGTAGGCCTCCAGCGCGGTCTTCTTCAAAATGCCGCGCCGGGTTGCGAGGACCACGAACCCCCCTTCGGTGAAGTCGCGCACCGGCAGCACCTCGGAGACGCGCTCCCCCGTGCCGAGACCCAGGAGGTTCACGAGCGCCTTGCCGCGCGCGGCCCGCCCGAGCTCCGGAAGCTCGTAGACCTTGAGCCAGTGCACGCGGCCCCGGTTCGTGAAGAAGAGCATGTACTCGTGGGTCGAGCCGGTGAAGAGCCTCGAGACGAAGTCCTCCTCCTTCGTCCCCATCGCGGTCTTGCCCTTGCCTCCGCGGCGCTGCGCGCGGTACAGCGAAGGCGAGCTCCGCTTCGCGTAGCCCGCGTGCGTGATCGTGACGATCATCTCCTCGTCGAGGATCAGGTCCTCGGTCGTGAGGACCTCGACGGCCGGAGCCAGCTCGGTGCGCCGGTCGTCGGCGTACTTCTCGCGGATCTCCTCCAGCTCCTCGATGATCTTCTCGGTGACCTGCTCCTCGCTCGCGAGGAGCGCCTCGAGCTCCGCGATCAGCGCGCGCACGCTCGCGAGGTCGTCGAGGATCCTCTGGCGCTCCATGCCGGTCAGGCGCTGCAGTCGGAGCTCCAGAATCGCCTGGGCCTGGCGCTCGGTCAGCTCGAAGCTCTCCATCAGGCCAGTCCGGGCATTCGCGGGCGTGTCGCTGGCTCGGATCAGCGCGATGATCTCGTCGAGGTGGTCGAGCGCGATCGCGAAGCCCAGCAGGACGTGCTCGCGATCGCGCGCCTGGCGCAGGTCGTAGAGGGCGCGCCGCCGTACCACCGTGCGGCGGAAGTCCAGGAAGTGTTCCAGGAGCTGAATCAGCGAGAGGGTCTGCGGCCGGTTGTTGACGAGCGCGAGGAGGTTCACGCCGAACGTCGTCTGCATCGGCGTCATCTTGTAGAGCTGGTTGAGGATCACCTCCTCGGGCGCCTCCTTCTTGAGCTCCACGACGACGCGCATTCCCTTGCGGTCCGACTCGTCCCGGATGTCGCTGATCCCGTCGATCCTCCCGTCGCGAACCAGCTCCGCGATCTTCTCGATCATGGACGCCTTGTTGACCATGTACGGGATCTCGGTGATCACGATCGCCTGGCGCCCGCCGCGGGCCTCCTCGATCTCCGCGCGCGCGCGCACCGCGAGCAGGCCGCGGCCGGTGCGGTAGGCCTGGAGGATCGCCTCGGTCCCGCAGATGAGTGCACCGGTCGGGAAGTCCGGCCCCGGGATCCGCTCCATCACCTCGTCGAGCGTGGCCTCGGGATCGCGCGCGAGCAGGACCAAGGCGTCGATGACCTCGCCGAGATTGTGCGGAGGGATGTTCGTCGCCATCCCGACCGCGATGCCCGCCGAGCCGTTGATGATCAGATTCGGAATGCGCGCCGGCAGGACCAGCGGCTCGAAGCGCGTGTTGTCGTAGTTCTCGACGAAGTCGACGGTGTCGCGACCCAGATCGGTCAGCATCTCGGAGGCGATGCGCGAGAGGCGCGCCTCGGTGTAGCGCATGGCGGCCGGCGGGTCTCCGTCGATCGAGCCGAAGTTCCCCTGGCCGTCGACCAGCGGGTAGCGGAGCGAGAAGGTCTGGGCGAGGCGCACGATCGACGGGTAGACGACGCTCTCGCCGTGGGGGTGGTAGTTGCCGGAGACGTCGCCGGAGATCTTGGCGCACTTCCGGTACGGGCGGTCGAAGGTCAGGTTGAGATCGTTGAAGGTGACCAGGATCCGGCGCTGGGAAGGCTTGAGCCCGTCGCGCACGTCGGGCAGCGCGCGACTGATGATGACCGACATCGAGTAGTCGAGAAACGAGCGCCGCATCGAGTCCTCGATGTTGATCGGCACCGCCGCGTGCGCCGCGGGGTTCTCGACTGGCTGTTCGGGATCGTCTGGCATGGCCTGGCTCGAGCGGGCTTCCTAGATGTCGAGGTTCTCGACGTTGAGTGCGTTCTGCTCGATGAACTCCTTGCGCGGCTCGACCGCATCTCCCATCAGGAGGCTGAAGGTCCGCTCGGCTTCGGGGATGTCGTCGACGCGCACCTGTAGGATCGTGCGCACGTCCGGCCGCATCGTCGTCTCCCAGAGCTGCTCGGCGTTCATCTCGCCGAGCCCCTTGTAGCGCTGGATGTAGAGCCCCTTGCGGCCGAGCTCCAGGATTCGGCTCAGCAGCAGCCGCGCGGTAGGAATCGACTCCTCCTCCCGCCCGTCGGCAACCAGGCGATAGGGGGGCGAGCCGACCCGGGCGACCTCCCGCCCGAACTCGACGAACCGCACGTAGTCCACCGAGGACAGGAACTCCTGGTCGAGCACGACGCTCTTGAGGCCCGTCTTCTGGTAGCAGGTGATCGTCGCGGACCAGGCCGTGTGCTCCTCATCGCGCGTCCAGCTCACGTCGAGCTCCGACTGCTCGAGCATGGAGCTCTCCACGTAGGCGCGGATCCTGCGCTCGATCTCCTGGCACCCCGCCTCGTCGGTGTGCAAGGCGTCGACGTCGAGCTCGGCGCCGAGCGCCGCCGCCTCGACCAGACCCCTGTCGATGCCTCGCCGCTCCAGGCTCTCGGTCTGCTTCTCGAAGCGGCGGGCATGCTCGATCAGCTCGTGCAGGGTCTCGGGCGGAATGGGGGTGTCGTGTCCCGTCGCAAAGACCTGAATCGCCTCGAGCCCCAGCTCGAGCAGGTGGTCGGTGAGCTCGTCCTCGCCCTTGACGTACCGCTCCTGCTTGCCGCGCTTCACCTTGTACAGCGGAGACTGCGCTAGGTAGAGGTGACCCCGCTCGATCAGCTCGCGCATGTGGCGGAAGAAGAACGTGAGGAGGAGCGTCTCGATGTGGGCTCCGTCGACGTCCGCGTCGCACATGAGCAGGATCTTGTGGTAGCGGAGCTTGTCGGCGTTGAAGTCCGCGCCGAAGCCGCAGCCCAGGGCGGAGATCATCATCTGGACCTCGTTGTTCGCGAGCATCCGGTCGGGCCGCGCCTTCTCCACGTTGATGAGCTTGCCGCGGAGCGGCAGGACCGCCTGGTTGCTGCGGTCGCGCGCCTGCTTGGCCGAGCCCCCCGCGGAGTTTCCCTCGACGATGAAGAGCTCGGACTTGGCCGGGTCGCGCTCCTGGCAGTCCGCGAGCTTGCCGGGCAGGTTGCTGTCGGAGAGCGCGCCCTTGCGACGGGTCAGCTCGCGCGCCTTGCGGGCTGCGTCCCGGGCCCGCATCGCATCGACGACCTTCCCCGCGATGGTCTTCGCTACCTGCGGGTTCTCCTCGAAGTACTCCGCGAGCTGCTCGTTCATCAGATTCGCGACCAGCCCCGCGACCTCGCTGTTGCCGAGCTTCGACTTGGTCTGCCCCTCGAACTGCGGGTGCGAGAGCTTGACGCTCACCACGGCGGCGAGGCCCTCGCGGCAGTCGTCTCCCGAGAGCTGCGGCGTGTCCTTCCCGTTCTTGCTGGAGGTGCCGCCCGCCTGGACGTAGCGGTTGATCGTGCGGGTGAGGGCATTGCGGAAGCCGGTGAGGTGCGACCCACCCTCGCTCGTGTTGACGCTGTTCGCGAAGCTGAAGACGGTCTCCGCGTAGGCGTCGTTGTACTGGAACGCGACCTCGATCTCGACGTCGACCCGGATCTGGCCGTCGCCCGTCGACTGATGGTAGAAGCGGTCGCCCCTGAGACAGATCGTCGGGTGGAGCGCGTTGCGGGCGCGGTTCATGTACTCGACGAACGAGACGATCCCGCCCTCGTAGTGGAAGTCGTGCGACTTGGCGGAGCGCTCGTCCTCGATCAGAATGCGAACGCCGGCGTTCAGGAACGAGAGCTCCCGGAGCCGCTGCGAGAGCGTGTCGAAGCTGAACTCGGTCGTCTCGAAGATCGCTGGATCGGGATGGAACGTGACGCGCGTGCCCGTCTTGTCGGTCGTGCCGACCTGGTGGAGATCTTGATCGGGCACGCCCAGCTGGTAGCTCTGCTGCCAGACCTGTCCGTCCCTGCGGATCTCGAGCTCGAAGTGATCCGAGAGTGCGTTGACACAGGAGACGCCGACCCCGTGGAGACCGCTCGAGACCTTGTAGGCCTTGTTGGTGAACTTCCCGCCGGCGTGGAGCGTCGTCATCACGACCTCCGCCGCGGCGCGGCCCTCCTTCTCGTGCATGTCCACGGGGATCCCGCGGCCGTTGTCCTCGACGGTGACCGAGTTGTCGCTGTGGATGACGACCCGGATCAGGTCGCAGAAGCCGACGACCGCCTCGTCGACCGAGTTGTCCACCACCTCGTAGACCAGGTGGTGGAGCCCCGACGGGCCGGTGGAGCCGATGTACATGGCGGGCCGCTTGCGGACCGGCTCCAGCCCCTCCAGTACCTCGATGGATCGAGCATCGTACTCGCTCAAGCGCTGCTCCTCGAACCTCTCCCAGCACGTGCCGTCGGGGTCACGCATAAACCGCGCTCGAGGAGGCGATCGCTCGAGGTCGCGGGTCCAGCTGCCCGTCGCGCCGCCCGGGCGACCTCACCGACAGCAGAGAGCCTCGCAGAGCGAGGCCCTCGGAACCGCCAAACGGTAACCTATCGGCGGTCTCCAGGCTATAGGGATTTCGCGGCTTTCCGCGCCTTGTGGGGGCCTACGCGAGGAGTTTTGGAGCGGTTCCGACGGGTGGATCCTTACAGCCGCATCGGCGCCACGACGGCGAGTTGGTCGGGATCGTCGGCGGGGCGGATGACCGCAGCCGTCAGCTCGTCGACCAGCTCGATGGCCACCTCTTTGGTCTTCATGGCCGCGAGTGCGTCCTGGACGTAGCGGGCGCTGAACGAGGTCTCGAAGCGGTCGCCGTCGTAGTCGATGGGAACCTGCTCGCGGGCCTCGCCCATGTCGGGGTTGGTCACGGAGAGCTCCAGCTGGCCGCTCGTCAGCACGAACTTGAACCCGTGGGAGCGCTCGTGCGTCATCAACGCGATGCGCCGCACGGAGTTGAGGAGGCGATCCCGCTCGATCACCAGGCGCACCCTGCTGTCGCTCGGAATCACCTGCCGGTAGTTCGGGAACTCACCGTCGATGAGCCGGCAGGAGAGGAGCAGCCCCGGGCGCCGCACGATCAGGAATCCATCCCCCAGGCCGATCTCGATGGGTTCGTCGATCTCGTCTGCAAGCTTCCGGATCTCGGAGACGCCCTTGCGCGGGATGATGATCGACTTCTCGAGAAAGCCGAGCGGCGCGGGTAGCGACCGGTCGATCTTCGCCAGCCGGTGGCCGTCCGTTGCGACGCAGGAGAGCTTGCCCTCGTCGGCGCTCTCCATGAGGACGCCGTTCAGGTTGTAGCGGGTCTCGTCGGTGGACGTGGCGTAGAGCGTGCGATCGATCAACTCGCTGAGGAGCGACGCTTCGATGCGGGAGAGGGTCACACCGTCGCTGCCGGGGATCGTCGGATACTCCTCCGGTGAGATCGAGAGCAGGGTAAAGCGGGCGCGGTCGCAGTCGATCTGGACCCGGGAACCCTCGATGACCTGGAAGCCCACCTCGGAGCCGTCGAGCTCGCGGGTGATCTCGTAGAGCGCCTTGGCCGGCAGGGTCACCTCGCCCAGTTGCTCGACCTCTGCCGCCAGCCTCGCGATCACACCGACCTCGAGGTCGGTCGCCGCGAGCGTGACCTCACTCTCGCTCACCTGGATCAACGCATTCGACAGAATCGGAAGCGTGCCGCGTCGCTCGACGATCGCCTGGATGCGTCCCAGGCCGCGCAGGAGTTCGTCCCGTTCGATGGTGAACTTCATGCCTTCTTCCTCTTCTTCTTCTCTGCTTAACTAGTTCAAGAACAGGAGTAGTAGGGGCGGTTGAAATGTGGAGAACGGGACGAACTCATTGAACTTCGGAGATTCGTTCTGCGGAGGGATGCCCCGGGAATTCCCACTGAGTCGTGCCTGTCTGTTCTCCACTGCGTTTTCCTCACCCCTACACACCCTCTGTCTGCAGCCTTTCGACCTCCTTCTCCAGGAGGCGGATCGCGGCTGCCACGCTTCCGCTCCCGTCGAGGAGATCCTCCACCCGGCGGCAGGCGTGCATCACGGTCGTGTGGTGCCGATTGAAGCGCTGCCCGATCTCGGGGAAGGAGAGGCCGCAGTGTCCTCGCACCAGGTACATGGCGATCTGCCGCGGCGTGGCGATGCGAGGACTCCGCGACGTGGAGTGCAGGTCGCGGATCCGGAGACCGAAGTGCCGTGCGACGCAGCTGAGGACCGTGCTGACCGGGAGTGCGCGCTCGCTCAGAGGCGGCGGTGGAGCCAGTGCGCGCCGCACCGCTGCGACGGAGAGATCGGCGCCTTCGTGCGTCCGCGTCATGAGTCGCGTCAGGAGCGCATCGACGCCGGTCAGGCTGGAGCCCAGGCGTCCCACGACGAACGAGGCCGCCTCGGGTGAGAGCCGGACACCCCAGCCTCCCGCCCGGCGAATCACGATCGCGACCCTGAGCTCCCACTCGGGCGACGCCAGGTCCACCAGGGTGCCGCGTTCGAACGCGCTCTGGAGTCCCGCAGCGAGCGGAGGGAGTGAGCTTCCCTGGGAACGAATCGCGAGCACCACGAGCTTGCCGCGGCTCGAGCGCGCCAGGATCGCTCGCACCAGCTCATTCTGGGTGCCGTCGCGACCGGCCAGCGTCTCGATCGAGTCGAGCAGCAGCGCGTCGCAGCCGGTGACCCGCTCGCGGAATCGCTCGACCTGATCCGACCAGAGCGCCTCGATCAGCTCGAGCGAGAGTCGGCCCGCGCTCTGACAGACGACGCGTTCCCCGCGCTCGACGAGCTCCCGCGCGATTCCGTCGAGCAGGTGCGACTTGCCGGAGCCCTCCGGGCCACAGAACACGATCGGACCGGGTGGGGGCAGCACGCCCCCGACAATCTGGCGCGCGACCTTCCAGGCTCCCTCGTTGGCCTCGCTGTGGAGAAACGAGTCGAGCTTGTGGCTCGGGTCCACCTCGAGAGCGGGGGACTCGCCGTCGATGGGGAGCACGCAGACGTCGCAGCTTCCGTCGGACAACGTCGTTACCACGTCGCACAGTGCGCGGAGCGTTCCCTGGCGCAGCCAGGTGCGAACCTGCTCCACCGAGAGTGCGAGACGCAGCGCCGACTCGGACAGCTCCACGTAGACTGGCCCGTCGCTGAGCATCTCGAGATGGGCCTTGGGAATCCGGTCCCGCAAGGCCTCCAGCGTCGCCCTCCACAGGGAGGCGCTCGCGTCCGCTGGCGCTATCCGGCGCGTCTTTCCCGGCATGAACGGGGGGGCCTTTCGGATTGAGATTACCGACGGGGAGAAGCTTCTTCCTATCAGCTCGCTGCGCGGCAATGCAAGCTAACTTCGAGCATTCTCTGTGGATAATTGAGCTGCGAAGATCGCCCATCTATCCGCCATTACATTGTTGACACGCCCGTAGCGCTATGCTTGGTTTACGCGTCTCCACAGCTCTACTGAACTGAGATCATGAAGCGCACCTACCAGCCAAGCCGAATCCGTCGCGCCCGTACCCACGGCTTCAGACACCGGATGAGCACGAAGGCAGGTCGACGAGTACTCGCTCGGCGGCGCGCCAAGGGCAGGCACCGGCTCACCCCAGTCACGAAGCGCTAGCGCGACTCCGTCGTGGCCGGGATCCAGGCACCGCAGCGAGCCGGGCTGCGGCGAGCCGACTTCAAGCGGATCACGCGTCGCGGGCGGCGTATCATGACGCCGCTCTTTCTGGTCTTTATCCTCGCGAGGCCGGACGCGCAGGGAGCGCGTCTCGGCATCACGGTCACACGCAAGGTCGGAAATGCGGTTCGGCGCAATCGGATCAAGAGGCTAGTTCGCGAGTGGTTCCGACACTGCCGAACCGAGCTGGGGGCCCGCGACATCGTGGTGGTCGCGAAGCGGGACCTCCCGCAGGTGCTGCGGCTCTCGGAGGTGGGGCCGGATCTGGACGGGGCCTTCGAGGCCCGCCGCTAGGAGCGGGTCCCCGAGACGAATCCGTGGGGAGCCGCGTCGCGGTCGGAGCCATCCGCCTGTATCAGGCCGCGCTCTCGCCGCTGTTCGGGACGGCGTGTCGCTTCTATCCGAGCTGCTCCGACTATGCCGCCCTGGTGATCGAGCGCGACGGCCTCTGGCGCGGCGGCCGGCGAGCCCTGGGACGGATCCTGCGCTGTACTCCACTCGGCCGCGGCGGCCTGGACCTGCCCTGAGGAGCGACGGATGGATCGTATACAGATCGGAGCCATCTCCCTCGCCGTCCTGCTGATCCTGGCGTGGCTCTACACGATGCCGACCTCTTCGCCGCCCGCCCCGACGCCGCCGGCGGAGCCGCCCACCGCCGAGCTCGGCGAGCTGCCGTCGCATGTGCCGTCGACGCAGTCCGCGCAGCCCATGTCGCCAGATGACACAATGCGTCAATCAGCTCCGACCGGCCCCGAGGTCGCGGAGCCGACCGTGACCGAGATCGGGAACGACGACCTCAGGCTTCGCGTCAGCAGCGTGGGCGGAAAGGTGGTCGGGGCGAGCCTGCCCGGATACCCCGATCGCATCGGAGAGGGTGCGAGGCCCGTAGAGTTGGTCACGTCGAGCGAGCGAGGCGTGCTCCAGGTCCGCTTCGGGAGCGGTCCACTCGAGAGCCTGGCGAGCGCCCCCTACACGATCGTGACGCAGGACTCGCGCAGCCTGGTGATGCGTCATGAGCTGGACGGCCTGGCGGTGGAGCGAGTGCTCAGCGTCGGGCCAGAGGGCTACGGCGCCCGTCTCTCGGTCAAGCTCGAGAACCACTCGGGTCGCTCGGTGCGGCCCGAGTACCAGTTGCTGCTCTACGGAGTCGACCTTCCGGCCGACTCTCCCGCGCGCTTCCAGCGCCACAGCCTGGCGGGCCTGGAGGACGGCGACGTGCGCCGCAACCAGCTCGCGGGAATCGGGAGCCCCGGGTTCTGGCGGAACCTGACCGGCAAGGGTCCCTGGCGGGGAGACGCCCTCGCGTCGCCCGTCGACTGGGTCGGCCTCGACAGCCAGTACTTCCTGTTGGCCGCGATCGCCGAGAACCCCGACGAGGCGCGAGGCTTCTTCGGGCCAGTGGGACAGGACGCGGGCGTCTCGGTCCTCTCCTACCCCGCCTTCGAGGTGCCGAGCGGCACGCGCATCGAGCGCGTCTACCGCCTTTATATGGGGCCCAAGATCTCTACGGTGCTGATCGGGACCGACCCCAGCCTGGATGCATCCATCCAGGCGGGCTGGTCGGCGTTCCGACCCCTCGTGGACCTGTTCGCCTGGCTGCTCCGCTGGACGTACGAAAACGTCGTGGGCAACTACGGCGTCGCGATCATCCTGCTCACCATCATGATTCGCCTGCTCACCTACCCGCTGACGCAGAAGTCGATGAAGTCGATGAAGAAGTTCCAGGTGATCTCGCCGCAGATGAAGGAGGTCCAGGAGAAGTACAAGGGAGATCGGGAACGCACGCAGCAGGAGATCATGGCCCTCTACAAGCGGACCGGGATCAACCCGATGACCGCGCTGGGCGGCGGCTGCATCCCGATGCTGCTGCAGTTTCCCTTCCTGATTGCCCTCTACTTCGCGCTCCAGGCGTCGATCGACCTGCGGCACGCGCCGTTCGCGTTCTGGATCACCGACCTCTCCGCCCCGGAGGATCTGTTCAGCATCGCCGGCCTCCCGGTCCGTCCCCTACCGCTGCTCATGGGAGTGACGATGGTGCTGCAGCAGCGCCTGATGCCGAGCGCCGGGGCGGACGCGCAGCAGCGTCAGATGATGACGATGATGAGTGTCGCCTTCATCTTTCTCTTCTATCAATTCCCGTCCGGGCTCGTGCTCTACTGGTTTGTGAGCAATCTGCTCGGAATTCTGCAACAGGTCTGGGTCAACCGGGCACCCGTCGAGAAGCCCGGTGACTAGCCTGCCGGCCGAGCGACGCGGCGAAGGCTCTTCGGAGGAGCCTCGTCCCGCGCGGGCCGACGCTGGAAGGAACCCAAGCAATGGATGAAATGAAGGAATTCGTCGCCGAGAGTCGCGAGGCCGCAGTCGAGGCGGCGGCGAGCCACTTCGGCGTCTCTGCGGGAGAGCTGGACCTCCGCGAGCTGGACGAGACGACCGCCGGGCTCTCGGGGCGAGTCATGGTGCTCGCGCGAGTCCGCGGGGGCTCGGGGGAGCCCGCCGCCGACCCTTCGCCGCGTCGCGACCGGGACGGAGATCGCGATCGCGGGAGGGACCGCGGCAGGGACAGGGACCGCGGCAGGGACAGGGACAGAGATAGGGACCGCGGCAGGGATCGGGACCGCGGCCGAGGCCGCGGCGGGAGCGAGGCGCGAGGTCGGGGCTCGAGCCGCGACGGCCCGCGAGACGGCGGCCGGGGCCGAGATCGCGACCGGGACCGGGACCGAGGGCGCGGGCGGGACCGGGACCGCGACGGGGATCGGGATCGCGACGGGGACAGGGATCGCGACCGCGATCGCGCCCCCGAGCGAGCGGCGTCCGAGCGAGGCCCCAGGCCGGAGCCCAGGGAGCTTCCCCACCTGAGCCCGACGGGCAACTTCGTCGCAGGCGTGATCCAGCGCATGGGGATCGACGAAGGGGTGGAGTACAGCGAGGAGATCGGCGAGGGGCGAATCGTGATCTCGGCCCAGGGCGATGGGGTCCGGGAGCTGCTGCGTCGTGATTCTCGAATCGGGGCGGCGCTCACGCACCTGGCCGGACGCGCGGCTCAGAAGTACACGGAGCCCGACATTCGGGTGCGCGTGGACCTCGACGGGGCGGAGGAGGAGATCGAGCTCGAGCCCGAAGAGGAGCGTTTGCTCATCGAGGTGCGAGAGCTGGCGAACGGCGTCGTCGAGTCGGGCGAGCCCCGCGAGACCGAACCGCTCAGCTCCAGAGAACGCTGGCTCGTGCACAACTCGCTGCGCGAGCTGGCGGGCGTCAAGAGCGAGAGCACCGGAGAGGGCTCGGAGAAGCGCGTCAAGATCCTTCCGGACTGACCCGGTGTCCAGCGCCGACGCCCCGAAGCCCCGACGGGCGAAGCGCGGGACGCCACAGGCCCGGGAGTGGTCCGCCGACGTGGAACGGCGCCTCGCCCGCTACGCCGAGGAGCTGGCGAGCTGGGGCAGCCGGATCAACCTGGTGGGCTCCACGGAGCCGGCGGCGATCCGCCGGCACCTCGATGACGCGCTGGCCGCGGCGGAGGCGCTGCCTCGAGGGGCGCACGTGGTCGACCTGGGCTCCGGGGCCGGGCTTCCGGGTGTGCCGGTCGCGATCGCGCGGCCCGATCTCCGGGTGACGCTCGTCGAGATCCGCGAGCGTCGGGTTCACTTCCTCCGGCACGTGGCCCGCGCGCTGCCGCTCGCGTGCGAGATCCTGCGCGTGCGGATCGAGGATCCTCCGCCCGATTCCGAGTGCGCCGTCGCGCTCCTGCGCGCCGTTGCGAACGTCCGGGAGTCCCTGAAGCTGGGCCGCTTCTGGACGGCGTCCGACGGCGAGATCTGGATCTGGACGCGCGAGACGCTCGACTCGCTGTCCGCGGATCTGCGCCTGGGAGCGGGCGAGATCCCGCTCGGAGAGCGCGGTCGCATTCTGCGCGTGCCGGCGGCGAACGTGCCCCGTGGAACACCGCGCTGACCTGAGCTGAGCGCGCGTGCCCCGTGGAACGCCGAGTTTCCACGTCTGCCGCACAAAAGATGCGCGTGATCCCGCTTGTTCTGTTTTTTCACGTGGAACTCTGTATTAGACTTGGCGGCGTCCAGACGGGTGTGAGAGCCGGAATCCACGTCCCCCGCTTGAAGCTCCGCGCGCCGGGCGGCGCGCCCCGGGAGCAGGGGGGCGTGGCCCGCCGTCTCCCGGGCTGGCTGAGAGGCGCATGGCACGGGTCATCGCGGTCGCGAATCAGAAGGGCGGAGTCGGGAAGACGACCACCGCGGTGAACCTCGGGGCTTCGCTCGCGGCGGCGGAGTGCCGGACGCTGCTCATCGACCTGGATCCACAGGCGAACGCGACCTCGAGCCTGGGATACCTCCCCGGAGACGTGGAGCGGGGCGTCTACGAGGCCCTGATCGACGGTGCGGATCTGAAGGAGCTGACGCTCGAGACCCAGCTGGAGTGCCTGCACCTGCTCCCCTCCTCGACCGATCTGGTCGGTGCCGAGATCGAGCTCGCTCCCGTGCCGGGCCGGGAGCACCGGCTCAGAGACCGGCTCACCTCGATCCGAGACTCCTACCGGGTCGTCCTGATCGACTCTCCACCGTCGCTGGGAATCCTGACCTTGAACGCGCTGGTCGCGGCCGACTCCATCCTGGTCCCCCTCCAGTGCGAGTATCTCGCGCTCGAAGGTCTCGCCAAGCTGCTGCAGACCGTCGATCTGGTGCGCGACGAGCTGAATCGGGAGCTGGCCGTCGAGGGGCTGCTGCTCACCATGTACGACATCCGGAACAACCTGTCGGCGCAGGTCGCGAGCGAGGCGCGCGACCACTTCGGAGACCTCGTCTTCCGGACCGCCATTCCCCGCAACGTCCGGCTCTCCGAGGCGCCGAGCCACGGCAAGCCGGCCCTGCTGTACGACATCAACTCCAAGGGAGCCATGAGCTACCTCCGCCTGGCGGAGGAGCTGCTGGAAAGGATCCGAGATGGCGACGCGTAAAGCGCTGGGCCGCGGACTCTCCGCGCTGATCTCGAAGTCGGACCTGCCGTCCGAGCGAGCCCCTGCCGAGGAGGCTCCGAGGGCCGTAGAGGCCGTGGAGCCGGAGGAGGACCTCCAGATCCTCGGCGCCCCGCTCTACATCGCGATCGCCCGCATCGCGCCCAATCCGCGTCAGCCCCGCAAGCACTTCAACGACGCCGAGATCGCCACCCTGGCCGCTTCCATCCGGGAGCAGGGAGTGCTGCAGCCACTGGTGGTCCGGGAGCGGGGCGACGGCTACGAGCTGATCATCGGCGAGCGGCGCTGGCGGGCCTCACAGATCGCCGGCCTCGAGGAGGTTCCCGCAGTCGTTCTCGACGCCACCGATCGCGCGATCCTCGAGATGGCGCTCGTCGAGAACGTGCAGCGGGCCGACCTCAACCCCGTCGAGCTCGCCGAGGCCTTCCGGGCGCTGGTGAACGAGGAGGAGATGACGCAGGAGGATGTCGGCCGGCGGGTCGGACTCGATCGGTCGACCGTCTCTAACCACCTGAGAATGCTCGACCTTTCTCCTCAGATCCAGCAGGATCTGATCGATCAGCGCCTGACCCTGGGGCACGCGAAGGCGATTCTCCAGGCTCCGGAGACGCAACGCGTCATGTTGCGCGATCAGATCGTGCGCGGGGGCCTGAGCGTGCGCGCCTCGGAGGATCTCTGTCGACGCGCTGCGTCTAACGCAGCGTCAAAGAAGCCGCGTCAAGGTCCGTCGCGCGATGTTCACGTCGTCGATCTCGAGGATCGGCTGCGCCGGGCGCTACAGACCCGGGTCCGGATCGTCGGCCGCCCCGACCGCGGCCGCATCGAGCTCCAGTACCACGGAGCATCCGAGCTCGATCGCCTGTCCGAGATGCTCCTGGAGGGTTCAGCATGACGGAAGCGCAGCCGTGCGTGATTGGCCGGGGCGCGAGCTTCGAGGGCAAGATCCTGTTCCAGGGCGACGCCCGCATCGAGGGGACGGCGCGGGGCGAGGTCCACGGCGACGGCACGCTCGTGATCGCGAAGAGCGGAGTCGCCGAGGCCAACATCAACGTCGACCGACTGATCGTCGAAGGGCGTCTGCGCGGCGAGGTTCGCGCCAAGAGCGGGGTCGAGATCGCCGCCGGTGCGCGCCTGGAAGGCCGCCTGGTTACGCCCAAGCTCCAGGTCGCCGAGGGCGCATTCCTGTCTGCCGAAATCGAGATGGGAGAGAGCGCGCCGGCAACTTGAATTGGACCGCTTCTTTGCGATACTCGCGCCGGCCTGGCCACTGTTCGAACGCATTCCTGAGACACTCCGTCAGCCACCCCTTCCGAGGCCGCCGCGGACGATGACGCGCCGCGGAGCTGGAGGCGGCCGCTCGCTGAGCCGTCCTGCGCAGGCGGGGTCGGGTCGTTCTCAATGGCACGGTCGCTGAACGTGATGTGAGCTCGAGAGGTCACCTTGCGAGTCGTCAACCCCCAAACACTCGCGATCGTCGCGCTCGGACTCGCAGTTCCGGGAACCGCGGCCGCCGCCGCGGGCCTGAACCTGTTTCCCCGCTTCGAGCTGCTCGCCCTCAACATCTTCGTCTTCACGCTGCTGATCTACCCGGTGAACAAGCTGCTGCTGCAGCCGCTCGTGCGGGTGCTCGAGCAGCGCGAGGCCCGCACGCTGGGGGCGCTCGAGCGCGCCCAGACGACCCTCGCCGACGCGACCGAGCTGCGCGGGGAGTTCGAGGGTCGACTGCGCGAGGTCCGGACCCGGGCCGCCGAGCGCCGCGGCGAGGTTCTCGGCGCGGGGGAGGCGGAGGTCCAGCAGGCCCTGGAGCGGGCGCGCGGCGAGGCGGGAGAGTCGCTCGACCGGGTTCGCAGCGGAGTGGCCGCGGAGCTTCAGGCGGCTCGACAGACGCTGCGCGCCGACGCCAGCGAGCTCGCGCGAGAGGCCGCCTCCAAGGTACTCGGGAGAACGCTGTGACCGGGCGAGCTCGCGGATTCGCCGTCCCCCTGATCGCGGCCAGTCTCCTGGTCGCGTCGCCCGCGCTCGCCGCGGAGGAGGGTGGCCACGGCCCGAGCGTCTGGCTGCTCGGGCTCCAGATCCTGAACGGCGTCATCCTGGTCGCGATCCTGATCCGCTTCACCCGCCAGCCGCTGCGGAACTTCATGGCGCAGCGCCGGCACGAGATCCAGACCAGCATCCAGGAGGCCGAGGCGCGCGTCGACGCCGCCGAGACCGAGCTGGCGCGCTGGCGCGGTCGCCTCGAGGACATCGAGGAAGAGGCGGCCGAGATCCTGCGCGCCACCGAGGAGCAGGCCGAGGCCGAGCGGCGCCGGTCGCTGGAGCGCGCCGAGGCGAATGCGCAGCGCATCGCCGACGAGGCGCGGAAGGTGGCCGACCAGGAGATCGAGCGGGCCCGCATCGAGCTCCGGAACGAGGCGGCCGAGCTCGCGACCCGGCTGGCAGCGGACCTGGTGCAGCGCAACCTCACGTCCGAAGACCATCGACACCTCGTAGAAGACGTGATCGAGCGGCTGGGAGGGTCGAGCTGATGGCGGGCGGAGCACTCGCGCGACGCTACGCGCGCGCGCTGTTCGGGCTCGGCGACGAGACGGGATCCGCCGCGGACTTCCTCGCCCAGGTCGACGGCCTCACGCAGCAGATCGAGGAGAGCGACGAGCTGCAGCGCGCGGTCTTCACACCGCTTCACCCGCGCACCGAGCGCCGCGGGGTGATCGCCGAGCTCGCCGAGCGGCTCGGACTGTCTCCAGAGGTGCGCGCCTTCGCGATGCTGCTCGTCGACGAGAACCGGACCCGGCACATGCCCCAGATTCGCGACGAGCTCCGAACGCTCGTCGAGCGCGCCGCCGGGCGCGTGGAAGCCCTCGTCACGTCGGCGCGTCCCCTCGACGACGCGCAGGTCGAGCGCGTGCGCGCGGCCCTCGCACAGCGGGTCGGTGCAGAGGTCAGGGTCGAGCTCGAGGTCGACGAGAGCCTGATCGGAGGCCTGGTCGCACGCGTGGGCGACCTCCTCCTCGACGGCAGCGTCCGCACCCAGCTTCTGTCCCTCGCGGTTAGCCTACGAAAGGATTCGGCATGAAGATCAAGGCCGCCGAGATCAGCGACATCCTGCGACGCCAGATCCGCGACTACGATCGCGAGATCGACGTCGCGGAGACGGGCACGGTCCTGTCGGTCGGCGACGGCATCGCGCGCGTCTGGGGACTCGATCAGGCGATGGCCGGCGAGCTCGTCGAGTTCCCGGGCGAGGTCCGCGGGCTGGTGCTGAACCTCGAAGAGGACAACGTCGGCGTCGCCGTCATGGGCGAGGACGTTCACATCCGCGAGGGGGACCTGGTCCGCCGCACCGGCGAGATCCTCCGCGTCCCGGTCGGCGAGGCGATGGGCGGCCGCGTCGTCAACGCGCTCGGCCAGCCGATCGACGGCAAGGGGCCGATCGCCTCGACCGAGACCCGCCGCGTCGAGATCAAGGCTCCCGGGATCATCTCGCGGCAGCCGGTGAAGGAGCCGCTCCAGACCGGCATCAAGGCGATCGACGCGATGACGCCGATCGGGCGCGGCCAGCGCGAGCTCATCATCGGAGACCGCCAGACGGGCAAGACGGCGATCGCCATCGACACGATCATCAACCAGCGCGAGACCGACGTGAACTGCATCTACGTCGCGATCGGACAGAAGCAGTCGACGATCGCGCAGGTGATCGAGAAGCTGCGCGAGCACGGCGCCATGGCCTACACGACCGTGGTCGCCGCTCCCGCCGCCGACCCGGCACCGCTCCAGTACATCTCACCCTACGCCGGCTGCACGATCGGCGAGTGGTACCGCGACAACGGCAAGCACGCTCTGATCATCTACGACGATCTCTCCAAGCAGGCCACGTCGTACCGGCAGCTGGCGCTGCTGCTGCGGCGCCCGCCCGGTCGCCAGGCCTACCCGGGCGACGTCTTCTACCTGCACTCGCGCCTGCTCGAGCGCGCCGCGAAGATGAGCGACGCGCACGGCGGAGGCAGTCTCACGGCGCTCCCGATCATCGAGACGCAGGCCGGCGACGTGTCGGACTACATCCCGACCAACGTCATTTCGATCACCGACGGCCAGATCTTCCTCGAGACCGACCTCTTCAACGCCGGTCAGCGCCCCGCCATGAACGTGGGGATCTCGGTCTCGCGCGTCGGCGGCAACGCGCAGGTGCGGGCGATGCGGACCGCCGCCGGCGGTCTGAAGCTCGAGCTGGCCCAGTACCGCGAGGTCGAGGCCTTCTCGCAGTTCGGGAGCGACCTCGACAGGGCGACGCAGGAGCAGCTGGCGAACGGCGAGCGGCTCACTATGGTGCTGCGCCAGCCGCAGTACGCGCCGCTCCCGGTCGAGCACCAGGTCGTGCAGATCTACGCCGCCACCCCGCAGCAGGAGCGCGACTCGTGGGTGCGCAAGGTGCCCGTCGACGACGTGGAGCGCTTTGCGGGCGAGCTGATCCAGTTCATGGAGACGCGTCACTCGCAGATCCTCGACGAGATCCGTTCGAGCGGGAAGCTCTCGGACGAGCTGATCCCGAAGCTCGAGGCGGCCCTGGATGCCTTCGCCGCGAGCTTCCAGTCGAGCGACGCGTCCGAGTAGCTCCCCGTGGCGACCCTCCAGGATATTCGCAAGCGGATCGTCGGCGTCGAGAAGACGCAGAAGATCACGAAGGCGATGAAGACGGTGTCGGCCGCGAAATTTGGCCGAGCCACGCGCGCGATCCACGCGGCTCGGCCGTACGCCGAGAAGATACGCGAGGTGATGGCCGCGGTGTCGGCCGGGGTCGATCCCGACGCCCACCCGCTGCTGGTTCCGCGCGAGACGCCCCGGCGGCTCGACGTCGCGGTGTTCACGAGCGACCGCGGGCTGTGCGGTGCATTCAACGCCAACGTCATCAAGCGGGCCGAGGAGCTGATCGTCGAGCGCCAGCCCCAGCTCGACGCCATCTCGCTGATTCCGGTGGGCCGCAAGGGGGCCGAGTACTTCCGCCGGCACTCCTACGGCGAGGTGCCGCGCGAGTTTATCGGTCTCGGGCAGGCGTCGCAGGACGACGCGCGCGAGATCGCCGAGCTGTTGATGGAGCGCTACGAGAGCGGTGAGACCGACGAGGTGGTGCTGGTCTACGCCGAGTTCCAGTCGGCGCTGACCCAGCATCCGCGCGCGCAGCGTCTGCTTCCCATGATCCCCGATCGGCGCGACGAGCCCGTGGAGTCGGTCGTGTACGCGACCGAGCCGGACCCCGAGTCGCTGCTGCGACTGCTGGTGCCGCGGGCCGTCGAGTTCGGGATCTTCCGCGCGCTGCTCGAGAGCCAGGCGGGGGAGCACGGCGCGCGCATGACGGCCATGGACAACGCGACGAACAACACGGCCGAGCTGATCGAGACCCTGACGTTGACGTTCAACAAGGCGAGGCAGGCCGAGATCACCGCCGAGCTCGTCGAAATCGTGGGCGGCGCCGAGGCGCTGTAGGACCCGCGCGGGAGACCCCTCCGATGGCGAAAGAAGGCAAGGTACTCCAGGTGCTGGGCGCGGTGGTGGACGCGGAGTTCCCACCGGGCGAGCTGCCGGAGATCTACACGGCGCTGACGCTGCACAACCCGGAGATCTCCGACGAGCCGGACAACCTGGTGATCGAGGTCGCACAGCACCTCGGCGAGAACACGGTCCGCTGCATCTCCATGGACAGCACCGAGGGGCTGAAGCGGGGCCAGCCGGTCAAGAGCACGGGCGCGCCGATCTCGGTCCCCGTCGGCGAGAAGACGCTGGGCCGGATCATGAACGTCGTCGGTCAGCCGATCGACGAGGCCGGCCCGATCGAGGCCGAGGTCCGCAACCCGATCCACCACGCCCCGCCCACTCTCGAGGAGCAGTCCACCACGATCAGCCAGTTCGAGACCGGGCTCAAGGTGATCGACCTGCTCTGCCCGTTCCCGCTCGGGGGCAAGATCGGCCTCTTCGGTGGCGCGGGCGTGGGCAAGACGGTGCTCATGCAGGAGCTGATCCGCAACATCGCCACCGAGCACTCGGGCTACTCCGTCTTTGCCGGGGTCGGCGAGCGGACGCGCGAGGGGAACGACCTCTGGCTCGAGTTCAACGAGTCGGGCGTGATCAAGCAGACGTCCCTGATCTACGGCCAGATGAACGAGCCGCCCGGTGCGCGCGCGCGCGTCGGACTGGCGGCGCTCGCGGTGGCCGAGTACTTCCGCGACGACGAGGGGCGCGACGTGCTGCTCTTCATCGACAACATCTTCCGCTTCACGCAGGCGGGCTCCGAGGTGTCGGCGCTGCTCGGCCGCATTCCCTCGGCGGTGGGCTACCAGCCGACGCTCGGCACCGACATGGGCGAGCTGCAGGAGCGCATCACGTCGACCCAGAAGGGCTCGATCACGTCGGTGCAGGCGATCTACGTCCCGGCCGACGACCTGACCGACCCCGCGCCGGCGACCACCTTCGCGCACCTCGACGCGACCATCACGCTCTCGCGCCAGATCGCCTCGCTCGGCATCTACCCCGCGGTGGATCCGCTCGACTCGACCAGCCGCATTCTCGATCCGCAGGTCGTGGGCGAGGAGCACTACCGCATCGCGCGCGGCGTGCAGCAGGTCCTCCAGACCTACAAGGACCTGCAGGACATCATCGCGATCCTGGGCATGGACGAGCTCACCGAGGATCAGAAGCTCACGGTGTCGCGCGCGCGCAAGATCCAGAAGTTCCTGGGCCAGCCCAACTTCGTGGCCGAGCAGTTCACCGGGAAGCCGGGCAAGTACGTGCGCATCGCCGACACCATCCGCAGCTTCAAGGAGATCATCGAGGGCAAGCACGACGACGTGCCCGAGCAGGCCTTCCTGATGGTGGGGACCGTCGACGAGGCGCGCGAGCAGGGCGAGCGCATGTCGAGGCAGGGCGCGTAGCTATGCCGTTCCGGCTCAGCATCGTCACACCCGAGCGGCCGGTGGTCGACCTCGAGGTGGACTCCCTGGTCGTCCCCGGAAGCGAGGGGGAGTTCGGAGTGCTCCCGAGCCACGAGCCCTTTCTGGCTCCGGTGGCCGCGGGCGTCGTCTCGTACATTGCGGCCGGGAGCGAGCAGCGGGTCGCGACCTCCGGCGGCTTCGCCGAGGTGACACAGGAGCACGTGACGCTGCTCGCGCGCACCGCCGAGCCGGCCGACGAGATCGACGCAGACCGCGCCGAGTCCGCGCGCACCCGCGCCGAAGAGGGCCTGCGCGCGGCGGAGCCGACCACCTCGCCCGATCAGCTCGCGCTCCTGCAGGCGGAGGCCGCCCGTGCCGTCGCCCGCCTGCGAACCCTCGGCCGCTAGGCGGGCTTCTCCATGAACGAGCGGATCGCGTCGACCACGCGGTCCACGCTCTCCGAGTCGAGGAAGGGGCCGATCGGCAGGCTCAGCACCTCGCCGGTCGCCGCCTCCGCCTCGGGCATCGGCGGGTAGTCGCCGGCGTAGACCTCGAGGAGGTGGATCGGCGCGCGGTAGTAGACGGCGCTCCCGATCCCCGCGCGATCCAGCGCCGCGGCGAGCGCGTCGCGCCGGCCGCCGGCGACGCGGATCGTGTACTGGTGGTAGACGTGACGGGCGTCCGGCTCGGCGGCGGGCGTCTGGATGCCCTCGACTCCGGCCAGGCGCCGGTCGTAGGTGTGGGCGACGTTGCGCCGGTCGTCGTTCCACGCGTCGACGCGCGCGAGCTTGATGCGCAGGATCGCGGCCTGGATCTCGTCGAGCCGCGACGCGTAGCCCAGGCGATCGTGCACGTCGCGCTGCACCGAGCCGTGCGTTCGGAGCAGGCGCACGCGCTCCGCCACCGCGTCGTCGTCGGTGGCGAGCATTCCGGCGTCGCCAAAGGCGCCCAGGTTCTTCGTCGGGTAGAACGAGAAGGCCCCGACGTCTCCGAGGCTGCCCAGCTTGCGCCCGCGGTCGCTGGCACCGAAGGCCTGCGCCGCGTCCTCGAGGATGCGCAGGTCGTGCCGCTCCGCGATCGCCGAGATCGCGGGCATGTCGGCGGGGTGTCCGAACAGGTGGACCGGGATGATCGCGCGCGTGCGCGGCGTGATGCGCTCCTCGATCCGCGCCGGATCGAGCGTGAACAGGTCGGGCCGGATGTCGGCGAACACCGGCTTTGCGCCGATCAGGCTGACCGCCTCGGCCGTCGCGAAGTAGGTGAAGGGCGAGGTGATGACCTCGTCGCCCGGCCCGATCCCGAGCGCGCGCAGGCCGATCACCAGCGCGTCGGTGCCCGAGTTCACCCCGAAGGCGTGGCGCACGCCGAGGTAGTCGGCCGCCTCGCTCTCAAAGGCCTGGACGTTGGGGCCGAGGATGAAGCGCCCGCTCC
>CAZLBF010000119.1:0-3798 GCA_964557495.1 uncultured Myxococcales bacterium | reverse complement strand
GCGAAGACGGTCTACGTCTCGGGCCAGGTGGCGATCGACAAGGACGGCAATCTCGTGGGCAAGGGAGATCTCGGGGCCCAGGCCGACCGGGTGTTCCAGAATCTGGCACTCGCCCTCGAGGCCGCCGGCGCCCGGCCCGAGGACCTCGTCAAGCTGAACACCTACGTCGTCGGCATGAAGCCCGAGGATGGGCGCACCGTGGGTCTGGCGCGCAGGAAGTGGTTCAGCCAGGAGGACGTCCCCGCCTCGACGATGGTCGGAGTCCAGTCCCTGGTCATGCCCGACTTCCTGCTCGAGGCCGAGGCGGTCGCCGTCGTGGAGTGAGCCGGCGAGCCCTCTAGGCGACGCTGCCGCCCTCGCGGAGTCTGCGGATCTCGTCCGCCGAGCAGCCCGCCTCGGCCAGGATCGCGTCCGTCTCGGCGCCACTCGCGGCGCCCGGGCGGCGCACGCTCCCGGGGGTGCGCGAGAGGCGCGGCGCCGGCGCGACCTGGGGAGTGCCCCCCGGCCCTTCGACGAAGCTCTTCCGCTCCACGTGGTGGGGCTGACTCGGCACCTCGTCCAGGGCGAGCACCGGTGCCACGCAGGCGTCCTTGCCGTGAAAGTGAGCGACCCACTCGTCGCGGGTCCGCGTCGCGAAGCGCTCGGAGATGCGGCGCCGCTGCTCGGGCCAGGAGGCCCGATCCATCTGTCCCGGGGGCGGCCCCAGGTCGAGCCCCTGCCAGAGCGCGTGGAAGAACTGCACCTCGACCGCGCCGACCGCGACGTACTCCCCGTCCGCACAGCGATAGCAGCGGTAGTAGGGGGCGTTGCCGTGCATCACGCCCCGCTGCGGGTCGGAGAGGATTCCGCGCGTCACGAAGTGCATGGCCATGAGCGATGCGGAGCCGTCGATCATCGCCGCGTCGACGTACTGTCCCTTCCCCGACCGCTCGCGCTCGTACAGGGCGCTGACGATCCCGAACGCCGCCATCAGACCTCCGCCCGCGAAGTCGGCGACCAGGTTCAGGGGAGGGAGCGGGGGACCCTCGCCGGTCTGTAGCTGGCTCAGGACTCCGGCGAGTGCGATGTAGTCGATGTCGTGGCCGGCCTCCTGGGCGAGCGGGCCGCTCTGTCCGTAGCCGGTGACGGAGCAGTAGACGATCCGCGGCTCGATGCGCGAGATCGTCTCGTAGTCTGCGCCCAGCCGCGCGGTCACGCCGGGACGAAACCCCTCGAGGAAGACGTCGGCGCCCTCGCAGAGTCGGTGAAGGACCTGCTGGGCCTCGACTCGCTTGAGGTCGAGCACGAGGCTCCGCTTGTTGCGGTTGAGCATGTCGAGGACGCGCGGGTCGTCGCCGGGCTTGTCGACCCGGATCACGTCGGCACCGAGATCGCCGAGCAGCATGGAGCAGTAGGGACCCGGCGCGAGCCTCGACAGGTCGATCACCCTCACACCCTCGAGCGGCCCCATCGGCATCCTTCCTCGAGCGCTGCCGTCAGCGGATGGCCGACATCCCGGTCAGCGCCCGGCCGATGATCAGCTTCTGGATCTGGGTCGTGCCGTCCGGCATCGTCCACATGCGCGCGTCGCGCAGGCAGCGCTCCACCCGGTTCTCGACCGCGAGGCCGTTCGAGCCCATGCACTGAATCGCCGTCGAGGTCACGCGCACCGCCATCTCGGTCGCGTAGGCCTTCGCCATGGACGCCTCCACGTCGGCCCGGCCACGGCTGAGCGCGTCCTGGGCGCGGTAGCAGAGCAGGCGCGCCGCGTCGATCTCGGTCGCCATGTCGGCGATCATCGCCTGGACGAGCTGGAAGCGGGCGATCTCCTTTCCGAACTGCTTGCGCTGCACCACGTAGTCGAGCGCCAGCTCGTAGGCTCTACGCGCGATGCCGACGGCGATCAGGCCGGTGCCGACGCGGGCCACCGAGAAGCTCTGGAGCACGCGCGCGAAGGCCCGCGCGGCCTCGTCGCTCGAGGCGGTCTTGGCCTTGTCTCGCCAGCCCCCGATCCGGTTTCTGGCGGGGACCTCCACGTCGCGGAAATAGAGCTCCGAGGTGGGGAACGAGCGCACTCCGATCGTCGGCGTGTCGCGGCTCTCGAAGGGGGACTCGCTCCGGTCGATCACCAGCTGACGGAAGCCCCCGGGACCGCTGCTCGGATCGGTCTGCACCAACACGATCGCCACGTCGGCGATGTGGCCGTTGCTGATCCAGCACTTCGTCCCGTTGACGAGGTAGCGATCTCCCTTCAGCTCGGCGCGGCACTCGATTCCCGAGGGGTCGGAGCCCACGTTCGGCTCGCTGATGGCCAGGCAGCCGATCAGGTCGGCCTGCGCCAGCGGCTCGGCCAGACGCGCGGCCACGTCGGCATGCGCCCCTTGCTGCACGATCGAGGCCGCCCCGGAGGGGATGCCCGCGATCCCCGCGAGTCCGGGAAACGCGCACGCCAGCTCCTCGGTCTGGATGGCGCGGATGATCGGACCGGCCCGCCCGCCGAACATGCCTCCCTCGCCCAGGTAGCCCCACGGGATGAGCATCTTGCAGAGCTGCTTCGCCAGCTCCGGCGTCATCTCCTCGTCGCCGTGGCGGTCGTCGTAGGGCCGGATCTCGGCGTCGAGGAACTTCTGCAGGCTCTCGCGCAGGATCTGCTGCTCCTCGGTGAACTCGAACTCCATCGCTCACTCCTCCGGTCGACCCTCGACGGGCCACTCACCGGCATCATACCCCCACTCGGCCGGCGCGGGCGCCGAGCCGAGCGTGCGGATCGCGAGCGAGGACTGCGCGGCTAGCGCCGGCCGGTCCAGAAGGGGCCGCTCTTTTGCAGGTCCTGGAACAGGGTCTTCGCGAACTCGCCTCGGTACTCCCCGGCGCGCGCCAAGTAGTCGGGGTCGAGGCGGTTCCGGAACATGGGGCCGGCGAACAGCTTTGCCCAGTCCTCGACCGGCATGATCCCGTCCTCGGACTCGGGCTCGTACAGCGACCAGCGCTTGACGTGCTCTTCCGACCGGAAGAGGTTCATGCGCATTCAGTTGTACGAGAGCGAGAACTCGCCCCAGCGGGGAAGCGGCACGACCACGTGGGCGACCAGGCTCGACGGGCTCTTCTCGAGCAGCTCCTCGTCGCGGAAGCGCAGCCGCATGGGCTCGCCGCAGTCCAGGCAGCGCACGTCGATCTGGATCTCCTTACCCGGAAACAGCCAGCGGACCGCCAGCGATTCCAGTCCTCACTGGCCGTACCATTTCTGCACGCCGTCGACGCTGACCAGGTACTGCGTGGGGATGTTGGAGAAGGGCGCCCAGGACTGGATGTAGTCGGTGTCCGCGCACAGCCAGCAGCCCGCGGCCGCGTCGGCCGCCGCCTGCTGGAGCGGCTTGGCGTCGTCGGGCGTGACGCCGAGCATCTCGGCCAGCTCCGTGTGGTGTGGAGCGCGACCGGTCTCCACCAGCTGCTGCAGGATCGCGCTGTAGGCCCTCTGGACCTCTGCGGGATCGGGCACGAGGTTTCCTCCCGCCCGGCTCGATGCCGGATGCCCGAGTATAGGCCGGGCGGCCCGGCAGCGGCACGCCCTTTGAGCGTGGGCGAGCCGGGAGCCGCTCAGTCCTTCGCGAGGAGCCGGACCCCCGTCGCCGTGAAGCGGACCACGTCCTGGGGGCCTCGAATCTCGGAGGGGTCGCCCTTGCCGGACTCCTCGGCAAAGTGACGGGCCGTCTCTTCGCTCAACGTATCGCGCCGCACGCGCCCCTCGACGAATGCGTGGCGACCGGCGGCGTCCTTCGGGACGAAGAAGCCGTAGTCCTGGAAGTCGACCCGCACCTC
>CAZLBF010000118.1:0-2554 GCA_964557495.1 uncultured Myxococcales bacterium | reverse complement strand
CTCCATCTCGAGGGATTGACGGTCTGCGACTGGGGACTGCGCGAGGGCACGATCCTCGAGGCCCGGGGCCTGGCGGAGTCGGGGACGTCGATCCGGTAGCGCGCCCGATGCTCCCGGGCGACTCGGCTCAGGTCTGCAGGTCGCCGAGCGGGAGCGTGAGGGTGAAGGTCGAGCCTTCGCCCAGCCGGCTCTCGACGTAGATGTCCCCGCCCATGCTCTGCACCAGATGCTTGACGATCGAGAGGCCGAGCCCCGTGCCGCCCAGCGCCCGGGAGCGGGCCTTGTCGACGCGGTAGAAGCGCTCGAAGATGCGGGACTGGTCCTTCTTTGGGATGCCGATGCCCGAGTCGCGCACGCGCACGCGCAGCCGGTTCGCGTGGTCTTCGATGGTGACGTCGACGCTGCCACCCGGATCCGTGTACTTGACCGCATTGTCGACGAGGTTCGCGAGGATCTGGTCGACCGCGCCCAGGTCCGCCCAGGCTCGGGCGGTGCTCTCGTCGCGCACGCTCACCTGCACGCCCAGCTCGCGGTAGCGGGCCTCCGAGTCGCGCACGAAGCTCGCCGCCAGCTCTCCCACGTCGACGAGCGCGGGCTCGAGCTTCGACTTGCGGCTCTCGATAGTGGAGAGTTCGAGCAGGTCGTGCACGATGTTGGAGAGCCGCCGCGCGTGGCGGTCGATGATCTCGAGATAGGACTTCTGCTCCTCGGGTGTGAGGGAGTCGCTCTCGAGAAGCGTCTCGGAGAAGCCCCGGATGGCGGACAGGGGCGTGCGCAGCTCGTGGGACGCGTTGGCGACGAAGTCGCGCCGCACCTCCTCGAGTCGCATGAGCTCGGTGATGTCGTTGAAGACCGCGACGGTCCCTACGCGGGGCCCGCTGCCCGAGGGAAAGCGCACGGCCTGCACGCGCAGGCTGCGCGGAGCCCGGCGGCCGGCGCTCACGACGCGCGCGACGTTCTCGTCGCCGGAGGCCGCCTCCTCGAGGATCGCGTCCAGCTCCGCATCCCGAACGGACTCGAGCAGGGGCCTGCCGACGATCTCGCGACCGATCTCGTAGAGCTCCCGCATGCGCGAGTTGGCGAGCAGGACGACGCCCCTGGCGTCCACGACGAGCACGCCCTCCACCATGCCCTCGAGCACCGCGCGCAGCTGCTCCTTCTCGCGGGTCACTTCCCCGAGCCGCAGCCGGAGCTGCTCCGCCATGGTGTTGATCGCAGTGGCGATGTCGGAGAGCTCGTCCCCCGATCCGAAGTGCAGACGGTCGTCGATGCGGCCGTTGGCGATCGATGCCGCCACGCGTCGCATCTCCCGCAGTGGGCGGAGCGTGTACCACGAAAACGCCCAGGACAGCGCCAGAGCGAGGATCAGACCGATGGCGCCGGCCGTGGTGAGCTCCCAGCGCAGGCGGGACACGGCGGCGTCGAGGTGGGAGAGGTCGACCGCCACGCGGACGACGCCGCCATCGGCTACGGGCGCAGCGAGATAGTAGAGCTCCCGGCCGACCGTGGCGCTGCGCCGCGTGCTGCTTCCGATGCGGCCCGAAAGCGCCGCGCTCACCTCCGGACGATCCGCGTGGTTGGCGACGCGCTCGAGATTCGCCACGGGAACGTTCGAGTCCCCGACGACGGTACCATCCGGCGCGATCAGGGTGACGCGAGCACTCGCTGCCTGGCCCGCGCGGTCGGCGATCGCATCGAGGTGGGCCCGACCTTCCAGGCGAAACGGCACGCCGCGAGCGAGCTCGGTCACCAGGGCGGCGCGCTCCTGCAGTGAGCGGGCGACGCGCTCGAGCTCCGCGCGACGCAGCCCGCGCTCCGCCACGACGCCCCAGACGAGGACCGCGAAGACGACGAGCGCCGCCATGGCGGCCGTCAGCTTGACCTGGCTCTTCGTCACCGCGGACCCCGTAGCGAGGCGGTCCCCCCGCTCACTCCGCGAAACGGTAGCCGACGCCGCGGACGGTCTCGATGAGGTCACCCGCCCGGCCCAGCTTCTCGCGGAGCCGCTTCAGGTGGGTGTCGATCGTGCGGGTCGTCACCGTGATGTCCGAGCCCCAGACGTCGTCCAGCAGCCGAGCGCGCGTCATCACGCGGCCGGGTCGGCGCATCAGGCACTGGAGCAGGGAGAACTCCTTGGCGGTGAGGCCCACCTCCTCGCCGTCCACGAAGCAGCGGTGCCGCTCGGGATCGAGGCTCAGGGTGCCGTGCTCGATCACCCGCGCCGGGGTGGTGTCGGGCCGCTGTCGCCGCAGCACCGCGCGCACCCGCAGCGTGAGCTCGCGCGGGCTGAAGGGCTTGGTGACGTAGTCGTCGGCGCCGAGCTCGAAGCCGACCACGCGGTCGACTTCGTCCGCTCGCGCGGTGAGCATGATGATCGGCAGCTCCGCGAACGCGGGATCGGAGCGAAGCTGGCGACACAGGTCGGTCCCCGAGACGTCCGGAAGCATCAGATCGAGCACGACGAGGTCCGGACGCTCGCCGCGCAGCGCTTTCAACGCCGCGGCGCCGTCGACCGCGGTATCGACCTCGAAGCCCGCCTGGCTCAGGTTCATGC
>CAZLBF010000117.1:0-3120 GCA_964557495.1 uncultured Myxococcales bacterium | reverse complement strand
CGACGGAGAGATCTCTCCGGCGGTCGACGCCTTCATCCGCCACGTCCTGTCCGAGACCGGCCGGGCCGTGGTCGAGCAGCACGGCTACGTCCCCCCGCCCCCCGAGTCCGCCCAGGCCAGCCTCGCGATTCTCGAACACTGACCCGTACCCGGCAGGAGGAGCAAGCGCCGCGGTAGCGGCGCGCGCAGCGAGGCGGAGCCGAGCGAAGCCCGGCAGGCCGGCTCCGCCGGCCGTTACCCGGCAAGACTCACTCCGCGATGATCAGGACTACGGCGTCCTCGATCTCGGCGATGAGCTCGCCGAAGGCGCGCGACGAGCCGGGTGGGTCGGCCTCCTGCCAGTCCGAGCCCAGCCAGTAGCGGATCATCTCGTGGGCCAGATCGGACTTGACGGCGTAGTTGACGTTCTGCGGCAGCGTCCCGGCGAGGGAGAGCGTGGCCATCGGGTGCAGCATCGAGCTCACGATGCCGACCACTTCGCCCTTCTCGTTGACGAGCGGTCCGCCCGAGTTCCCCGGCTGGATCGGCGCGTCGATCTGGACGAAGCGGGCGTCTCCCTGAACGCCGCTCAGCGCGTTCACCCGTCCGAAGGTGGCCTTCTGCTCCTGGCCCTGCAGCGAGATGAGGGGGTAGCCGAGCGTGAAGACCTCCTGCCCCTTTGCGAGGGCACTCTGCCGGCGCATCGGTAGCGGCGTGCGGATCGCGTCGACCTTCAGCAGCGCCAGGTCGTCCTCTTCGTTCGTGGTCACCACCTCCGCGTCGATCAGGTTTCCGTCGTCGAGCTTCACCTGGATGCGGGACGCCTCGCGAATCACGTGGAAGTTGGTGACCAGGTGACCATCCCAGGAGATGAAGAAGCCGGTGCCGGTGCTCAGCCCCCGGTGCCCGGCTGCCTCGTGTGTCAGTCGCACCCGAGGCGGAGCCGGCTTCCAGGCCAGGTCCTGAAGCGCCTCCCTCACGGTGGTCTCCACGCGCTCCCGGCTCCCGCCGAACACGGCGCGGACGGTGTGGCCGTCCTGGTCGATGCCCTTGCTGTACCCGCTCACGCAGGTCTCCTCCGTCCAGAACTCGCTGAGGATCTCGCGCCCGTCGCTGCAGGTCATGAGACTGGTGCCGCGCATCCCGTCGCAGCGAACGCCCGGCACGGCGTCGGGAGGGACGATGCGGAGGTCGGACTTGCCGACGCAGCGCAGGTCTCGGACCCGGCTCCTGAGGTCGAGGGTCCGGGTCTCGAGGAAGCCGCGAATGATCGCTCTGCCGACCAGCACCTCGTTGAAGTCCTCGAACCAGACCACGACGGGAATCTGCACCGGCGGCCGTTCGGTCACGAGGGTCGCCGCGAGCGCCGCCCCGGCCGACGTGCTCGCTGCCGCCGGCCCGGAGGGAGCGGAAGGCGCCGCGCAAGCCCCCACGAGAACGGCGAGTGCGACGGCGCAGCACGCACCGGAGACGAGGCGCACAGGGAGTCGCGCCGCGCGGGGAGGCCTGGGTCCCGCCATCGAGCCCAGAGTGACGCAGACGCGCGCCACGATCAACCGAACGCCCGAGCATCCGCAGCCGGGCGCGAGGCCGTTGCGCTAGCGATTGAAGCGAATCGGAAGAGTGAAGGGCGAGCGGAGGTTACAGCCGCTGACGCGGACCTCGCTCGCCCCGGGCTCGAGTCGGAGCCCGGGCAGGCGGTCGAAGAGGGTCTCGACCAGGATGCGACTCTCGCTTCGCGCGAGGTGCATGCCCAGGCAGGCGTGGGGGCCGAAGGCGAAGGCCGCGTGGTGCTTCGGCTCGCGGAAGACGTTGAACAGGTCGGCCTGCTCGTAGCGGGTCTCGTCGCGATTGGCGGAGGCCAGGCTGACGAGCACCGGCGAGTCGGCCGGGATCTCGACGCCGCACACCTCCGCCCGCCGGGTCGAGAGGCGCAGCACCGCCGTCACCGGCGCCTCCCAGCGCAGCCCCTCCTCGATGGCGCGAGGGATCAGCGAGCGGTCGTCCCGCACGGCGTCGAGCTGATCGGGGTGCTCGAGCAGCCCGAAGAGCAGGTTGCTCGAGGCCCGGAAGGGGGTCTCCGCGCCCACCGGAACCAGCAGCGCCAGGAAGGAGCAGATCTCTTCGTCGCTCAGGCGGGCGCCGTTCAGCTCGGCCCGCACCAGTGAGCCGATCAGGTCATCGGCCGGATCTGCACGCCGAGCCTGCACGAGCGGGCGGAGCAGGTCGGCCAGGCTCCGCGAGGCTGCCAGGCCGCGCTCCCAGTCAAAGCCGATGCCCATTAGCCCTACGGCGTCGCGGTGGAAGCGCGCTCGCTCCGCCTCCGGGATCCCGATCATGCGCGCGATGATCTCGATCGCGAGCGGGAACGTGAGCTCTCGCACCAGGTCGGAGCTGCCGCGCTCGGCGAAGACGTCCACGCGGCGGGCGACGCTCGGCGCTACGACGTCGGTCTCCCAGCGCGCGAGCGCGGCGGGTGTGAATGCCTGCTGGACGAGGCCTCGCTGGCAGCGGTGCTCTGCTCCATCCAGCTGCAGGAGCGTGGGTCCGATCGCCGCTCCCAGCGTCGCGGCCCAGCCGCACGACGAGAACGTCGCCCCGTCGAGCAGGACCTGTGACACCCCCACGTGAGAGACGACGGCCCAGCCCTCGCGCGGCATCCAGGAGCGGATGCGCTCCGCCGCGTCGGGCCCGTCCGCCAGGCTCCCCGCCAGCTCCTCGGCGTCGATGCGGTGAACCGGGCCCGCGCGCCGCAGCTCGGCCAGACGGGGATAGGGGCTCCGGACGCCGGGGTCTCCGACGGCTCGACGGAGATCGTCGAACGGGTCGCGGGAGTCCTCGTCGGCCATGGGAACCGCCTCCTGGCGACGCTCGGCGAAGCGAATGTTTCGGCGCGTCAGCCCGAGAAGTCGAACGTCAGCCCGTCCCGGTCGGCATCGACGCGCGCCCGTCCCCCCCTCTCGAGCGACCCGAACAGGATCGCGTCCGAGAGCTTGTCCTTGAGCTCCGTCTGGATCACCCGGGCGAGCGGGCGGGCACCGAAGAGCGGGTCGTAGCCCTTCTTCGCGAGCCAGGCGCGCGCGCCTTCGGCGAGCTCGATCGAGACGCGCTTCTCGGCGAGCTGCTCCTCGACCTCCTTCA
>CAZLBF010000116.1:0-12271 GCA_964557495.1 uncultured Myxococcales bacterium | reverse complement strand
AAGCTCCGCTCCGACCAGATCGACCCGCGCGAGTACATGAGCCGCCTCACCACCTGGCAGGACCGGGTCGAGCACGGCGGCGGCAGCTGGCGGGTCATCAACGACCTCGAGCGCCTCGACGGGATGCTGAGCCTCTAGCCGCGGTCCGCCAGGGTCAGATCTCGAGCGGCCAGCTCGCGAGCAGCAGGCCGAGGGCGGCGGCCTGGAAGAGGGCGGGAACCCAGGGGTCGAAGTCCGCGCGTCCGAGTCGGTAGGCGACGAGCTCGAGCAGGGTGAAGAGCGCCACCAGACCGCCGAGCGCGTGCCCGATCGCGTGCGGCAGCAGGCCCAGGCCAGAGCCGAGCGCGAGCGCGAGCAGCGCCAGCAGCTTGCCCGCGATCGGCAGCCAGACGCCGGCCCCTCCGCGACCGCGCAGCAGGAACTCCGTGGCCGCGAAGTACGGCAGCGTGAGGACCGCACACAGGATCCACCAGGGGAGCCGCTTCGGCGCGAGCCCGAGCTCGCGGTACGGCGAGATCACTCCGCCGAGCGCCAGGTAGGCGAAGCCGAGCAGGAGCCCCGCCGCCGCCAGGCTCGACAGCAGCCGGGCCCGGCTCGCGAGAAGCTCGCCGCGCCGGGCCAGCAGGACCCAGAGGAGCAGGCCCGAGACCGCGAAGAAGGCGGCGACGTCGCGCCCCACCGCAAGCGGGACGAAGTCGAAGAGCCCGCCGCCGACGAAGGCCGCGCCGCCGGAGAGCAGCGCCATGCCGCCGGCCAGGGCGGCCAGGAGCAGGCCTAGGCTCGCGAGCGGCGCGTCGACCTCGCGCCGCGCCCGACCCGGGAACACGGGCGCCAGGGCCGCGGGAAGACCCCAGAGCAGCACGAGCAGCGCGGCCAGGCCGAGCAACACGAGCCAACCGACGCCCCCCTCGAGCGGTGCCGGCCGGGCGCCCTCGCCGGGGCCGAGCGTCGCCTCGAGCCAGTCGAGGATGCGTCGCGCAGCGTCGCGCGAGTAGAGGATGCGGGCGTGACCGGTGCCCGGGACCTCGGAGAGGCGGATCGCGTCGCCGCGCGCCGGGTCGCGGTAGGTTCGGTCCAGCACCAGGCGCGTGAGGCCGGAGAGCCGGGCGCCGAGGTCGCGCAGGCCGGTGCGCGTGCTCCCGAAGTCCCCCTGCCCCCAGATCAGCAGCAGGTTCTGCACCGGGTAGGGACCGTCGGGAGACGTGCCGCCCGAGATCCCGATCACCGCGCCCACACCGGACTCGTAGGAGGCGTAACGCAGCGCCGTGCTGGCTCCCAGCGAGTGCCCGCCCACCGCGAGGCGCAGGCCGTCCAGGCGCGGGTGGGCGCGCACGTAGGCGACCACGGCCGACAGGTCTTCGAGCAGGCCCCCGCGCCCCTCGCGCACGCGCCCGTACGGCGCCCGGTTCCGGCCGTGCCCGCGGAAGTCGAACGTCACCACGGCGTAGCCGGCGCGCGTCAGACGGCGGGCGAGCAGGTCGAGAGTCGACCGGTCGGCGGCGAGAGCGTGCCCGAGCACGATCGTGGGAAAGGCGACCTCGTCCGGGGGCGGAGCGCCGTGGCCGCGCGGCGGACCGGGCTCGTAGATGACTGCGGGAATCCCCTCGGGAAGCTCGATGGCGTAGGCGAACACGTCGTCGGAAGCGCGCCTGATTCCGAGAAAGGAGATCGCGAGCGCGAGGACCGCGACGCCGTAGCTCAACCGGGCGACCACGCGGCGCATGCTAGCATGAGGTCATGCCGCTGGCCGACATCGACACCCCGGCGCTGCTGCTCGACCGGGACCGGCTGGAGCGAAACATCGCCCGGATGGCGAGCTACTTCGAGGGCCGGCCGGCCTCGCTGCGCCCGCACTACAAGACCCCCAAGTGCCCGGAGGTCGCGCGTCTCCAGCTCGAGGCGGGGGCGATCGGCATCACCTGCGCAAAGCTGGGGGAGGCGGAGACGCTGGCACAGGCCGGAGTCGCCGCCTCGATCCTGATCGCGAACCAGATCGTCGGCGCGCCGAAGCTGCGGCGCCTGGTCGACCTGGCGCCGCGCTTTCCCGAGCTGATCGTCGCGGTGGACCACCCCGCCCAGATCGAGGCGCTCGACGCGGCGCTGGCGGGCGGCTCCGCGCGAGTCGGCGCGCTGGTCGAGTGCGACACCGGCATGCACCGCTGCGGCTCGGCCGAGCCCGACCGCACGGTCGAGCTGGCAAAGCAGCTCCACGCGAGCCGCGTCGAGTACCGCGGCATCATGGGCTACGAGGGACACGCCGTCCTGATTCCGGAGGCGGACAAGCGCGAGAGCGCCGCCCGCGACGCCCTCGCGGCGTTCGAGTCGCACTACCGGGCGCTGGTGGACTCGGGACTCGAGCCGGAGATCGTGAGCGGCGGCGGAACCGGCACGCACGACATCACCGGCGACGCGCCATTCGTCACCGAGATCCAGGCCGGGAGCTACGTCTTCATGGACGGCGCCTACCGCAAGGTGCGGCCCGAGTTCGAGTGCGCGCTCGTGCTGCGCACCTCGGTGCTGCACGTGCGCGGACGGCTGCTGATCACCGACTGCGGGCTGAAGTCGCTCTCGCAGGACATGGGGATGCCCGAGGGCGCAGAGCTTCCGCTCCGCTGCGTGGCGCTGTCGGAGGAGCACGCGTTCGTCGTCACCGACGAGGACGCGGACCTCGACCTCGAGGTGGGCGACCGGATCGACCTCTTGCCGAGCCACGGCGACACGACCATCAACATGCACGAGCAGTACCTCGTGCGGCGCGGGGACACGCTCGAGGCGACCTGGGCGATCGCTGCGCGCGGCAAGTTCCGCTAGGGATCGCGGCGAGCGCTCGCGGAGCGACCGATGAGCATACGCGTCGAGCTTGCCCGTCCGAGGGATCGAGAACGCTGCCTGGAGCTCATCTCGGGCCTGACCGGCGCCGCTCCCGATGCGAGCTGGCACGAGACCTACGCAGAGCTCCTGCAGCAGCGGCGGGGAGCGATCCTGCTGGCCCGCGAGGGCGAAGACGTCCTGGGTGTGGCCACGATCTCCTACAACCTCGCAGTCCGCTACGGCGGCGACTATTGCCAGCTCGAGGAGCTGATCGTGGACAGCCGGGCCCGGGGCAAGCAGGTCGGGCGGCTGCTGATGGAGCGCGCCATCGAGTGCGCCAGGGAGCACGGCTGCGCCGAGATGGGGCTCTACCTCCTCGAGTCCACCGAGGGCAACCGCGCTTTCTACGAGAAGTTCGGGTTCGAGTACACCGGCTCCGAACTGCGGCGGCGCCTTCGCTAGCGATCGGACGGATTCGCCGGGGAGGCGTCGTACCGCAGCACTGCGACTTCACCTCGAACCTCGCAGCCGGACGTCACGACAGCACCAGCTCCGCCATCGTCCGGACGGTGGGCGCGTCCTGGTTCGCGACCAGCAACGAGGTCACCGGTGACTCGCGCCAGGCACGAAGCCGATCCCGAATGCGGTCGACTGGACCGCACAGGGAGATCTCGTCGGCGAACCGGTCCGGGACCATGGCCGTCGCCTCGGCCTTCTTCCCCTGCAGGTAGAGATCCTGGATGCGGGCGGCCTCGGCCTCGAAGCCCATGCGCGACATGAGCTGGGTGTGGAAGTTGTGATCCTTCGCCCCCATGCCTCCGATGTAGAGCGCGAGAAATGCCTTCACGGGCATCAACGCTGCTTCGAGATCGTCGTTGATGTTGCAGATCACGAGCTGGGCGATCTGGAAGCCGGGCTTGGCGTCCTTCAGCGAGTCGGCGAAGACCTCCTGGCGGTAGGGCGAGTAGTAGAGCGGCAGCCAGCCGTCTGCGATCTCGGCGGCCAGGGCGATGTTCTTGGGCCCCTCCGCGCCCAGGAAGATCGGTACGTCCGCGCGCAGGGGATGGACGATCGAGCGCAGCGGCTTGCCCGCGCCCCACGCACCCTCTCCCGTATAGGGGAGCGGATAGTGGGGACCGTCGTGCGTCACCGGTCCCTCGCGCCGCAGCACCTGCCGGACGATGTCGACGTACTCTCGGGTTCGTGTGAGAGGCTTCGCGAAGGGCTGCCCGTACCAGCCCTCGACCACCTGCGGACCGGAGACGCCCAGGCCGAGCAGCATGCGCCCGTTCGTGAGGTGGTCGAGCGTCAGGGTCGCCATCGCGGTCGCCGCCGGCGTCCGCGCGGAGATCTGCACGATCGCGGTCCCGAGCTTGATCCGCTGCGTGTGCGATGCCACGTAGGCGAGCGGCGTGAGTGCGTCCGACCCGTAGGACTCGGCGGTCCAGATCGACTCGTAGCCGAGCCGTTCGACCTCCTGTGCGACCGAGATCGGATCCGCCGGCGGCTGCGCGCCCCAGTACCCGAGCATCAATCCGAGGTTCAGTGACGACATGGACGCTCCTACTCCGGCGCCGGGCCCGGAAACTGTTCGCGCAGCAGGCGTTTCAGGATCTTGCCCGAGGGGTTGCGCGGGATCTCGTCGATGAAGTGGACCGACCTCGGGAGCTTGAAGCGAGCGAGCCTGCCGTCGCAGTGGTCGAGGACCTCCTGTGCGTCGACCTCCCGCAACGGCACGACGACGGCACAGGGGGACTCGCCCCAGCGCTCGCTCGGCTGGCCGATCACGGCGGCGTCGGCAACCGCGGGGTGCTGGAGGAGCACGTTCTCGATCTCGGCCGGGTACACGTTCTCCCCGCCCGAGATGATCATGTCCTTGATCCGGTCCTGGATGTAGACGAATCCCTCGTCGTCCATCGAGGCGAGGTCGCCGGTGTACAGCCAGCCGTCCCGGATCGTCTCCGCTGTCGCCTCCGGGCGGTTCCAGTAGCCCTTCATGATGTGCTTGCCGGCGACGATCACCTCGCCCATCTCGCCGGGCTCGCAGTCCTTGCCGTTCGAGTCCACGACGCGCACCTCCGTGTGGAAGAACGCCTTCCCCGTCGAGCCGACCTTGACGATCGCGTCCTCCGGGCTGGTCAGACAGGCAGGGCCGCACGACTCGGTCAGGCCGTAGACCTGGTGGATCTCCACACCCATCTTCGCGTAGGTCTCGATCAGGGTAACCGGGACGGGCGCGGCGCCGCTCATGATCCAGCGCAGCGTCGAGTAGTCGCACTGATCCTTCTCGGGAACCTGGAGCATGAAGTTCAGCATCGCGGGAACGGCGAGCATGACCGTGATCCCCTCCCGGTCGATGGTCTCCCAGGTGCGGCTCGGGTCGAACGCGCGCAGTGCGTGATTCGTGACGCCGCGGTGCACGTTCGCCGTGAGCGGCGAGAGCGCCCCGACGTGGAACATGGGGAGCGCCACGATGTAGCGGTCGCGGTAGCGGAGGTCGGTGGTGGCGTTGATCGTGTGGCACGCCCAGATGGCGGTGTCGTGCGTGTGCACGGCCCCCTTCGGGAGCCCGGTGGTACCGGACGTGTACATGATGTAGAGCTCGTCGTCCTCCTCCGCTCCGATCTCGGGCTCGTCCGGTGGGGCCGCGTCGCTCCAGGCTTCGTACGGCTTCGCGGACCCGCCGCGCGCGTCGGAAGCTCCAACCTGGATCCACGCGCCCACGTCGGTTCCCTCCGGGCCGCGGCCCTGGAGATCGGCCACTGCGTTGGCGAACTCGCCGCCGTAGATCATCACCGTCGAGCCCGAATCCTTCAGGATGAAGGCCAGCTCATCGGGCACGAGGCGCCAGTTGAGGGGCACGTTGATCGCACCGATCTTGGCGACGGCAAAGAACGTCTCGAAGAACTCGACCGAGTTCATCAGGAGCAGCGCGACCCGGTCCCCCTTCTTCACTCCCTCGGCGCGGAGCGCGTTCGCGACGCGATTGCAGCGCTCGTTCAGCTCCGCATACGTGAACCGACGGCCCGACTCGACCTCGATGAATCCCTCGACTCCGGGGCTCAGGTGGGCCCGCTTCGCGAGAATGAGTCCGACGTTGTTCCGCATGATCCCTCGCTGGAACGGCTCGATCGGGAGCTGCCGGTGGAGCGTCGAGGCTCAGAGCTCCGGGCCCGATCGCGCCTCGGGGAGCAGCATAGTAGAGGAGAGGCGTCCGCAGGCGAAGGGAAAAGCTCGAGCGGGCGCGGCGAGCGGCTCGTTTCCCCGGCCGCCTCGCGATTGGTAGAATGGCGGGCGATCCGCCACCCGGACCCGACGCGCGCTGCCCCGCGCTGCCCCGGAAGGGGCCGCCCGTCGAAGCGCGAGGAGATTCGCCATGCCGCTGAAGACCCCGGAGCAATACGTCGATAGCCTCAGGGCCCTGAAGATTCGCGCCTACGTCGGCGGGGAGCGGGTCGAGGAGCCGATCGACCACCCGCTCGTCGCGCCCCACGTGAACAATGCGGCGCAGACCTACACGCTGGCGCACCGGCCCGAGCACGAGAACGTGATGACGGCCGTGAGCCACCTCACGGGCGAGCGGGTGCACCGCTTCACGCACGTCTTCCAGAGCTCCGACGACCTCGTGAAGAAGATCCAGATGCTCCGCCTGCTGGGTCAGAGGACGGGGACCTGCTTCCAGCGCTGCGTGGGGCTCGACGGGCTGAACGCCGTGTACGCGATCTCGTACGAGGTCGATCAGGGCGAGGGCACCGACTACCACGCGCGCTTCCGTCGCTACCTGGAGCGGGTCCAGGCCGAGGACCTGATGCTGGCCGGCGCCATGACCGACCCCAAGGGCCACCGCGCCAAGCGCCCTTCGGAGCAGGACGATCCCGACCAGTTCGTGCGCGTGGTCAAGCGCCTCCCCGACGGGGTGGTGATCCGGGGGGCCAAGCTGCACAACACCGGCGGCATCAACGCCCACGAGGTCCTGGTGATGCCCGGCACCGCGCTCCGTCCCGAGGAGAAGGACTACGCCATCGCCTGTGCAGTCCCGGCGGATGCCGAGGGGGTGATCTTCATCTTCGGGCGACAGACGAACGATCGGCGCAAGCTCGAAGGCGGCTGCGACATCGGCAACCCGCGCTTCGGAGCCGTGGGGGGCGAGTCGATGGTCGTGTTCGACGACGTCTTCGTGCCGAACGACCGCATCTTCATGAACGGGGAGACCGACTACTGCGGCACGCTCGTCACCTACTTCGCCACCTGGCACCGCTCGAACTACGGCGGCTGCAAGGGGGGCAATGCCGACGTGCTGATCGGCGCGACCGCCAAGATGACCCGCATGCTCGGCACCGAGCGCAACGCGATCGTGCGGGACAAGCTGATCGAGATGATCCACCTGACCGAAACCACCTACGCCTCCGCCATCGGCGCGAGTGCCATGGGGTACGCGCTGCCCGGAGGCTCCTACATGGTCGAGCCGATGATGGCCAACACGGTCAAGCAGAACATCACGCGCAACATCTACCAGATCGCGCGGCTCAGCCACGACCTGGCAGGCGGCTTCGTGGCGACGATGCCGGAGGAGACGGCGTTCGAGAACCCGGAGATCGGCGAGTACCTGCGGAAGTACCACACCGCGAACCCGGAGTTCGACGTGATGGAACGGGTCCGCTTCGGCCGCTACATCGAGAACATGACCAGCGTCACGACCATGGTCGAGGCGATGCACGGCGCCGGCTCGCCGCAGGCTCAGCGCATCGTGATGCTGGGCCAGGCCGGCATCGACAAGAAGATCGAGCTGGCCGAGCAGGTCATCCACGGCACCGACGACGTCGCGGGCCTGCCGCTACCCGGGAGAAGCGAGCGCGAGTCGTAGCCGCGCGCACGGGAAGGCTGGCCCCGGCCTTGGAAGGACGGCGGACGGACTCTCGTGGCGGGGTCTGCGGAGAACCCGGGGCGGTTCAGAAGCTTACAACGAGGTGAACCATGCCGATTGAAGAGCCATTCAAGCACGGGGCGGATTTCGACTACCTCCGAGAGGTCATTCTTCGTCGGACGACCGACGGGCCGGCACCCGTGATCGAGATGATGGCGGATGGCTCCATCATGGGTGAGGTCACCGGCCTGGAGCATACGATCGACCAGATGACGGAGCTGACCGATCTGGACAACCCGGACCGGAAGGGCCCCCGAAGATCATCGGGAGACGGGTTGAAGTTTCTCGATCTGAATCTCGCTTTCAGCCAGGCGGTCGGTTACGACAGCGTCATCAGCTTTGTGCCGGTTCCCCTCACCCAGCCGCGATCCCAGTACACCGAGTCCGGGGGAGAGGATGCTTCCCGGCCCTGGCAGAATGAGCATGGCGGCCCGATTCCGGACAGAGCCGCGTTCAACGATTTCGAGTGGCCGGACCCGGACCAGATCAACACCTTTGCCATTGATTACATGGCTCCGAAGCTGCCACCGGGAATGAAGATCCATGTGACGCACTTGGGTGTATTCGAAGATCTGAGGGGCCTCATGGGCTTTGAACCCATGGCCATCAAGAGCATCGAGGAGCCAGAGCTGCTGGGCGACATCCTGGAGAAGCTGACCGACCTGGCGGTGGAGGCGATCGATCGGGCCGCAGCCCACCCGGCTACCGGTGCCGTGTTCTACGCCGATGACATGGGATTCAAGACCAGCACCATGCTCTCTCCGGGCTTCTTCCGGGAATGGATCATCCCCTGCCAGAAGCGGATCGCCGAGGCGTGCCACAAGCACGGCAAGCTCTTCCTGTTTCATTCCTGCGGCTATGTAGACACGCTGATGGAGGACTTGATTGAAGTCGTCAAGATCGACGCCCTTCACAGCTTTGAAGATGTGATCGAGCCCGTGGAATCGGTCTTCCAGCGATATGGGGATCGGATCGCGATTCTGGGGGGTGTCGACGTCAACCTGCTGGCCCAGGGCACACCGGAGAAGGTCCGTGCGCGCTGCCGGGAGATTCTCGATGCTTGCGGGGGAAGAGGGGGGTTTGCCCTCGGCTCGGGAAACTCCGTCACCAACTACTGCAAGGTCGAGAACTTCTACGCCATGCTCGACGAGGCAAGAAGTTGGAACCAGGAGAAGGGATTCGGGGACTCTCCCGCGTAGGGGGCCCTTGAACCGCTGACCCTCCGGGGCGAGCGACGAGCTATCGGGAGTCCGGTACCGATCGCAGATGCAGGTCTCGCTGGGGGAAGGCGATCTCGATGCCTTCCTCGCGAAACGCCCTGTCGATCGCCATGTGCATCTCGTGGCGGATCAGCAGGAGGTGCGCGACGTCGGGGCTGAATACGCGCAGCTCGAAGCTGAGGGAGCTGTCTCCGAATCCCAGGAACAGCACCTGGGGCTCGGGCTCCCTCAGCACGTGTTCGTTCTCGGCCGCCACGCGCTCCAGGACCGCGATGGCTTTGTCGGTGTCGGAGCCGTAGGCGATGCCGACGGGTACCTCGACACGCAGGACCGCGTCCGAGAGCGACCAGTTGATGAGCCGCCCCGTCACGAACTCCTTGTTGGGTATGACGAGCTCCTTGCGGTCGAAGCCCGTGATCCAGGTCGCACGGATCCGGATCTTCATGACGGTGCCGCTGATGTCTCCGACGGTCACGGTGTCGCCGACGCGGATCGGACGCTCGAACAGGATGATCAGTCCCGAGATGAAGTTCGCGAAGATCTCCTGGAGGCCGAACCCGAGACCCAGGCCGACGGCGGCGATGAGCCATTGGAGGTTCGACCAGCCGACGCCGAGAGAACGGAACGCGAGGGTCAACCCGACCACGGTCAGCCCGTACTTCGCGATCATCGCGAACGCGTAACGCTCTCCCGCACCCATGCCGACCGAAGGCGGGAGCGCGATCTCGAGCAGACCGGGAAGATTGCGCACCAGCACGAGCGTGAGCATCGCGATCAGCAGGGCCAGACCGAGGTCGGCCAGCGTGACCGGGACGAGGCGCTCCTCGCTCGTCATCCGCAGCTCTCCGGCAGCGTCGGTGAACTCGACGTTCACGGTCCGGGTCGTCTCCCACAGCTCCATCTCGCTCAGGATCCCGGCTGCGGGCAGAACGTCGGCCCAGATCAGCCAGAAGGCGACGATCATGGCGAACAGAGCGGTGCTCGTGAGCAGCCGGCTCGTCTGTCGGTCCGCCGCCGCCAGGTCGAGCTGCGGCTCCGTGGGCGCCGACACCCCCTCTCCCGGTAGGGGCTCTGCCTCCTCCTCGCGTGCCCGCTTACGCTCCCGGGCAAGCTCCATGGCGACGCGGATTCGCGCGAGGCGCGTCCAGCGCTCGCCGAGCGCGAGGACGACGATCAGCCCGAACAACAGGACCAGCGTGAAGTGGTACCGCATGCCCAGCTGGGAGGCGGTCCAGAAGAAGCCGCGCGCGGTTGCAGCGGCCATGAGCAGCGGTACGGCGAGCGCCACGGAGTGGGCGGGTCGCCAGAGCCAGGGCCGGACCCGCAGGATTCTCGATGAGCGGACAATGCGCCTGAAGGCCCCCTCCGGATCGCGCATGCCCAGGTGGGTGAAGGCCGCGGCGCCGGCCATCAGGAGGAGGAAGCTCAGGCGACCGACGGACTCTCTCCAGGCGTCCTCCCCTCGGAGCTCGAATACGAAGATGAGAAACACACCGGGAACTGCGAGTGTGGCGAGCCAGCCGATCCCGCGGCGCAGGCTGCGGACGGCGTCGGAGGGCCAGCCCAGGTGCGCCTCCGCGATGCCGTGCGGCCGCAGTAGCTGGCGGGGCACCTCGATGCTGATCCAGAACACCGAGGCCGCGACCATTCCGTGCGCGATGCAACGTGCGAACTGCGTGGCATCGGGCGAGAGACCGATCCGCCATCCGACGTAGCCGAACAGCGCCGGCAGCCACGGCACGAGCAGGAGCGAGAGCAGCAACGCCTCCCAGGTGGCGGAATACCGCGTACACGATGCGGACTGTGCCTCCTCGCCCAGGGCGCGAATGCGCGGGCGCAGACGCCGCGCGAGCGGTACTGCGAGTCCGAGCAGCAGCAAGACCGCGGCATTCAGGAGGGGCGCCTCGCGCGCCGCGCCGGAGAGCGCCCGGAGGAACTGGCGCCAGAACCGGGGGGCGAAGAGCCAGTCGAGGGCCGCCATGCCGTCTCCCACGAGTCCCGGCCGCACGGCGTCGCCGCTCGGGATCCACAGGACTCGAGCGTCGATGTAGCCGAGCAGCTCCTCAGTCCTCTCGATCAGCTCGAGCTGCTTGGCGTCGAAGTCGACGAGCTTCTGGAAGTACGTCTCGTAGTCCTCGATGAGCTCGTCGAGGTACTTGCGCTTGGTCGACAGCAGGTCGTGCAGGAGCACCTCGATCTGCGCGCGCTCCTGCTCCGGCAGGGCGGGGTCCAGGGTCTCCATCGCGTTCGCGACGATGCGGCCGATGTTCGCGAGGCCCTGGCGCTGTTCGCGCAGCTCGATCTGCTGGAGCTGTACCGCTCCGATCTGCTCCTGACGCATGCGGACGAAGCGGCGGTACTTTCCGACGTCGGGCGCGTCGGACCGCTGGCGGCGCAGCAGCAGCCCGACCGATTCGGTGAGCCCCGCCGCCTCGACCTTGGCGACGAGGCGCGCGAGATCCGCCTCGACCGAAGCGACGCTCCCCTCGGCACGCGCCAGCTTGCGGCTGACCTTGTCGATCCTCTCGACCAGCCCCTCGCTGCCGGTACGTTGCTCGGCCAGCGTGGCGTTCTGCTCCGCGAACTCCCGCACGACGCTCTGGACGGCGGGAGGCAGGCCCGCCGCCTCCTCCAGCAGGTCTCGCGCCTGCTGCGCGTCTCTCTCACTCTCGGCCTGCTCCCGCGTCACCAGGGCGTCCCGCAGCCGTTCGACGAGGGCCTCGTTGGCGGCAGCTCGCAGCATGGCGCGATCGAGCCGCTTGCTCAGGAGCTGACCGCGAGCGTCGTAGCTGGCGAGCTCACTCTCGTAGGCCTCGATCTCGCGCTCGATCGCCGTCCGACGGGTAGCGGCGAGTCTCCCCTGGGCGTCGATCAGGGCAGCGGGCTGGGCCGCAGGCGACGGGGCCGCGGAGAGTGCTCGCAGCCGCTCCTTCGCCGACGCGAGGAGCTCCGGAATCCGCTTGCGCCGCTCTGCTCGCCGCGCGGTCTCGGAATCGAACTCGCTCGCCTCCTTGCGCGCCAGCGCCAGGCCCTGCTCCGCACTCACGAGCTGCGCTTCGAGCTCTACCTGCGTCGCCTTCTCGTCAATCTCGACCTCGGCCTGCGCCTCGAGCGTCGCGATCTCCTGCTCGATCGCCTGGAGGAGGCCGGGCGCACTCGCGCGCGCCTCCTCGTACTCCGCCGCTCGGGCCGACCACTCCGCGGCGCGCGCGATCGTCGCGGCGATCTGTGTTTCGATCTCCGTGAGCTTCGGGCGTAGCGCTTCCGGAACCGGTGCGGGGGCCTCCCCGCCGGGGGTTGTCGCGGCGGGGGGCGC
>CAZLBF010000115.1:0-6675 GCA_964557495.1 uncultured Myxococcales bacterium | reverse complement strand
CGGACGTGGGACCGGTGCCGCTCGGCGGCGGGTCGGCCGCGCACGAGCTGGCGGAGCACCGCCTCCACGTCACCGAGGAGCACGTCGAGGAGCAGATCGCCGGCTTCGAGTCGGCCTGCCGCGACGTAGGCACGGATCACCGCGTGCAGCGCGAGACGGGGGACACGCTGGAGGAGCTCGTCTCCTGCTGGCGGTATCACGATCTCACGATCCTCGGAGTCCGAGGTCTGTTCGACTACGGCGTGCTGCACGATCCCCACAGCCGGATCGCGGAGCTGATCGCCAGCGGGGTTCGGCCGATCCTCGCCGTCGCGGAGTCCTACCGGCCGATCCGGCGGGTGCAGATCGCCTACAACGGGTCGATGGAGTCGGCCAAGGCGATGAAGCGGTTCATCCAGATGCGGGTGTGGCCCGAGGTCGAGATCGGCATCTTCTGTATCGGCCTCGACGACGCGGCGGCCGCGACGCTGCTCGACGACGCCGCCGCCTTCTGCCGGGCACACGGATACGCCGCCGAGACCGCGAGCATCCCCGGCGATCCGAGAGAGGAGCTGCTCCCCTACGCCCGGACTCGCGACGCGGACCTGCTGGTCCTCGGCTCCACGGGCCGCGGCAAGATCGCCAAGCTCCTCCTGGGCGACACCGCCCAGGAGGCGATGCGCCACGCCGACATCCCGCTCTTCCTGGCGCGCTAAGCATCGATCGCGCGCGCGGCGACCTCGGCCAGGAGTCGCGGATCGACGTTGCCGCCGCTGAGCAGCACGCCGCAGCGGCCCCGACCCTCGCGCAGGGCCACGGCCAGCGAAGCCGCGCCGGAGGGCTCGAGGACCAGTCGCAGCTCGCGCAACGCAAAGCCCATGGCGTCCTTCAGCTCGTCGTCGGAGACCAGCTCGACTCGCGACAGGTGCTCGCGCAGGATCGGCCAGGTGAAGGCGCCCGGCGTGCGCACGCGCAGGCCGTCGGCGATGGTCCGGGGCGGCGGGACCTTCCTGCGCTCTCCCGCCTGGAGGCTGAGCTGCGTGTCGTTGGCGTCCTCCGGCTCGACGCCGATGATCTCGGCCTCGGGGCAGAGCGCGTGCACGGCGGTGGCACACCCGGCCATCAGCCCGCCGCCGCTGCACGGCGCGTAGAAGCGGTCGAGGGACCCGGCGTCCTCGATCAGCTCGAGCGCCGCCGTGCCCTGCCCCGCAGCGATCAGCGGGTGATCAAAGGGGGGCACGGGCACCAGCCCCCGCTCGGCCGCCAGCTCGTCGGCCCGGCGAGCCCGCTCGTCGCTGTCCGGACCGACCACGACCACCTCGGCCCCGTCCGCCTCGGTCCGGCTGCGCTTGAGCGACGGAGCGTCGGAGGGCATCACGATCACGGCGTGGAGGCCGAGCACGCGGGCCGCCCGAGCCACCGCCTGGGCGTGGTTGCCCGACGAGTGCGCGACGACCCCGGGACAGTCGTCCGGCAGCGTCGCCATCAGGCTGAAGGCTCCGCGCAGCTTGAACGCCCCGATGCTCTGCAGCGATTCCGCCTTGCAGAGCAGCTCGCAGTCGTCGCGCAGCGCGTAGCGCAGCGTCGGCGTGCGCAGGACGTAGGGCGCGATGCGATCCCGCGCCTCGCGAATCGCGGCGAGGCTCAGCCGCTCAGTCATGCGAGGGATCGGAGAGCTGCCGATCCGAGTGCGCGGGCACCGGGAGCGCGCAGAAGTCCTCGAGGAACTCGCTCAGCATCTGGAGCCCGCGCTCGGTGATCTCGCGCCCGTGCTCCGCCGAGGCCGCGGCTGGAGCGTCGCCGAGGACCGCGTTGCGGGTCCGCTCCTCCCAGTAGTACGAGTAGTGGAGCTGCGAGTTCAGGCCGCGAGCGTGGCGCACGGGGCTCGGGACGAAGTCGCCCCTCGCCAGCGCCGATTCACGCACCAGCTCGGGACACAGGTACAGGGCGCTGCTCGTCTCGAACTCGCACGCGTGTCCCACGTCGAATCCCTGGTAGAGCTTCTCCGCCTGCTCGAGTGCGCCGAGCTGGCCGCAGGTCGCCCAGCCGGAGCGCAGGCCGCGCCCCTCGTAGAGCTCGTCGCACACCAGCCGGAGCGCGGCGTCGTTCCCGCCGTGGCCGTTCATGAAGAAGAAGCGGCCGATGCCGTGGCGCGCAAAGTTCGTCGCCACCTCGATGCACACGTTCATGAAGGTCTGAGGAGAGAGCGTCGTGCTCCCGGCAAAGTGCATGTGGTGCTCCGAGAGGCCGTAGCTGAGCGTCGGCGCCAGGGCCAGCAGCGGATGCATCCTCTGCGCAATGAGCCGCCCGTAGGCGGTCGCCTGTCCGGCGTCCGAGGCCAGTGCGATGTTCGGCCCGTGGCATTCGCACGACCCCACGGGAATCACCACGCAGCCGATCTCCGGCAGCGCCGCCTCCACCTCGGGAGAGGTCATCAGGCCCAGCTCGTGAATCGTCGGTGCGTCGCCCATCGCGAATCCCTCCTGTCCGCTCCCGCAGGGAGTACTATACGGCCGGCGTGCACGGACCGCGCCGCGACGGAGGACCAGGGCGATGAGCGGACGATGGGAGGAACTCGAGGTCGACGGCTCCGAGATGCGCTGTCACCTGGCACTCCCAGAGGCTGCGAGCGCTTCGCCCGGCGTCCTGGTGTGCATGCACGCGCCGGGAGTGGACGCCTTCATTCGCGGGATCGCCGACCGACTCGCCGAGAACGGCTTCGCGGCCATCGCCCCGGATCTCTACCACCGGCAGACCGAGCCCGAGGAGAACCCGCTCGCGAGCATGGCGAAGCTGCGCGACGCCGAGGTCCTGCCCGATCTCGCAGCCGCGACGGCTCGGCTGCGGGGGCTTCCCGAGGTGGACGCGAGCCGCACCGGCGTGATCGGGTTCTGCATGGGCGGGCGGCTCGCCTATCTGCAGGCGGCGGCGGACCCTGAGCTCCGCGCCTCGGTGGTCTTCTACGGCGGCAACATCCTGGTGCCGTGGGGCGACGGAGCGTCGCCGTTCGATCGGACCCACTCGGTCGGCTGCCCGGTCCTCGGCCTGTTCGGCGAGGAGGACCAGAACCCGAATCCAGCGGACGTGTTGAAGATCGACGCGGAGCTGACTCGACTCGGTAAGCCGCACGCCTTCCAGAGCTATGCGGGCGCCGGCCATGCCTTCATGAACGCGGACCGCCCGAGCTACCGGGCCGAGGCCGCCGCGGACGCCTGGCGCCGTTGCGTGGACTGGCTGCGCCAGCATCTGGGCTGAGCTCGCGACGCCCGGCGAGCGGGGGACGGCTTCAGCTCGCCTCGCGCTCGACCCTGCAGAGCAGCGCTCTCAGCTGATAGGTGCCCATGGCGGGGTCGTAGGGCGGGTCGTGCGTCGTGAGCACGTTGGCGTTCGATGCGAAGACGCCGTGCTCGGGTCCCGGCTGCTCCGGAAACCACCAGCCGTGCTCCGCGTGGACCACCCGGGGATCGATCCCGCGCGTGAGCCGGGCGCGCTGGCGAATGCTGCCGCGCCGGGTCTCGATCCGGACCCAGTCGCCCTTCTCGATCCCGAGCCTCGCCGCCGTGTCGGGATGGATCTCGAGCAGCGGGTCGGGGTGGGCGCGACGCAGTGTCGGCAGCTGACGGAACTCGGAGTTGAAGAAGAACGGGATCCGGCCGCCCGTCGTCAGGATCAGCGGGTAGTCGGCAGCGACCTCGGGCGTGCTGAGCGGGCTCTCGGGCGGCTCCTCGTAGTAGGGCAGCGGGTCGTAGCCGAGCGCCTCCATGCGGCTGGAGCGCAGCTCGACCTTGCGCGACGGAGTGAAGAAGCCGCCGAAGCGCTTGTACTTCTCGTACTGGACGGGCATGCGGACCGGTCCCTGCCGCGCGAAATCCTCGAAGCGTAGCTTCAGGCCCGCGAGCTGGGCGTCCAGCACGTCGTGCAGCGACTCGGTGTTCGCGTCGAGCTGCATGCGCCTCGAGAGCTCGATCATGATCTCCTCGTCCGCGCGGCACTCCCCGATCTGCACCGTCTTCTGGTTGGCGAGGACGACGTTCTCGGCGACGAACGGCGCGCCGATCAGTTGGTCGATCTCGGGCCAGGAGGCGGCCGGAAGCACGTAGTCGGCCAGCTCCGCGGTCGGCGTCATGTAGAGATCGGTCACCACCAGCAGGTCGAGCGCGAGCAGGGAGTCCCGGATCGCGCGAGCGTCGGCGTAGGTGACCAGCGAGTTGTTCCCCCAGATGAGAAACGCCCGGATGCGGTACGGGTCGCCGGTCCGCATGGCCCGGAACACGCTCGGAACGTGTGCGGACGGCAGCACCGCCCCCTCGCCCCCCAGGACCTTGAAGCGGTCCGCGCCGAGCCGCTTCGCCCGCGCCTCGGCTGGGAGCGCCTCGTTCAGGTGCGGGAACATCCCGAGCGCGTGCATCCCGAACACGCAGCCACCGGGTACGTCGAGGTTCCCGGTGATGGCGGGAAGCAGGGCGACCGCGCGCACGGTCTGGATGCAGTTGGGCGTATGCTCGATGGCGCAGCCCCACTCGAGGCCCGCGGGACGGGTCCGGGCAAACAGGCGGGCGGCCTCTCGGATCTTCCCGGCGGGGACCCAGGTGATCGGCTCGGCCCACTCCGGCGTGTAGCCCTCGACGCGCTCGGCCAGGTCGTCGAAGCCCACCGTCCAGTCCGCGACGAATTCCGCGTCGTACAGCCCCTCGGCGATGATCGTGTGCAGCATCGCCAGCGCCAGGGCGTCATCGCTGCCGGGCCGGAGCTGAAGCCAGATCGCCGCCTTCTTGGCGAGCTGCGTCTCCCGGGGGTCGACCACGATCAGCTTCGGCTCGGCCTTGAGGGCGTCGCGCAGCATGAAGCCGAGCTCGCCATCGGGTCCTGAGTTCAGCGGATTGTGGCCCCACACCAGGATGCAGGCGGGCTTGACGTCGCCGAAGTAGTCGCAGACCGGAAGGTCGCCGAAGGTCATCATGCTCACGTTGATCCGGGGCAGGAAGCACTGCGCGGTCCCCGGCTCGCACCAGTTCGGCGTCCCGATGGCGTTGGCGAAGCGCGGCACGAAGTTGAAGTGATGCCGCCCCGTACCGGTGCCGAGGGCGATGCACTCCGGGCCGTCGGTCCGCTTGATCTCGACGAGCTTCGCGGCGATGTCGTCGAGCGCGGAGTCCCACGAGACGCGCTCCCACTGCCCGGCACCGCGCTCGCCCACGCGCTTCAGCGGAACCTGGAGCCGATCCGGGTGGTAGACGGTCTCGAGGCTGGCCGCTCCCTTGGGACACAGTCTCCCGGCGTTCAGCGGGGACTCGGGGTCCCCCTCGAGCTTGACGATCTTGCCGTCCGCGACGTGGATCAGGACGCCGCAGCCCCCGTGGCACATGCGGCAGGCGCTCTTGTACACACTCATGCGGCTTTTCGACCTCCGCCCTGTGCCGCCGGCCCTCCGGCTCAGCCCCAGGTTACCCCTTCTGTGGCTCCCCAGGGTGGGGGCGCTCGGTGTAGGATGCGGGCAGAACCGATCAAGCGCGCGCTACGGGCTCTACTTGCGGCCCCCGGCAGGCTGCGCCGAAGGAGAGCACCGCATGTACGACGAGATTCTCTACGACGTGAAGGACCCGGTCGCGACGATCCAGTTCAATCGCCCGGATCGGCTGAACGCCTTCACCTACCGGACGCTCGAAGAGTTCAGGCACGCCCTGGCCGAGGCGGAGGCGGACGACCGCGTCGTCGGCATCGTCATCAGCGGGAGCGGGCGCGGCTTCAGCGCCGGCATGGACATGGACAGCCTCGCGAATACGGCGGCCGGCGGGTCGGGCGACATCGCACAGGAGAGCCGCCCGTCTCTCGAGGCGGCTCCGGGCGACGAGAGCATGGGCGCCGACTTCCAGGTGACCTGGGGCTACCTGCTCTCGATTCGCAAGCCGCTCGTCGCGGCCGTCAACGGCCCGTGTGCGGGACTCGGCTTCGTCATCGCGATGCTCTGCGACATGCGCTTCGCGTCCGAGAAGGCGCGCTTCACGACCTCCTTCTCGCAGCGCGGGCTGGTCGCCGAGCACGGCATCAGCTGGGTCCTGCCGCGTCTGATCGGCTCGTCGCGCGCCCTGGACCTGCTCTGGAGCGCGCGGAAGTTCGACGCGGACGAGGCCGAGCGCCTGGGCGTCGTCGACCGCGTCGTCGCGCCCGAGCGGCTGCTTCCGGAGGCGCAAGGCTACATCGAGAACCTGGCCGAGAACTGCTCTCCCACCGCGATCATGCTCATCAAGCAGCAGGTCTACCGGCACCTGATGCAGCCCCTCGGCCCCGCGATGGAGGAGTCGAACCGCCTGATGGCCGAGAGCCTGAAGCGCGCTGACTTCAAGGAGGGAGTCGAGTCGTTCGTCGACAAGCGGCTGCCTCGCTTCGGGCGTATCGGCTCGAGCTGACGATCCCCGGACGACGTGAGGCGGGGACTCCAGCGAAGGTGGCTCGCCGCCCTGGCTGCGACGCTCCTCGGCGTCGCCGGGCTCGCGCCCGCGACTCCCGCAGCTGCCGCTGGAGCCGAAGTCGTGTGCCGCGTGAACGGCGCCGAGGTCCGCCGCAGCGACGTGGAGACCGAGGCGCGAGCGATCCGCGCACGCGTGAGCTTTCACGGCGACGTCGACGAGGCGCGGCAGCAGGCCTTCCGCCGCCGCGCCCTCCAGAATCTGATCAACGCCGAGCTCGCCTATCAGG
>CAZLBF010000114.1:0-19310 GCA_964557495.1 uncultured Myxococcales bacterium | reverse complement strand
GTCGACGCCTCGGTCCGCTGCCCAGCGCGCGCGGGCCTGAACCCGCCGCAGAAAGCGGTACGCATCCTGGGTCGCGTTCAGCAGCGGCCCGCGACCCGCTGCGGAGAGCATCGCGGGGATCGAGGGGAGGAGGCCTGGATGCGCCGAGGCTCCACGCTCCAGGATCGCCCCGTTGGCCAGGAAGTCGACCTCCATGATTCCACCGGGACCTGACTTGAGCGAGACCCGGTCGCCCGACCGCGTGCGCTCGACCTGCACGCGGCGCCGCATCTCGTCGACCTCGTCCCACGCCTTGCGCCCCGTTCCTAGCACCGCCCGGCGAACCCGCTCCAGCAGCGGGCCGGCGGTCTCGACGTGGCCCGCGATGGCCCGCGCGCGCGTGAGCGCGAGGTGCTCCCAGGTCGCCGCCTCATCGAGCTGGTAGCGCTCGTAGGCCTCGAAGCTCGAGACCAGCGTTCCCTGGCGCCCCGAAGGGCGCAGGCGCGCGTCGACCGCGTAGGCGATGCCCGCCGCGGTCATCGTGTTCAGGTAGCTGATGGCTCGCTGCGCGATGCGCGAAGCCTCGGCGGCCGATTCGGGGCCGTCGTCCCGGGTGAGAAAGATCAGGTCGAGGTCCGAGTGGTAAGTCATCTCCCTGCCAGCGATCTTTCCCATTCCGATGATCGCGAGGGCCTCGCCCGGAGCCCCGTCCAGCCCGCGCCTCGCCATGCGCAGTGCGCGCGCGACGATCGTCTCCGCGAGGCACGAGAGGAAGGACGAGACCCCCTCGAACTGGACGAGTCCCCCGAGGTCCAGGCAGGCCGCGAACATCGTCTCGTCGCGCCGCAGCAGTCGAAGCTCGTCGAGACCCTGCTCCAGATCGTCGAGGTCGCCAGCCTCCGCCTCGGCCAGCAGCTCGCGCGAGCGCTCGTGGAGCGACTCCGGGTGGGCCTGGATCAGGCGCTGCAGCACGTTCGGCCGGCGCGACAGGAAGCGCGCCGCGTCGGCGCTGGTGGCCAGCACGCGCGCCAGTCCGGCGAGCGCCGGGCCCTTGAGCTGATCGACGCCCGGATCCTTCGAGCGGCGCTCGAGGAATACCTCCGCAAACGTCGGGAACTTCTCTTCCAGCGGAGAGCCCTCGACCTCGCGTCTCAGCCGCGCTTCAAACATCGGCCCAGGTCTCTCGCGCCAGGACCAGATCCTCGAAGTGTCCGCGGACCTCGGTCCGGACCGAGGTCCACGCGTCCAGGTAGCGATTGCGCGCCTGGTCCGCGTCCAGCTCGCGGTAGCCCATGCGGCGCGCCTGCGCGGTCTGCGCGGCGCGATCCCGCGGCAGTCGGTGCGTCTGGCGCTCGTCCACAAGCTGGAGACAGTGCTCGGCTCGGCGCAGCCACAGGTAGGTGTTGCGCAGGGACTCCGCGACCCGCTCCGGAAGCAGCCGGAAGTGTCGGAGGGCGCCGAGCGCGTGCAGGACGTTGCCGTTTCGAATGCCCTGCTGGCGTCCTCCGTAGAGCAGCTGGAGCGCCTGCACCAGGAACTCGACGTCGCGGATGCCCCCGGGCCCCTCCTTCAGGTCCCGGTCCAGGTCGCGGCCTTCGCCGCGTCGCTGCGCCTCGATGCGGGCCTTCATGTCGCGCACGTTCGAGATCGCCTGCGGGTCGATCAGACGCCGGTACACGAACGGCTCGACCCCCCGGGCGAACTCCTCGCCCTGCGCAGCGGGCCCCGCGACGCGCCGCAGGCGGATCAGCATCTGGCGCTCCCACTCCGCTCCGAACGTCTCGTAGTAGGTGAGCGCCGCATCCACGGAGTTCGCGAGCACTCCGGTCCGGCCCTCGGGCCGCAGATCCAGATCGACGCGGTAGCCAAAGCCGTCGTCGCTCGACGACTCGAGCCCCCGCTTCAACACGCGCACGAGACGCGAGACCTCCTCGTTCCGCCTCAGGTCCTCGTCGAGATCCAGCGCGTCGTACACAAAGAGCAGATCGACGTCGGAGGCGAAGTTGAGCTCGCGCCCGCCGAGCTTGCCGAGCGCGAAGAGCGTGGGGGCTTCGGTCTCCGTCTCGAGCGCGGCACACTCGAGCGCGCCGACGAGACAGCGGTCGGCGAGATCCGAGAGCTCGCGCAGGCTCTCCTCGAACGGTCGTCCGGTGAGATCGCGCGCCGCGATCCGCAGCAGGCCGCGGTACTTCTCGCTGTGAATCGCCGCCCAGCTCGGCTCGACCGGCGTCGCCCGAGGGGGCGCCGGCGGGCTGCCCGAGATGTCCTCCACCCAGTGGGGATGGCGCAGCAGCAGCCGGGCCAGGAAGTTGCTCGAGCCGAGCAGGGTGGGCAGTGCGGGGAAGGCCTCGGGATCGAGCGCACGTCCGAGCTTGTCGCGGTAGCGCGAGGCCAGGTCCCCCAGGCAGCTGGCGGCATAGCCCGGGCGGGCGGAGAGCAGCAGGTCGGGCAGCCAGCGCTCGCGGGTCGCGCACAGGTCCGGGTGCTTCCCCGCCTCGATCAGGGCCTCGGCAGCCTTTGCCGGCTCCGGCTCCCCGACGCGCTCCAGCAGCTCGAGCGGCGGCGCGGCGCGCGTCAAACCTTCGAGTAGATCGCGAAACATCGAGTCCATCAGATGGCCACAGCTACGTCCGCATCGACTCGGCGTCCCGCTTGAGCTCGGGCGGAAGCGCGAAGGTCACGCTCTCGTCCACCAGGCGGACCTCCTCGGCCTGGCCGCAGCCGAGGCTCTGGAGCCGCTCGAGGAGGTCGCTCACCAGCGCCTCGGGGGCGGAGGCACCTGCCGTGACCCCGACCCGAGCCGCGCCCTCGAGCCACTCCGGCTCGACGTCGCTCGAGTCCTCGACCAGGTGTGCCCGCGCGCCGTGCGCCCGCGCCACCTCGACGAGGCGCCTCGAGTTGCTCGAGCTGGGCGCCCCCACGACCAGCACGAGATCGACGCGCTCGGCGATCGTCTTGACCGCGTTCTGGCGGTTCTGCGTCGCGTAGCAGATGTCGTCCTTGCCGGGCGTGCGGATCCCGGGAAAGCGGCGCCGCAGCGCCGAGATGATCTCGCGCGTGTCGTCCATCGAGAGGGTGGTCTGGGTCAGTACGGCGAGTCGCTCCGGATCGAGGCCCTCGAGGCCCTCTACGTCGTCGAGCGTCTCGACGAGGTGCATGCGTTCCCGTGCGTGGCCCAGCGTCCCCTCGACCTCGACGTGTCCGCGGTGACCGACCAGCACGATCTGGTAGCCGCGGCGCGCGTAGCGGAGCGCCTCGATGTGTACCTTGGTGACCAGCGGACAGGTCGCGTCGATTGCCCGGAGTCGGCGCTGCTTGGCCTGCTCGCGCACGCTGGGCGAGACGCCGTGAGCGCTGAAGATCAGCAGGCTCTCCTCGGGAACCTCGGAGATCTCGTCGACGAAGACGGCGCCCAGCCTGCGCAGCGCATCGACGACGTGCCGGTTGTGCACGATCTCGTGCCGCACGTAGATCGGCGCGCCGTAGATCTCGAGCGCCAGCTCGACGATCTCGATCGCGCGGTCCACGCCGGCGCAGAAGCCCCGCGGGCTCGCGAGGAGAAGCTCCGCCGTGCCGTCCTCGGACATCGACACTAGGGTAGCCCGGGGAATCTCAGAGGGGCACGCCGAGCTCGGAGAGCCGCGAGCGCAGGCGGTCGACGTCGAGGTCGCCGAACGGCGCGCCCCGCGCCAGCGCCTCCTCGGCCGCGACCCCCGCGGCCTGGCCCTCGAGCATGCACGGGCCGATCACGCGCACGCTGGCGAAGCCCTCGCGCGTGGCGGAGATGCAGCGGCCCACCGCGAGCAGGTTCTCGATCCCCTCCGGCACCAGGGCGGAGTAGGGGATCGTATAGTGCTCGCCCCGGGGCAGGAACTCCCAGACCGTCTCGCCTCCCTCGATGTGGAGCTCGATGGGCCAGGCGCTGCGTCCGATGCCGTCCGGGAACTTCCGCAGCGAGAGCACGTCGTCGCGGGTCAGCTGCGTGCGGCCGCGCACGTGCACCGTCTCGCGCACGCCGAGGCGCGCGGCCGAGTCGCCCAGGAAGGCCTCCTCGAAGCCGGGCACGCGCGCCTTGAGGAACTCCGCGAGCTCCTCCGCCTGGGCGCGCCCCTCGATCTCGCCCTGCGTGAGCTCGCGGGCGTCGCTGGCGTCGATCGGTCGACCCCCGATCGACACGCGAGAGAGGGCCACCAGCACCTCGCCCGGACGGCCGGTCGGAATCAGGTTCCCGCCTCGGCGCGGCAGGCCGTCCTTGGCGTGCCCCTCCTCCAGGATGCGGCCGAGCTGCGCGGGGTCGCCCAGCGCCCGCGCCGCATCGACGTTCTGCATGGTGAACATCATCGAGGGGTACTGGCGCTCGTCGTAGCGATCCACCGGCAGGCCGCAGGCGCGCACCAGCTCCGCGTCGCCCGTTGCGTCGATGAAGACGCCCGCCTCGAACGCGACCCGGCCCGAGCGCGTCTGCACCACCACGCCGCGAACGCGCCCGCCGTCGGTCAGGGCGTGGGTCAGGCGCGCATGCAGCCAGAGCTCGAGGTTCTCCTCGGCGGCGACGCGCTCCTCGAGCAGTCGCTTCACGCCCCAGGGCACGTACGGCATGGCAGCCGTGTCTTTGAACGGGATCGGCCCGTAGGCCTGGCCCCGCTCGACGAGCGTCTGCGCGATCTCGAGCGGCAGTCCACCGACGATGGGCGTCACCGCGCCGTCGGTCTCCTGGCGATGGAACCCGCAGTAGGTTCCGACCGCGCCGCCCGTGCTCATTCCGCCCAGGAACGGCATGTCCTCGACGAGCACCGTGCGGAGACCCCGGCGCGCGGCCGCGATCGCCGCCGTGCATCCCGCCGAGCCACCCCCCGCGACCAGGACGTCGACGGAGCGGGCGATCGAGACTTCCTCCGTCGGAACTTCGAAGCGGCTCACGTCTGCTCCTCCCGAAAGGTGAACACGTTCAAAAGTAGCGAGAGGCCCAGGTAGTACGCCGGAGCGAGCAGGCTCAACCACACCCAGAGGGGATCGGGATCGGGACGGACGGCGATCCAGGAGAAGCCGAACAGCCAGGCGGCCAGGATGGCGAGCGTGAGCGGGCGCAGGATTCGCGAGCGGCTCGGGTACAGGTACCGGAGCGGAATGAACGACGCGATCGAGAAGCCGAGGACCCACCACAGGCCGACCTCCGGCCGCGCGTCGAGCAGGTAGAGGTAGATCGCCACCACGTTCCAGTACGACGGAAAGCCGAGGAAGAAGTGGTCGTCGGTCTTCGCGTCCGCCCGCGAGAACTGGTAGCAGGCGGCCAGGAGCGGGGCGACGACCCAGAGCGGATCCGGGAGCAGCCCGGCCTCGACCAGCAGGCAGGCCGGCACGATCACGTAGGTGAAGTAGTCGACGATGTCGTCCAGCTTCGAGCCGTCGAACCAGGGGATGCGCCCCTTGACGTCGGCCGCCCGCGCCAGCGCTCCGTCCGTGGAGTCGATGACCATCGTGAGGAGCATCAGGTAGATCGCCAGACGGTACTCGTGCGAGAAGACGGCGAACAGCGCCCAGACGCCAAAGGCGGCCGACGACGCGGTGTAGAGGTGGACTCCCCAGGCCAGGACTGCTCGCATGGGCCGCGCTCCCTCCGAGACGCTATGCTCAGCCTACCATGAGCGAGAAGCGGGAGATTCTGCGGCAGGGTGACGACTCCTTTCTCACCACCACGGTGGATTCGGTCATCAACTGGGGTCGGAAGTATTCGTTCTTCGTGTACCCCTTCGTAACCGCCTGCTGCGGGATGGAGTACATGTCGGTGGCGGGGCCCCGCTACGACATCGACCGCTTCGGCGCGGCCCTGCCGCGCTTCTCGCCCCGCCAGGCCGACCTGCTGATGGTGGTAGGCACGATCAGCCACCGACAGGCGCCGATTCTGAAGAAGGTCTACGACCAGATCGCCGAGCCCAAGTGGGTGGTGGCTTTCGGCGCGTGCACCTGCTCGGGCGGCCCCTACAACAACTACTCCACGGTCCAGGGGATCGACACGATCGTCCCCGTCGACGTCTACATCCCCGGCTGCCCGCCCCGCCCCGAGGCGGTGCTGGACGGGATCATGAAGCTCCAGAGGCACGTGCAGGGCTCCCCCGGCTGGAGCCGGCCCCGCCACAAGGAAGCCGCGGACATGCTGCTTCCGATCGTCGAGAAACCCGTTGCCTAGTACCCCCTTGAGGGGCGAAGCTGCAGCTTAAAGTCCGGTTCCCGATCCCCCGATGAGGAGGGAACCCCCTCGAGGGCACCCGGGTGATTCGCCGAACGACCCGCGGGTGCTTCGAGCCAGCCGCAACGTTCGGAAGGACTCCCATGCCCGTCAGGATCGAGATGCCCCAGATGGGGGAAAGCGTGGTCGAGGGGACCATCGAGAGATGGCTCGTCGCCCAGGGAGACCGCGTCGAGAAGGACCAGACGCTGTGCGAGGTCACGACCGACAAGGTCGACGTCGAGATCCCCGCACCCGCGTCGGGAGTGATCACCCGCCTGCTGGTCGCCGAGGGGGCGACGGTCGAGGTCGGAACCGACATCGCGGAGCTCGAGCCGGCGCAAGCGGGAGCCCTGGCGGCGGAGCCGGCACCGGAGGCCGGGACTCCCGCGCCGCAGGCTGAGGCTGCGCCCGCAGCCGCCGAGGCGGCCTCGGCCGAGGAGCGCAAGGCGTCGCCCTTGGCGCGCCGCCTCGCCGAGCAGCACGGTGTGGACCTCGAGCAGGTTCCGGCGAGCGGCGCTCGCCTGACCAAGGCCGACCTGGTTCAGCACCTCGAGGGCACGCCCGCCTCGGAGTCCGCCCCCGCCCCCGCCGCTGAGCCGCGCCCCGCGCGCCCGAGTGCAGCGGCCGCCGTCGCGCCGGGCAACGTCGTGGAGCTCCTCTCGCGCATGAAGGTCCCGGTCTACGCGCCCCGCGAGGGGGACGAGATCGTTCCGTTCACCGCCATCCGGCGGCGCATCGCCGAGCACATGGTGGTGAGTAAGATCGTCTCGCCCCACGTCGGGACCGTCGCGGAGGTGGACATGCACAATGTGGTGCGCTTCCGCGACCGGGTGAAGGGGGACTTCAAGCGGGACTACGGCTTCTCGTTGAGCTTCCTGCCGTTCATCGTCCAGGCGACCGTGCGCGCGCTGCGCGACTACCCGCAGATGAACTCCGCCGTCGTAGACGAGCAGACCGTGCAGCGCCGCGGGATCCACATCGGGGTCGCGGTCGAGACCGAGCGCGGGCTCCTGGTGCCGGTCGTCCGCGACGCCGACCGCCTCTCGCTCGGTGGCATCGCGGAGGCGGTCCAACGCCTCGCCGAGCGCGCGCGGACCCGCGAGATCACGGCCGACGAGCTTCAGGGGGGCACCTTCACGGTCACGAATCCGGGCCGCGAGGGGAACCTCTACGGGTTCGCCGTCATCAACCAACCGCAGGTCGGGATTCTGCGGTCGGGTGAGCTAAAGAAGCGCGTGGTCGTGGTCGAGCAGGACGACGAGGACGCCCTCGCGATCCGCCCGATGATGTACCTCGCGCTCTCCTACGACCACCGTGTCATCGACGGGGTCACGGGCAACGGGTTCCTGTATCGCGTCGCGCGCAACCTCGAGGCGGACGACTTCGAGCTCTAGTCAGCCGGTCCGAGCCCCAGGAGGAGAGCGAGCTTGCCCATTCCCGACGCCGACAAGATCAGCATGTACCGGCAGATGGTGCTCATCCGCCGCTTCGAGGAGGGCGTCGCCGAGGCGTACGCCGACGGCTTTGTCGGCGGCTTCACCCACCTGTACATCGGCCAGGAGGCGGTGGCGGCGGGAGTGATCTCGGCCCTGAACCGCGACGACTACATCGTGGCCACCTACCGCGACCACGGCCACGCGCTGTGTCGCGAGTCGCCCCCCGAGGCCCTGATGGCCGAGCTCTACGGCCGCTCCACCGGCATCTGCAAGGGCAAGGGCGGCTCCATGCACTTCTGCGACGCCGAGAACTACTTCCTGGGCGGCTTCGGCATCGTCGGGGGGCAGCTTCCGATCGCCGCGGGCCTGGGCCTGGCGATCCAGCTGCGCGACGAGGATCGCATCGTGGTCGCGTTCCTCGGCGACGGCGCGTCGAACCAGGGCGTGTTCCACGAGTCGCTCAACATGGCCAAGCTCTGGGACCTGCCGGTGCTGTTCATCTGCGAGAACAACTTCTACGGCATCGGGACCGACGTCCGGATCGCCTCGGCCTACACCGAGATCTACCGCAAGGCCGCGGGCTACGGGATCCCGGGCCACGTGGTCAACGGCATGGACGCGCTCGAGGTCCGGTCCGTCTGCGAGGATCTCTCGAAGTTCGTGCGCCAAGGCCCCGGTCCCGTTCTGCTCGAGGCCCGCTGCTACCGGTACCAGGGACACTCGATGACCGACCCCGGCCGCTACCGGCCGCGCGCCGAGGAGGAGCTGTGGCGGCGGCGCGACCCGATCCCGCGCCTGGCCAAGCACCTGCTCCAGGAGGACATCGCGGACGAGGCCCGGCTGGAGGCGATCCAGCGGGAGGCGGACGAGAGGGTCCGGGAGGCCATGCGCTTCGCCGAGGCGAGCCCGCCCCCGGAGCCGCAGGCGCTCTACGAGGACCTCTGGGCGGAGGAGAGCCGTGGCTGAGCTTCGCTACTTCGAGGCGATCAACCAGGCGCTCTTCGAGGAGTTCGAGCGCGACGAGCGCGTGTTCATCTTCGGCGAGGACGTGGGCCTGGTCGGCGGCACCTTCCGGGTCACCGAGGGGCTGATGGCCGAGTTCGGCGGGCGGCGGGTGCGCGACACGCCGATCGCCGAGGCGGTGATCGTGGGCCTCGCGATCGGCGCGGCGGCGGGCGGCATGCGCCCCATCGCCGAGCTCATGACGATGAACTTCGGGATCGTTGCGATGGACCAGATCGTCAACCACGCGGCGAAGATGCGGTACATGTTCGGGGGGCAGCTGAAGCTGCCGCTGGTCATTCGGGCTCCGGGCGGGGGCGGGACGCAGAAGGCGGCGCAGCACTCCCACTCGATCGAGTCCTGGTTCATGAACACGCCCGGTCTGCGCGTGGCGATTCCGGCGACTCCCGCCGACGCCAAGGGCCTGCTGAAGACCGCGATCCGCATGGACGACCCCGTGATCTTCATCGAGCACGAGATGCTCTACTCGACCCGGGGGGAAGTTCCGGAGGGGGAGTACCTGACGCCCTTCGGCGCGGCCCACGTGGCGCGCCCGGGCCGCGACGTCACGATCGTCGCCTGGTCGAGGATGCTGCTCGAGTCGCTCCGCGCGGCCGAGCGGCTGGCCGAGGAGGGCATCGAGGCCGAGGTGGTCGACCCGCGCACGCTCGACCCGCTCGACTTCGACACCATCCTGGCTTCGGTGCTGCGCACGCGCCGCGCCGTGATCGTGGAGGAGGGCTGGCGCAACGTCGGCGTCGGCGCCGAGATCGCCGCGCGCCTGCAGGAGCACCTGTTCTACGACCTCGAGGCGCCGATCCAGCGCGTCGCGGCGGCCGACGTCCCGACGCCCTACGCCCGCAACCTCGAGCAGCTGGCGCTGCCGAGCGCCGACGACGTGGTGCGGGCCGTGCTCAAGATCGTGCTGTAGGAGGGTCCATGCCCAAGCAGATCCGCATGCCCAAGCTCTCGGACACGATGGAGGAGGGGACGCTCCTCCAGTGGCGCAAGCGCGAGGGCGAGGAGGTGCGGCGGGGCGAGATCCTGGCCGACATCGAGACCGACAAGGCCGACATGGAGTTCGAGTCCTTCACCGACGGAAGCGTCGAGAAGCTGCTGGTGCAGCCGGGCGAGACGGTCGAGGTGGGGGTCCTGATCGCGGTCATCCGTCTGCCCGGCGAGAGCGACACCGACGTCGCGAGCGCGCTCGAGGAGGGTACGGCTCCGTCGCAGAGCGCCGCCGCGCCCGCGCAGCCGGAGCCCGCGGCTTCCGGCGCGGGCGAGCCCTCGGCGAGCCCCGTCGCTTCAGCGCCGGCGCCTCCGGCGGCGCCCGGCTCGCTCCCGCCCGCGGTCGGCGGGGCGCGCATCACCGTTCCGCTCGTCGAGGACGACCGCGTGCGTGTGACGCCGCGCGCCCGAAGCATCGCCGCCGAGCGGAACGTCGACCTGAGCGAGCTCCAGGGCTCGGGCCCCGGCGGGGCGGTGCTGGTGTCGGACGTCGAATCGTATCTCCAGGAGCTGGAGACACAGGCGCCCGACGTCAGCGGGCTCCGCGCCACCCCGCTCGCACTGCGCATCGCGAGCGACCTCGGGCTGGATCTGGAGCCGGTCAAGGGGAGCGGTCCGGGTGGACGCATCACCAAGGCGGACGTGCTCGCGCACGTCGAGCGAACCGAGGAGGCGGCGCGGCAGCACGAGGCGGAGCTCTACCGCGGTGTGCTCCAGCTGTCGCAGAAGCGCAAGGCGCTGATCCGGAACATGACCCGGAGCAAGCAGGAGGCGCCACACTTCTACCTGCAGATGGATGCGGAGTGCGACGCCCTGCGCGAGCTCCGCGATCGCCTGAGCGCATCCGCCGGCGACGAGCGCGCCCACGTCACCTACACGCACCTGATGCTCAAGGCGTCGGCGCTGGCGCTCGAGAAGTTCCCCGAGGTGAACGCCACCTTCCGCCCCGAGGAGAAGGAGATCGCCCTCTACGAGCGGATCAACATCGCGATCGCCGTGGAGGTGCAGGACGAGCTGGTGGCTCCGACGGTCAAGGACTGCCAGGGCAAGTCGGTGTTCCAGCTGGCCGACGAGGCGAACCGTCTGATTCAGCGCGCGCGCATGCGGCGGCTGCAGCCCGACGACTACGCCGACGGCGGCTTCACGATCTCGAACCTCGGCATGTTCGGGGTCGATCGGTTCTACGCGATCATCACGCCGCCGCAGAGCTCGATTCTGTCGGTGAGCTCGATGGGGCCGCGGCCCGTCGCGCGCGACGGCGAGCTGGCCATCGCCAGCGTGACGACGCTCGGCCTGTCGGTCGACCACCGCGTGGTGGACGGCGTAAGGGCGGCCAAGTTCCTCGGCGAGGTTCGGCGCCTGCTCGAGGAACCCGAGGAGTTGATGGGCGATGGAGCCGGCTTCGGAGCCTAGCGCGCTCAGCGTCGAGCACCTCGGCCTGGTCCCCTACGACGAGGCGTGGGCCAAGCAGGAGGCGCTGCGAGAGGCGCGCCTCGAGGGCCGCTGTCTCGACACCGTGCTGCTGCTCCAGCACCCCGACGTGATCACCTTCGGGCACGGCGCGAACGAGCAGAACGCGCTGCTCGGCGAGCGCGAGCTTCGCGAGGCGGGCTACGACGTGTTTCGCGTCAACCGGGGGGGCGACGTGACCTACCACGGACCGGGTCAGCTGATCGGCTATCCGATCCTCGATCTGGGCTCGCGCGGGAGGGACGTCCACCGCTACCTGCGCGCGCTCGAGTCGGTGCTGATCGACACGCTCGCGGACTTCGGCATCGCCGGCCTGCGGCGGCCTGGCTACACTGGCGTCTGGCTCGATGAGCGCCGCAAGATCGCCTCGATCGGGGTCGGCGTGCGACGCTGGGTGACCCTGCACGGCTTCGCGCTGAACGTCGCTTGCGACCTCGAGCGCTTCGAGGTCGTCGTGGCCTGCGGCCTGCACGGCGTCGAGATGACCAGCATGGCCGCCGTCGCGGGTCCGCTGGACCTGGACGCGGTCGAGGCGCGGGTCGAGGTTCACCTGAGAAAGGCGTTCGCATGAGCCGGCTGCTCCAGATCGATGACTCCCCGGAGCGGCGCACCGCGGGCGGCGCGGACCCGGCGGCGGCTCCCGCGAGCCGGCGCGATCCGGAGCGGCCCCCCTGGCTGAGAGTGCGCTACCGGCAGACGCCCGAGCTAGAGCGGGTCCAGGGCCTGGTGCAGGGGCTCGCGCTCCACACCGTGTGTCACTCGGCGGCCTGCCCGAACCTCCCCGAGTGCTGGGCGAGCGGGACCGCGACCTTCATGATCGGCGGAGAGCTGTGCACGCGCCGCTGCGGCTTCTGCGATGTCCAGACCGGGCGGCCGGACCCGCTCGACGCGGGCGAGCCCCGGCGCGTCGCCGAGGCGATCCGGACGCTCGGACTCCGCTTCGCGGTGGTCACGGCCGTGGCGCGGGACGACCTCCGCGACGGCGGTGCGGCGCACTTTGCCGCCGTGCTCGAGGAGGTCCACGCGCTGGCGCCCGACTGCCGGGTCGAGGTGCTGATCCCCGACTTCAAGGGGCGCGAGGAGGACCTGTGCACGGTCCTCGACGCCGCCCCGGACGTGCTCAACCACAACGTCGAGACCGTGGAGCGCCTGCAGCGCAGGGTTAGACCGGCCGCCAAGTACGCCCGCTCGCTCGACCTCCTCGAGGCCGCGCGCCGGCTCCGGCCCGAGATCCCGACCAAGACCGGGATCATGCTCGGGCTCGGGGAGACCGAGGCGGAGATCCGCCAGACCCTGGCCGATATCCGCGCCCGCGGCTGCGAGCTGATCACGATCGGCCAGTACCTGAGGCCCGGCCCCGACCATCTGCCGGTCGAGCGCTGGGTGCCGCCGGAGGAGTTCGCGCGCTGGGAGGCCGAGGCGCGCACGCTCGGCTTCAGCGACGTCGCCTCCGGCCCGCTCGTCCGCAGCTCCTACCGGGCCGAGCGCCTGGCGGGGCCCGCCGACACGGCGCGTTGAATCGGACTCCCGCTAGGCTAAACTGCCGACGCCCCAGCTGTTTGCGTCCGTAGCCGATCTAGCCCGAGGAGAGACGACCCCATGCCCGGAAAGGTGGTGAAGGTCGGCCGCAGGGAACGCCTGGGCCTCGCCCAACGGCTCTACCTGCCCATGCTCTTCGTCGGCCTCTGGACGACCTCCCGCCACTTCTTCGTGAACTTCTTCGGCTACATCGTCGGCAAGAAGAAGACCTTCGTGGTCCAGTATCCGGAAGAGCGGCTCGACTACCCGAACGCCTTCCGCGGCCACCCGGTGCTCGTCGCCCTCGACGACGGCGAGCCCAAGTGCGTGGCCTGCGGCCTGTGCGAGTTCGCCTGTCCGACCGACTGCATCTCGATCATTCCGGGCGAGATCGAGAGCGGCATCGAGCGCTACCCCGAGATCTTCAACATCGACATGTCGCGCTGCATGTTCTGCGGCCTCTGCGAGGAGGCCTGCCCCGAGGAGGCGATCGTGATGAGTCGCACCGTGGAGCTCGCGAGCTACGATCGCGAGTCGATGATGTACCACAAGCACGATCTGCTCCGCACCGAGGAGAAGCTCGATCGCCGGCTGGACTTCATCCGGCTGGAGTACGACCGGCCGTGAGCGAGCTGATCGATCAGGTCCAGGCGCTCCTCGGCGATGCCGTCGTCGAGGCTCGGGTCGATCGGGGCGATGCCGTGGTGATCGTGGAGCGGGAGCGGGTCGCCGACGTCCTGCGCCTGCTGCGCGACGATCCCGAGCTCGACTTCAACTTCCTGATGGACGTCACCGCCGTGGACTACCTGGGCGAGGCTCTCCGCTTTGAGGTCGTGTACCACCTGGCGTCGGTCGACGTGGAGCCGCGCGGCACCGAGCCGTCGCGCCTGCACCGGCGGCTGCGCGTCAAGGCGCGCGTGCCCGAGGTCCCGTGCGAGATCCCGTCGACCGCAGAGGTCTTCGCCTCGGCCAACTGGATGGAGCGCGAGGTCTTCGACATGTACGGAGTCAAGTTCACCGGGCACCCCGACCTGAAGCGGGTCCTGCTCTACGAGCAGTTCGAGGGTCACCCGCTCCGCAAGGACTATCCCAAGGAGCGGCGCCAGCCGCTCTTCGGGCCGAGGAACTAGCCGTGGTCACGCCCATGAAGAAGCACCGGGGCGAGGGCAAGGGCGACCTGCACACCGACCACCAGATCCTGAACATGGGTCCGTCCCACCCGGTGACCCACGGGACCGTGAAGTTCCTGACGGAGATCGACGGCGAGACGATCATCAAGCTGGACGTCCAGGTCGGCTACCTGCACCGCGGCTTCGAGAAGGAGTGCGAGAGCGGGACCTGGTACCAGGCGATCCCCTACACCGACCGCCTCAACTACAACTCCTCGATCCTCGCGAACGCCGGCTACTGCCTGGCAGTCGAGAAGCTGATCGGCTGCGAGGTGCCGCGGCGCGGCGTCTGGCTCCGCACGCTCGCGTGCGAGCTGTCGCGCATGGGGGATCACCTGACGCGGCTCGGCGCCGGCTGCCTCGAGCTTGGCGCGATGACGCCGTTCCTCTACGGGATCGAGGCGCGCGAGCTGTGCTGGGACCTCCAGGAGATGCTCTGCGGCGCGCGCGTGACCTCGAACTACGTCCGGATCGGCGGCCTGCAGCGCGACATGCCCGCCGAGTTCCCCTCGGTGTGCGACGAGAACCTGAAGCGGATCGAGGAGCTGCTCGTCGACTTCGACAAGGTGATCACGGCCAATCGCATCTTCGTGGACCGCTTCCGCAACACCGGCATGCTGTCGAGAGAGCGGCTGGTCGAGTTCGCCGTCACGGGCCCGCTGCTGCGCGCGGCCGGAATCCCGTACGACGTGCGCAAGGCCGAGCCCTACCTCGCCTACGACGAGATCGACTTCGACGTTCCGGTCGGCACCACCGGAGACAACTACGACCGCTTCCTCGTCGTCCAGGAGGAGATGACCCAGAGCATCCGCATCGTGCGCCAGTGTCTCGAGGTCATGCGCAAGACGCAGGGAGACCCGGTCGACGTCGACGACCCGCACGTTCGCTGGCCCGCCAAGGACCGGGTCTTCGGGCGCATGGAGGAGCTGATCCAGCAGTTCAAGGGCGTGACCGAGGGGCTCCGGGTGCCGGCGGGCGAGGCGTACCAGGCGGTTGAGTCGGCCAACGGCGAGCTCGGCTTCTACGTGGTGTCGGACGGGACGGGGAAGCCCTACAAGGTCCGCTGTCGGCCGCCGAGCTTCATCCACATGGCTCCGCTGGCCGAGATGCTCGAGGGCTCGCTGCTGGCCGACGTCGTTCCCACGTTCGACATGCTGAACATGATCGGGGGCGAGTGTGACCGCTAGCGACGACTTCGCGGCCCTGAGCCACATCGAGGCGCGCAAGCTCTGGGGCCTGCCGGACGAGTCCGAGGGCAGCGTGAACGACCCCCGCACGCGCGAGGAGAACGGCGTCCGCTACAACGAGAAGTGGATCTACCTGCTTCCGGAGGGCGACCGGCGGATCGTCTACTGGCACCGCTACGACTGCCGAGGCGTCCGCACCGAGGACACGAACGGGGAGCCCAGGGAGCTCGCCGGCTGAGGCGACCGCCGCCGCTGCTGCCCACGGGCCTGCTCCTGCGCCGCGACGGCAGCTTCGTCCATGAGGGCGAGCGCGTCACCCACCCGCGCATTCACCGCGCGCTGCTCCGCGGCGTTCGCTTCCTGGAAGAGGAGGGCGTCTTCGTCACCACGCTGGGCCGCTTCCGCGGCCAGATCGACATCGAAGACACCGCCTTCTTCGCGGTCGCCTTCGACCCCGCGAGCGGAGACATCGACCTCAGCGACGGCACCTCCGAGCCGCTCGACCTCGAGAGCCTGCGCCTCGACGCCGACGGTGTCCTGCGCTGCCGGGTCAAGGGGCGCTGGCCGGCGCGCTTCACCCAGACCGGCCAGGCCCACCTGCTGGACCGGATCGAGGTCCGCGGCGAGGCCGTGGGCCTCCGGACCCGCGGCCGCTGGCTCCCGCTGCCCGGCCTGCGCCCCCCTGCCTGAGGCGGTGCGAGCTGTCGGGTCGGGGAGGGCGCTTGAAGCGGCGCCCGCTTTCCCGTACCTATGCGGGGCCTACCGGTTCGGGCTCCAGGCGGGACAGAGCCCGCCCGCCCGGACGGCGCGCGCCCGGCGCGCGCCCATCGAGGCGGCGTAGCCAAGTGGTAAGGCGCGGGCCTGCAAAGCCCTGATCACCGGTTCGAATCCGGTCGCCGCCTCCAGAAGTTCGGGGGCGAGCCAACGGAGAGAACCCCATGGTCGGACCCCTCGACGACATCCGCGTAGTTGAAGTGGACAGCTGGATGGCCGCTCCCAGTGCCGGGGCCATCCTCGCCGACATGGGCGCGGACGTGATCAAGGTCGAGCCCCTGTCGGGCGACCCGATGCGCGACATGGGGCGCCCGGCCAAGGTGGCCCCGGAGATCCAGGGCTACGACTTCCAGTTCGACGTCGACAATCGGGGCAAGCGCTCCATTTCCGCCGCACTGGACGACCAGAGGGGAGCGGCTCTGGTCCGGCGCCTGGTCGCCGGGGCCGACATCTTCCTCTGCAATCTGCTTCCGCGCCGACAGGAGCGCTTCGGTCTGGAGGCGAAGCGGCTGCTTGCCGAGAATCCCCGTCTGGTGCACGCCACGCTCACCGGATACGGCACGCAGGGGCCCGACGCCTGGAGACCCGGCTACGACGTGACGGCCTTCTTCGGTCGGTCGGGGCTGTACGACGCCATGCGAGAGGGGGAGGAGGGGGTGGTCCCCATGGCGCGCCCGGCCCAGGGGGACCACACCACGGGACTCTCCATGGTCGGAGCGATACTCGCGGCCCTCCGCCTGGCCGAGCGTACCGGACAGGGCCAGGTCGTGGAGACCAGCCTGTACGAGACCGCGGTGTGGACGCAGGCCAGCGACTTCGCCGTCTCGGCGGTCGACCGGGCACCGGTGCGCCGGCGGCCGCGACACCAGATGATCGTTCCGACTGCGAACCGCTATCCGTGTGGCGACGGGAAGTGGGTCGTGCTGAACATGCCCGAGGCGGCGGCCTGGCCGAACTTCTGCCGGGCGATCGGCCGTGAAGACTGGCTGGCGGACGAGAGGCTCCAGAGCGTCCGTGGCCGCTTCCTCAACATGTCCGAGCTCGTGGAGGGCATCGACGACGCCCTTTCGCGGAAGGGCCGCGACGAGTGGGGAGAGATCTTCGACGAGAGCGGCATCATCTGGGGGCCGGTTCTCGGTCTGCACGAGGTGGTGGAGGATCCCCAAGCCCAGGCCATCGGTCTGTTCCCCGAGCTACCGAGCGATCAGATCGGCACCTACCGCACCGTGAGCTCGCCGATCCGATTCGAGACCGCCGAGGTGAGACCCCGCGGTCCGGCTCCGACGCTGGGACAGCACTCGCGAGAGATCCTGTCGGAGCTCGGCCTCTCGGCCCCGGAAGTCGATGAGCTGATCGACGCTGGCGTCGTCCAGTGAGTCCGGTTCGCGCCATGCCGTGCGCAGCACCGGATGACGCGCCCGCTGAGCACGGCACCCCCCGGACCCGCGGGTAGCCCGGGAAGCGGCGGTTCGGTTAGCATGAGCGCGGGGGTGCGAGGTCGGCAGGGGGTGGAATGCAGCAGCTGACCGGGCTCGACTCGAGCTTCCTCAACATGGAGACGCCCACCACGTACGGGCACGTCTCCGGTCTCGCGATCTTCGATCCGTCGACGGCAGCGGAGCCGGTGACGCTCGAGAGGCTTAAGGAGTTGCTCGAGGAGCGCATGCACCTCGTGCCGATGTACCGGCGCCGCCTCGTCGAGATCCCGCTCGGACTCGACCATCCCTACTGGATCGAGGATCCGGACTTCGACATCGACTTCCACGTCCGTCACATCGCCGTCCCGCCGCCCGGAACGCCGCGACAGCTCGCGGACCTTGTCGCGCGCATCGTCGCGCGCCCCCTCGACCGCAGCCGCCCGCTCTGGGAGCTCTACATGATCGAGGGCCTGCAGGACGGCTACGTCGCGCAGCTCACGAAGATCCATCACTGCGCGATCGACGGGGTGTCGGGCGCCGAGATCCTCACGACGCTGCTCGACCTGACGCCCGAGCCGCGCAAGGTCGACCCGCCCCGCCGCGGCTGGCGCCCGGAGCCCGAGCCGACCCAGATCGAGATGCTGGCCCGCACCGCCTGGACGCTCATCGGGACGCCGCGCAAGGTCTGGCGCCTGCAGCGCCAGGCGATCCGGTACCTGCCCGAGCTCGCGCAGTCCCTCGGCTTCGGCAGCCTGCCCGGACAGGAGTGGATCGACCGGATCTTCCGGCGCAGGCCAACACCGATGCTGTCCGAGGCCGCGACGAAGGCGCCGCGGATGTCGTTCAACGGCCGGATCACGCCGCACCGCCGCTGGTCCTACGGGTCCGTGTCGCTCGACGAGGTGAAGGAGATCAAGGACAAGCTCGGGGTCACCGTGAACGACGTAGTGATGGCGCTCTGCGGCGGGGCGCTGCGGCGCTACCTGCTCGGCCTCGGTGAGCTCCCCGCCGATCCGCTCGTCGCCATGGTCCCCGTATCGGTGCGCAGCGAGGAGCACTCCGGCACGTTCGGGAACCAGGTCTCCGCGATGTCGGCTTCGCTCCACACGCACGTCGACGACCCGGTCGAACGCCTGAAGCGCATTCACGAATCGATGCGCGTCGCGAAGGAGCAGCACCAGGCGCTGCCGGCGACGCTTCTGCAGGACTTCGCGCAGTTCGCGCCGCCTGCGGTCGCGGCTCGCGCCGCCCGGGTCATCGCCCGCGCCACCGTCTCGAACTGGGTCGACCCACCGTTCAACGTCGTGATCTCGAACGTGCCCGGCCCGCAGTTCCCACTCTACGCCGTGGGAGCGCGCATGGTCGGGAACTATCCCGTGTCGGCGATCAACGACGGCGTCGGGCTCAACATCACCGTGATGAGCTACAACGGAAGCGTCGACTTCGGGCTGCTCAGCTGCCGCGAGCTGGTCACCGACATCTGGGACGTGATGGACCACATCCGCGACTCCCTGCTCGAGCTCAAGGAGGCGGCCAAGGCGATCTGAAGTCGGCCGAGCGGCTCACCCACCGCGGCGACGTGATACTCCATCCGTCCGAAAAACGGCTCAACCTGTATCATGTCGCCCATGCGGGAACCGGAGGAGCAAGCCGGGCGGTATCTGGAGCACCTGCTCGCCACCCGTCCCCCGCGCGCCAAGTCCCTGGTGGTCACGGTCTTCGGCGACTCGATTCTCCCGCATGGCGGGGCGGTCTGGGTCGGCAGCCTGATTCGGCTGCTCGGTCCCTTCGGAATCAACGAGCGCGGCGTGCGGACTGCCGTCCGGCGGCTCACGGTGGAGGGCTGGCTCGGCAACCGGAGCGTAGGGCGGCGCAGCGACTACGCGCCGACCCGAGGCAGCCGCCTGCGCTTCGAGGCGGCCGATCGGCGCATCTATGCCGCAGCGGCGCCCCCTTGGGACGGAACCTGGTGTCTGGTGCTGCTCGACCGGGCGGGCCTCTCTACCTCCGAGCGAGACAACGCGCGCCGCGAGCTGCGCTGGCAAGGCTTCGGCGAGATCTCGCCGAAGCTGCTGCTTCACCCCGCCGCCGACCCCGGTGCGCTGCGGAGCGCGCTCGAT
>CAZLBF010000113.1:0-3790 GCA_964557495.1 uncultured Myxococcales bacterium | reverse complement strand
GAGCCGCCGTGCTCGAGCTGGTGGGTCTGCACGCGCCCAGCTGGTGTGACGCCGGGCTGCGCGGTCTCGACTGGCTCGGCGAGCCCAACGAGATAGCGGTGCAGCTCGTCAGAGCCCTCTACCAGGCCCAGCTGCCTGCCTTTCTCGAGCGCTATCGAGCCCACCTCGCAGCGGACGAGGCCGGCATCATCACGCGGGTCGCCGACTCGCAGGGTCCGCTCTTCGAGCCCCTGGGCGACGTATTCGGTCTGGTGCACGTGGACTACCGGCTCGACAACCTGATGATCGACGAGAGCCGGGACCCGCCCTCGGTGGCGGTGGTGGACTGGCAGAGCCTCACCCTGGCCAGTCCGCTGAACGACGTCGCCTACTTCCTGGGCGCGGGACTCCTGCCCGAGGTCCGGTGCGACGTCGAGCGCGACATCGTCGAGGACTACCATCGCAAGCTCTGCGAGGCCGGTGTGGACGGCTACGCGTGGGAGCGCTGCTGGACCGACTACCGGCGCGGTGCCTTTGCCGGCTTCGCGGTGACCGTGGTCGCCTCGATGCTGGTCGAGCAGACCGAGCGCGGCGACGAGATGTTCACGGCGATGGCTCGCCGTCACGCCCGCCACGCGCTCGACCTCGGTGCGGACGAGTTCCTCGCCGGCTGACACACACTCTCACGGATTCACCCGCCCAGACTTCGGGCACTCCGCGAAAGGAGACCTCCTCATGAAGTACCGACTACTCGGAAACAGCGGACTTCGGGTGTCCGAGCTGGCACTCGGGGCAATGACCTTCGGCGCAGGAGACTGGGGTGCCGACAAAGAGGAGAGCCGGCGCGTCTACGACGGATTTCGCGAGGCTGGGGGCAACTTCATCGACACGGCCAACGTCTACGCCGAGGGGCGCAGCGAGTCGTTCCTGGGTGAGTTCATGGCCGAAGACCGGGAGCGACTCGTGCTCGCTACCAAGTACACGGGGGTGACGCGTCGCCGCGACGTCAACGCAGCCGGAAACAACCGAAAGAACATGATGGACTCCGTCCACGCGAGTCTGAAGCGTCTGGGTACCGACTACATCGATCTGTACTGGGTGCACGCGCGCGACTTCACGACTCCGATCGAAGAGGTGATGCGCGGTCTCGATGATCTGGTTCGGCAGGGGAAGGTCCTGTATGTCGGGATCTCGGACACGCCCGCGTGGGAGGTGGCACGGGCCAATACCCTGGCTGCCCTGCGCGGCTGGAGCGCATTCGTCGGCCTCCAGATCCGCTACAGCCTGCTCGACCGTGCGGTCGAGCGCGAGCTCCTGCCCATGGCCGCGGAGCTCGATCTGGCCGTGACGCCGTGGGACGCGCTCGGCTCGGGTCTGCTCACGGGCAAGTACAACCGGGACGCCGACTCGCAGGGTCGCGCCAGCCTCCGGGGTCGGGTCCGGGAACGTGACCTCGCGATCGCCGCCGAGGTCGTGAAGCTGGCCGAGAAGCTCGGGCGCACGCCAGCCCAGGTCGCACTCAACTGGGTCCGGCAGGGTCAAGGCGTGATCGTGCCGCTCGTCGGGGCGAGAACCCGCGATCAGCTCGACGACAACCTGGGCTGCCTCGACTTCGAGCTCGATCCCGCCGACAAGGCCGCGCTGGACCAGGCGAGCTACATCGAGCTCGGGTTCCCGCACGAGTTCCTGGCCGAGTTCCGGAGCGACCGCATAGTGAATCACCGCGCCTGAGCGTCGGCACCGCAACCGGGCCGCTGCTACTCCTGCAGCCCGCCCTCGCGCCGTTCTCCGACGAGATCTATGAAGTCGCGCATCGAGCGCGCGCAGCGCGGCAGGTTCGCGGCGAAGCCCATGTGGCTGGTGTCGTACCAGTGGATGCCGACGCCTCCCCAGCGCTCCGACATCTCCTCGACGAGGCGCGGAGCGAAGAACTTGTCCCGCGAGGCCGCGAAGATGCGAATGCGCCTCCGGGGCAGCTTCGCGGGCAGGTCGTTCCAGCCGATGCGATCGAAGAATGCACCGAAGTCCGCTGGCTCCCAACCGAACGATCTCAGCTCGCGGCGCATCCAGCCGAGGACCGGCGCGTCCGACACCACTGCGCCGATGTCCATGTGGGCGACGAGCGGCATCGAGAATGCGAAGCGCCCATCCAGACACGTGAGCCCGCAGGTGAGCAGGCCGCCCAGGCTGAGTCCGGACACGCCCACGGGGCGGTCGCTCTCCTCCAGCATCCACCCGAGCAGGGTCCGCGCGTCCATGAGGCTCTGCCGCAGCGCCTCGACGCTCCGCACCACGTCGCCGGTCCAGTAGAGATCGCCGTGGAACCAGGACCGCCGGGGCTTGCGCCGGCCGTGGTAGGGGGGCTGGATGTGCACGACCTCCACGTGAAAGCGCCGCGCGAGGTTCGCCAGCAGCACGAACTCCTCGATCACCGTCTCCGGTTGCATGTATCCGTGGATGTAGAGCAGCCGCGGACGCGTCTCCGAGCCGGTGGGGCGAAGGCGCCGGGCCCACACGGTGTGCGTCTCGACGTAGTCCCGCTCGTAGCGGAGGCGGAAGCTCTCGTCGATCGGCTGGTGCAGGGACGGGAACGAGATGTCCTCGCTCTGCATGCCGGGAAGGGTCCAGCGCCGCCTGACTTGCACCTCCGCCGCTGCTCGCGGCGGCTCCGGAAAGAGCGCACCGATGTCCAGCGACTCGTACTGGCGCAGCGCGGGGATCGTGTTGCTCGAGCGGGGCGCGAACCGGTGCGCCAGCCCGGCCAGCGTCCCGGCGAGGTCGTCCGGGTGGAGAAGCACAGCCCGGTCATATCACGTCTCGCCCGGGGGCCGCACGCGCTGCGAGCACCCCTCGTCCATCGGGTAGGATGGCCGCCATGACTCGGCGCGGACCCAGTCGCAGCTTCTTCGACCTCTGGTCGCTGGTCTACGACAACCCCTGGGTGCAGCGCATGACCTATCGCCCGGAGCACGACGCCGTGCTGCGGCGCCTGCACGCCCGCGAGCCGCGCAGGGTGCTCGACGTGGGGTGCGGCACCGGTCGGCTCGCGAGGCGCATCCGTCGCGGTCTCGACGGAGTCGAGGTTGTGGGCTGCGACTTCTCCAAGGGCATGCTGGAGCAGGCGCGCTCGCGCGACGCGGACTGCCGCTGGGTGCGGGGCGATGCGCAGCGACTGCCGTTCGCCGCAGCGAGCTTCGACGCGATCGTCTCGACGGAGGCGTTCCACTGGTTTCCGAGCCAGGCGGACGCGCTCGACGAGTTCTTCCGGGTGCTCGCGCCGGGCGGCCGCCTGGTGGTGGTGCTCATCCACCCCCCGCTCGAGGCCCTGAGCCGGGCCGCGCGCGCCTGGTCCCGCGCGAGCGGCCAGCCCGCGCGCTGGCCGACCCGCGAACGCATGCGACGCCAGGTCGAGCGGGCGGGCTTCCGGGTCGAGCGGCAGCGCCACGTACTCCGCCTGCCCGCCGGCCTGCTCATGCCGTCGGTGCTGACCGAGGCCGTCCGCCCGGCCTGAACTCTGCTCTGCGAGCCGGTAGAATGCGCGCGCCAGCAGAGGAGGGCCACGGGATGAAGTACACCGAGATCGCATACGAGGTAGAGGGCGGCATCGCCACGCTGACGCTGGATCGGCCCGAGCGGCTGAACGCGTTCACGCAGACCATGCTGGAGGAGCTGCTGGACGCCATCGACCGGATCGACGAGGACGACGCGGTGCGGGCGGTCGTCGTCACGGGCCGGGGACGGGGCTTCTGTGCCGGTGCGGACCTCGGCGGTGGCTCGGGCGGCTTCGACCGGAGGGAGGCGCAGAGCATCG
>CAZLBF010000112.1:0-3601 GCA_964557495.1 uncultured Myxococcales bacterium | reverse complement strand
TCTGGTCGGACGCGGCCAGCCGGCGCCGCGTCGAGGCCGCGGCGCGAGACTATGCCGCGCGGCGCACGGCCGTGATCGACGCGCTTGCGGCGCGGGGCATCGAGGCGCACGGCCGCTCGGGACTGAACGTCTGGATCCCGGTGCCCGAGGAGACGCCGATCGTGCAGGCCCTCCTCGACGCCGGCTGGGCGGTCAGCGCGGGGGAGCGCTTCCGCATCGAGAGCCGACCCGCGATCCGGGTCACGATCGCCCAGCTCGAGCCGCGCGAGGCGCGGCGCCTCGCCGACGACATCGCGGCGAGCCTGGCGCCCGAGGCGCGGACGCCGGCGGCCTGAGGACGGGGCGCGAGTCGGAGCGGGGCAGGGCGCCTGTCTTCGGGCCGCCGCTTGCCATCTGCTGATATGCTCCGGCCAGCGGACCACCTCGGAGCAGCGCGCGATGGGCAGACCGGGCATCGATCCCGACCAGATCCCGCCGGAGATGTGGAAGCAGATGAACGTCAGCCGGGAGCGCTTCCTCGAGATCCAGGCCCATATGGAGGAGCGCGAGAAGTCGGCGCCCGCCGTCGGGAGCGCCGCGCCCGACTTCGAGATCGAGCGGCTCTCCACCGAAGGCGAGCGCACCGGGAAGCGGGAGCGGCTCTCCGACTACCGGGGTCGGCCCGTCGCCCTCGCGTTCGGCTCCTACACCTGACCTCCGTTTCGCTTTCAGGCCGGGCGCCTGAACCAGATCTACCGCGAGTACTCGGGATCGGTGCAGTTCTTCTGCGTCTACATCCAGGAGGCCCACCCCGAGGACGGCTGGCAGGTGCTGATCAATCTCGAGCAGGAGATCGTGTACACCCAGCCCAGGACCGAGGATCAGCGCGTCGAGATCGCCGCGGCCTGCATGCTCGACCTCGAGCTCGAGCTGCCGATGCTGCTCGACGCCATGACCAACGAGGTCGACACGGCGTACGCCGCCCTTCCCGAACGGCTGTACGTGATCGACGCCGAGGGGAAGATCGCCTATCGCGGCGAACCGGGTCCCTGGGGCTTCGACGCCGACGGCTGGGAGGAGGCGATCCAGGCTCAGCTCCGGTCGGGCTGACGGCGGCGCGACCGAGATGAGCGCGAGCCCGCCGCAGCTGCGCGACGTGCTGGCTGCGCGCCGCGCCGTCTACCGGCACCTGTCTCGAACTCCGCTCCACGCGTACCCCGGCCTCTCGGACCTCGTCGGCGCCGAGGTCTGGGTCAAGCACGAGAACCACCAGCCCGTCGGCGCCTTCAAGGTGCGGGGCGGCGTGAACCTGGTGTCGCAGCTCGCGGAGGAGCAGCGCCGCGCGGGGCTCTACACCGCATCGACCGGCAACCACGGCCAGTCGATCGCCTTCGCGGGCCGCGCGCTCGGCACGCGCGTGACGGTCGCGGCGCCGGAGGGCGCGAACCCGTCCAAGGTCGCCTCGATGCGCGCCCTCGGTGCGGAGGTGGTGCTCCAAGGGCGCGACTTTGACGAGGCGCGCGAGTGGATCCGGGACCGCGCCGAGCGCGAAGGGGCGCGCTTCATCGGGCCGGCCGACCCCGAGCTGATCGCGGGCGTCGCCACCTATGCGCTCGAAATCGTCGAGGATCTCCCGGACGTCGAGGTCATCGTCGTCCCGGTCGGCGTGGGGAGCGGGGCCGCGGGCGTCTGTCTGGCGGCGAGAACGCTGAATCCGTCGATCCGGGTCATCGCGGTGCAGGCGGAGCGCGCGCCGGCGGTGCAGCAGACCTGGAGGACGGGCCGCCCGGTCGAGGCGGCCATGCAGACGTGTGCCGAGGGGCTGGCCACGCGCGTGCCGTTCGATCTCACGCAGCGCATCCTGCGCGACCCCGAGATCGGTCTCGAGGACTTCGTCCTGGTGAGCGACGAGGCCATGGAGGAGGCGATCCGGCTGCTGCTCGAGCACACGCACAACCTCGCCGAGCACGCGGGCGCGGCGCCCCTCGCCGCGGCTCTCCAGCTTCGCGAGCGACTCGCGGGCCGGCGCGTCGCGCTGGTGATGAGCGGCGGAAACCTCTCGATGGAGGCGCTTCGCGCGATCGTAGGCTCGACGGGCCTCTCGTAGGCGGGTTCCGCTGCTCCCGTGAATCCTGCCCCGCGCCTCGCCCCCCTGGAGTTGGGGGCCCGCGAACGGCAGAATGATCCGGTCCGGGGCCCAAACTTAGATTTCTGGAGGTGCTGATGCAGCCCAAGGCCGTCCTGTCGGTCGACGAGATCGACCTGTCCGATCGCGCGTTCTGGACTCGACCCTGGGAGGAACGCGAGGGGGCGTTCCAGACGCTGCGACGGGAGCGACCGCTGGCGTTCTACCCGGAGCCCGAGATTCCCGAGGGCGTGAACTTTCCCATCCCGATCGGACCCGGCTACTGGGCCGTGACGCGGCACGCCGACATTCTCCAGGCCAGCAAGACACCCGAGGTCTTCTCGTCGGCGCGCGGGGCGACGGGCATCCAGGATCTTCCGCCGATCTTCCTCGAGTACTTCGGCTCGTTCATCAACATGGACGACCCGGCGCACCTGCGGCTGCGCAAGCTGGTGAATCGCGGCTTCACGCCGAAGCGGCTCGCGACCATGCAGTCCGAGGTCGAGCGCGCGGCCGCCCGCGTCGTCGACGCGGTCATCGAGAAGGGCGAGTGCGACTTCGTGACGGAGATCTCCGGGCCGTTCCCGATCCGGCTGATCTGCGACATGATGGGGATTCCCGAGAGCCAGCATCAGTTCGTCTTCGACCGCACGAACGTCATCCTCGGCGCGGGGGATCCGGAGTACGTGCCCCAGGACTCCGACATCGCCGCCGCGCTGCTGTCCGCCGGCTCCGACTTGGTCGAGCTGATGAAGGAGCTTCGCAAGGACCGGCTCGAGCACCCGACCGACGACTTCACGTCGAACCTGGCGCACGCCGAGATCGACGGCGACCGGCTGACGGACCAGGAGATGGGCTCCTTCTTCGTGCTGCTCGTCGCTGCCGGAAACGAGACGACGCGGAACGCGATCAGCCACGGCATGAAGGCGCTCTGTGACTACCCGGAGCAGCGCGCGGCGTGGCAGGGCGACTTCGAGGCGCTCTCGAACAGCGCGATCGAGGAGGTCGTGCGCTGGGCCTCGCCGGTGATCTTCATGCGCCGCACCACGACGCGAGCGACGGAGCTCGGCGGGCAGAAGCTCGACGCCGAGGAGAAGGTCGTGCTCTTCTACTGCTCGGGGAACCGCGACGAAGCGGTCTGGGACGATCCGTACCACTTCGACGTGCGCCGCTGGCCCAATGACCACGTCGGCTTCGGCGGCCCCGGACCCCACTTCTGCCTGGGTGCGAACCTCGCCCGGCGCGAGATCAAGACGATGTTCCGCGAGATCTTCACGCGCCTGCCCGATCTGGAGATCACCGGCCCGCCCGAGCGCCTCGAGTCGAACTTCATCCACGGGATCAAGCACATGCCGTGTCGCTTCACACCGGGGCGGCCCGGCGCGCGGACGGGCTGAGAGCCGGCGGGCTCACGCGTGGGAGGCCCTGCAGCCAGGCGGGGCATCGTCCCTGAGTGATCGACGTGACCGAAACCGCGACGCTTCCAATCCTGATTGT
>CAZLBF010000111.1:0-34282 GCA_964557495.1 uncultured Myxococcales bacterium | reverse complement strand
CGCGCGTCCACCAGATCGTGGAGCCGCTCGCGACTCACATGCGTGTAGATCTCGGTCGTGCCGATGTCCGCGTGACCGAGCATCTCCTGGACGGCGCGCAGGTCGGCGCCGCCGTCGAGCAGGTGCGTCGCGAACGAGTGTCGCAGCACGTGAGGCGTGATCTCCCGCTCGATGCCGGCGACGCCGGCCCAGTGTCGGATGCGGTACCAGACCGCCTGTCGGCTCAGGCTCCCCCCTCGCCGCGAGAGGAACACCTGCTGAACTCGCAGGTCGCGCGCCCATTGCGGGCGGACCTCGGACAGGTAGCACTCGATCCAGTGTGCGGCGGCATCGCCGAGCGGTGCGAGGCGCTGCTTGCGCCCCTTTCCGAGCACTCGACAGACGCGCGCCTCGAGCTCCACGTCGCCGAGCACCAGGCCCGTGAGCTCCGAGACGCGCAGTCCCGCGGCATACAGGACCTCGAGCATCGTCCGATCGCGGACGCCGACGGCGCTGTCGTCCGGCGCCTCGATCAGGCGGGTGACCTCCTCCAGCCCGAGCACGCGCGGCACCCGGCGTCCGCGCCGCGGTCGCTCCACATCGGCGAGCGGGTCCGAGTCGAGCGCTCCGGTGGAGCGCAGGTAGGCGAGCAGCCCCGACAGCGCCGAGAGGGCGCGCGCGCGCGTCGATGCCCCCTGCCCTCCGCGTTCAAGACGCTCGAGGTGGCTGCGTACGTCGGCCGGACGAAGCTCCTGCACCTGCCCGCTCCCCACGCTCTCGGCAAACGCGCTGAGATCGCGGCCGTACGCCTCGACCGTGGAGGCCGCGAGTCCGCGCTCGACCGCGAGGTAGTCCAGATAGAGGTCGATTCCGGTGTCGAGCCTCACGCCCTTCCCTGTCGGATTGCGCGTAGCACGGTCTCCTCGACCTCGCGGATGCGCGCCTCGTCGAGCAGCTTGTGGCCTTCCTCGGTCACGTAGAACGCGTCGGTCACTCGAGCCGCGCGCGTGCCGACCCGCGACATCGCGACGTCCAGCCGGCTCTCCGCCAGGGCCCGCGCGATGTCGAAGAGGATGCCCGGGCGGTCGGTCGCCGAGACGTCGACGATGGTGTAGAACTCGGAGTCGTCGTTCGAGATGTGCACCTCGGTGGGCAGCGTGCGGAACGCGTGGGGCTGGTGCGGGGGGATGGAGGCGGCGATCGCCTCGATGTCCTGATGTCCTGCGAGCACCGCCGTGAGTCTCTGCTCGAACCGCAGGCGCTCGGCCTCCTCCTCGTCGGGTCCGCCGGGGAGCGGCTCGAGCTCGAAGATCTCGACCGCGAGCGATTCCCGGTTCGTGTAGATCTGGGCGCCCAGGATGTTCCGCCCCGCCGCCCGCAGGATCCCGCACATCATCGCGAGTAGGCCGGGCCGGTCCGGCGCCAGAACCACGAGCCCCTGGAAGCCGGCCTCAGGGTCCTCGGGACGGAAGGCGTGGACACCCGCCCGCATGTCTCCGGCCAGGTGCTCCATCACCGCCGACAGGTGCTGCGAGATCTCGGTCGCATCGTGCGCGAGCAGGTAGCGCGGCGGCATCGTCTCCAGGAAGGCGATCGCCTGCTTCTCGGCGCCCAGCCCCCGGGCGAGTCGCAGCGTCTCGTCCTGGGTGCTCTGGGCGCGCTCCATCGCGCGCTCGATGAAGAACCCGCTCGCCGACGCCTCCTCGAGTCCGGCCTCCATCCACTCGCTCACGTTGCGGTAGAGCGCCGCGAGCAGCCCCGCCTTCCAGGGGGTCCATGCCTCGGCCGAGACGCTCCGGATGTCGGCCACGGTCAACAGGTACAGGTTCCGCAGTCGGCGCCGGGTTTCGACCAGCTTCGCGACATTCAAGATCAACCGCGAGTCGTGCACGTCGCGTCGTTCGGCGAAGGCGGAGAGGGTCAGGTGATGCCTCACCAGGAACTGGACCTCGTCGGTCTGCTCCGCGTCGAGGCCGAGCCGCTTCGCGATCTCGGGGACGAGGTCGGCACCCTTTCGCGAGTGCCCGCCCCCTCGACCCTTGCCGATGTCGTGAAGCAGCGCTCCGAGCAGCAGCTCGGGCGGGTTCGCGACCTTCTGGATCAGCTCCGTCGGAAGCGGGAGCTCGTCCCCGTAGGTTCCCTTCGTCAAGCGCCGCAGCTGCTCGACCAGAAACAGCGAGTGCGCGTCGACGGTGTACGTGTGATACAGGTCGTGCTGCCAGAGCCCGACGATCCAGCCGAACTCCGGCAGGTAGGCGCCGAGCACGCCCAGGTCGTTCATCTGCTCCAGCGTGCGGTAGACGCGATCCGGCGAACTCAGGATCCCGAGAAAGATCTCCGCGACCTCGGGATCGTTGCGAATGCCGTCGTCGACCAGGTACAGGTGGTCGCGAATCAGGCTCCGAGCGCGGCTCGAGAAGTCGACTCCGTGACGTTGCGCCACCGCGAACGCGGAGATCAAGCGAGCGGGGCGCTCCTCGAGCACCAAGGCGCTCGGAATCTCGAGGCGCTCATCGGCGATGGCGAAGCCCTCCTCGACGGGGCGCTTCTCCGGCGGCTTCGCTCGGGTTCGACGCGCCTCGAGCCGGCGCGCGTGGCCGATCGCCTGCTGGCACACGCTCTGCACCGTGCGCGCGTGCAGGTAGTAGGCGCGCATCAGCTCCTCGATGGCGAGGGTCCGCTCGTCCCCCTTGTAGCCGAGGCTTGCGGCGACCGGCTCCATCGCGGCAAAGTGGAGCCGGTCCTCCTTCCGGCCATTTCGGTGAAGCTCGTTCCGCACGCGCCACTGGAAGTCGAGCGCCTCGAAGAGCTCGTCCTGCTGGGTCGCGTCGATGAATCCGTGCAGCACCAGGTGCTCCGGCCGCCGCACCTCCCAGTTCGCGGCGCGCGCGGTCCAGAGCGCGGTGTGGTAGTCGCGGAGTCCCCCCACGCTCTCGCGGAGGTTCGGCTGAAGGAGAAACGGCGACTCGCCGAAGCGCACGTGTCGCTCCGCCCGCTCGACCAGCTTGTCCGAGATGAACTTGCCCGGGTCGGCGCGGATCCACTTCTCCACCTCCTGCTCCAGCTCCGAGAAGAGACCCGGGTCACCGATCAGGAAGCGCGCGTCGAGAAACGACGTGAGGGTCGAGAGGTCCGAGTGTCCGATGCGATGGCAGTCGGCGAGGGTCCGGGTCACGGCGGCCAGGGTGAGGCGCGCGTCCCAGAGGCGGTGCGAGATCGACTCGGTAAGCGTCTCGACATAGGGGTTGAGCTTGCCTCGGTACAGGAACAGCAGGTCGAGGTCGGACCCGAGCGACAGCTCGCGCCGCCCGTAGCCGCCCACGGCGACGACCGCGAGCCGGTAGCTCCCCAGGCGCGGGAAGTTGTCGAAGTAGCGATCCTCCGCGATCCGGAAGAGCTTCCGGACGAGGCGATCGATCAGGTCCGAGTGCTCCTCGTTCACGCGGCGCGACTGCACGCCCGAGTCGTGAAGGTCGAGCAGGTACTCGTCTACTGCGCTCAGGTAGGCGCGCACGCACTGGTTGACGTGCGCCGGGCGGACCAGGGGTCCCGGCTCGATCTCCGCGAAGAAGTCGTCACACAGGGGTTGCACGCGGGTTCCGCCTAGCGTTCGGCCAGCAGCCTCCGCGCGTGCTCGTCGCGGTAGGCGAGTATGCCCCGCGCGATCCCCTCGGCGGCGGAGCGTGTGAACGCGTCTCCCTGCAGACGCTTCGCCTCGGCTCGGTTCGAGAGGAACCCGACCTCGACGAGCACCGCAGGCATGTCCGCCATGAAGAGCACGAGGAAGGGTCCGCGCTTCACGCCGAGGTCGTTCGTCTTCGAGTACTGATGGCGCAGCGACTTCACCAGGGATCCTTGAACGTTCGTGGCGAGGCGCGCCGCGTAGCGCTCGCTGTACCCGAGGCGGAGCGAGGCGAGGATGATCTGCAGGTCGTTCAGCTGCTCGATCGTGGTGCCGTTCTCCCTCGCGGCCACACGCGCGGTCTGGCGGTCGTAGCGCGTGTCGAGCAGGTAGGTCTCGACCCCGTGCGTCTTGCGGTTTCGGGACGCATTGGCGTGGACGGAGACGAAGAGGTCGGCCTTCCAGCGGCTCGCGCGCGCCGTGCGCTCTTCGAGGGGGAGGAACTCGTCCCGGTCGCGCGTGAGCTTCACCTCCATGCCTTCGCGCAGGAGCCGCTTGCGGACCTCGCGCGAGATCTTCAGCACCAGGTTCTTCTCGTGGAGCCTGCCGGGGCCCGTGGCGCCCGGATCCTTGCCCCCGTGTCCCGGGTCGATCACGATGCGTTGCACTTGGCGCTCGGCGAACGGAACGGGTCCTTCCGCCCGCGACTCGCCCCCGCGTGGCTTCCGGGCGAAGACGTCGATCACGATGCGGAACGGATCGGCGAGGTGAAACACCCGGTAGTTCGCGCCGTGGGCGTCGAGCTCGAGGACCACGCGGGCGCGATCGAGCTGGTTCTGGCCGCCGCGCACCCGCCGCAGGGGTTCTGCCCCCTCGAAGCTCTGGGCTGCGCGCTGAGGCGCCTCGATCCAGGTCCGGTCGATGTCGACGTAGAGGCGGGGCGGGCTCATGATCTCCTGGGTGCGGTAGGTCGCCTCGCGCGAGAGCTGGATCACCACGCGGGTGTACTCGCCGTGGTCGTAGGAGCGGATCTCGGCCACCTCGCCGAGCCCCGGAGGCCGCACCCACGCGCCGAGCAGCAGCAGGCTGGCCGCGGCGAGCCAGGCTCTCGGGCGACTCATTCGTCCTCCTGGAGCTGGGTGCGCAGCCGGCCGAGCGCGACCAGCGCCTCGATCGGGGTCATGCTCTCGGGGTCGAGCGCGCGTAGCTCCTCGAGCACCGGGTCCGGGCTCGGCTCGAAGAGGTTCAGCTGCCCGGGAGAGCCCGAACCCCTGGCGATTCGCGGCTCGCCGCGTTCGTCGAACTCCCCGCGCTCCAGATTCGCAAGCACCTCTCTCGCCCGCCGGATCACCTTGGGGGGGAGATCTGCTCGACGCGCCACTTCGATGCCGTAGCTGCGGCTGGCGGCACCGGGCTCCATGCGGCGCAGGAAGAGGACCTCGTCGCCGCGCTCGGCACACGCGAAGTGGAAATTCCGGACCCGGGGCTTGGTGCGCGCCAGGTCCGCAAGCTCATGATAGTGGGTCGCGAACAACGTGCGGGGGCGCAAGCCTGGCGCGTCGTGGAGATGCTCCGCCACCGCCCAGGCGATCGAAAGTCCGTCGAAAGTCGAGGTCCCGCGGCCGATCTCGTCGAGCAGCACCAGGCTCCTTGGCGTCGCCTCGCTGAGGATTGCGGCGGTCTCGCGCATCTCCACCATGAACGTGCTCTCGCCCGTTGCCAGGGAGTCGGAGGCGCCGACCCGCGTGAAGATTCGATCGGCAACGCCGATCCGCGCCCGTCGCGCCGGCACGAAGGAGCCCGCCTGCGCCAGCAGCACCGTCAGCGCGACCTGCCGCAGGAGCGTCGACTTCCCGGCCATGTTGGGGCCGGTCAGGATCAGCAGCTGAGCATCGTCCGCATCGACCCGCACGTCGTTCGGGACAAACCCGTCGGGTGCGGTCCGCTCGACGACCGGGTGTCGCCCCGAGTCGATCTCGAGCTCCAGCGAGGTGTCGATCTCGGGTCGGACCCACTCTCCCGCACGCGCGACCGCCGCCAGTGACTGCGCCGTGTCGAGCTCGGCGATCGCGCTCGCGAGCTTTCTAACCCGATCGCTCGCGCCCGCCGTGCGGCCTCGAAGCTCCTCGACGACGCGCGCCTCCGCCGCCGCCGCGCGCTCCCGCGAGCGCAACACCGAGCCCTCCCAACGCTCGAGCTCGTCGGTGGTGAAGCGCTCCGCGTTCACCATCGTCTGCTTGCGTCGGTACTCGGAAGGAACGCGCGCGACCTGCGCCTTGGTGACCTCGATCGAGTAGCCGAAGACGCGGTGGTACTTCACCTTCAGGCTCCCGATGCCCGTGCGCTCCCGCTCGGCGGCCTCGAGCGACTCCAGGTAGCGGCGGCCCTCGTCGGAGTCGCGGCGGATCTCGTCCACCTCGTCGTCGGCGCCGTCCCGCACGTAGCCAGTGTGCGGCTCCCCGCGCGGCGGAGCGGACGGCTCGTCGACCAGCACGCGGGCGATGTCGGCCGCGACGTCGGCACCCACGTCCTCGAGCGGCGTCACCTCCCCCACTGCGGCGGCGCCCCGCAGGGAGTCGCGCAGCGCGACCAGCTCCCGAGCTCCCCCGCTCGGAAGCGTGGCGCGCACGAGCGCGCGTTCCAGATCGCCGACGCGGCGGAGAGCGTCCCCGAGGGCGCGCCTGCGACTGTCGGGCTCGAGCCACGTCTCGACGCGGTCCTGGCGCTCGCGAATCGCGGCCGGGTCCAGCAGCGGCTCGCCGATCCACTGCTCCAGGCGGCGGCGCCCCAACGCCGTGCGCGTCTCGTCGAGCAGCTCCAGGAGCGTGTGACTCCGGCCGCCGTCGCGCAGGTTGGCGGAGATCTCGAGGTGGCGGCGGGTGGGCGGATCGAGCACCAGGTGGTCGCTCGCGGTCCAGCGTCGCAGCCACTGCACGTGGGTCAATGCCGCGGGCTGGGCGCGCGAGACGGTAGACCAGACCGCCGCCGCCGCGCGCGCCAGCGGGCTGGTCTCGTTCGCACTCAGACCGGCGGGCAGCCGCCCCACGCGATCCGCCACCCGCTGCGGGTCGAACTCGCCCGCCTCGGCGCAACGCGTGGGAAGGCCCAGGTCCTTCTCGGTGTCCGGGGCTACGACCTCTCGCGGCGCGATTCTCGCCAGCTCGGCGCGAAAGCGGGCCGCGTCGTCGGTCTGTGTGGCCGCAAACTCGCCGGTCGAGATGTCGACCCAGGCGAGGCCGTACGCCTCGGTCGAGCCGGGCGACTCGGCTGCGGCCCCCGCCGCGGCTTGCTCGTCCACGAAGATCGCCGCGAGATAGTTCGCGCCCTGGCTCTCGAGGCGGTCGGGGTTCCCGACGAGGCCCGGCGACGCCCTCTCGACGATCTCGCGCCGCACCAGCCCCCGCGACTGACGCGCGTCCTCGACCTGGTCCGCGATCGCCACGGCGTGTCCCTCCGCGAGCAGCTTGCGGATGTAGGTCTCCGCGGCGTGTGCGGGAATTCCGCACATGGGGACCGGGTCGGGCGTGTCCCGGTCGCGCGTGGTCAGGACGAGATCGAGCAGGGGTGCCGCCAGCTCGGCGTCGTCGAGAAACAGCTCGTAGAAGTCCCCCAGTCGATACAGCAGCAGCGCATCCGGCGCCTGCGCCTTCAGCGCCAGATACTGCTGCATCATCGGCGTGTCGGTCTTCCGGCGGCCCACGGCGGCGGAGTCTAGCAGTCCCCGCGGCGCAGCCTCGCGCCCCCCGACCTCAGAGGATCACGCAGGAGAGTGCGCCGCTGCCCCCGAGGGCGCTCTCGAGGGGCGGGATGTCGGCCGCGCTGCACGAGTTGCTCGAGTCGGCGTCACAGGTCGGCAGGCACGGTCCGAGCCCCTGATCACACAGCTGTGCCGCGCTGACGTCGGCCGCGTTGACCAGACCGTCGCCGCTCGCGTCGCCGCACTGACAGGCGTCGCCGTCGCCGTCGGGGACGGGCCCCTGCAGACCGCCCACGTCGGTCTGTCCGAGGTTCGCGACGGCGGGGCAGTTGTCGTCACAGCCCACGCTCGACCCCGGTGCACACAGGCCGTCCCCGAGCACGCCACTGCCGTCCCCGTCCCCGTCGATGCCGTCGAGGTCCAGATCTCCGTGCAGCAGCGTCTGGTAGGCGTTGACCCGCCCGAAGCCGTAGCTCGGGCTCCAACCGCTCGGGTCGTAGCCGTTCGGGTCGCCCACCTTCTCGGCGGCGTCCATCAGGCGCTGGAGGAGCGCCGCGCGCGTGAGGCCCGGGTTGCGGTCCAGGGCGAGCGCCGCGACCCCACCACCGACCGGCAGGGCCCAACTCAGCTCGATCCGATCGATCCAGCCGCGCCCGCCCGGCGCCGCGAAGTCGACGAACGGGGTCGGGGTGTTCTGGGCCACGTCGCTCGAGTCGGTGTAGCCGAGGCCGACCGCCGAGGGGTCGCAGCCGGGGAAGTCGTCGGAGTGGCCCCAGAAGACCAGAGCACTGGACTGCGAGAGGTCCTGGCTGTAGTTGGCCTGCCCGGGCGGGTTCCCGAAGGAGGCGCACTCCGACGCGTTCTGGAAGGGGCTCCCACCGCTCACCCAGCCCCCGTAGGGTGCGACGATCACGCGGGCGCCGTTGGCCTCGGCGTAGTCGAGCACGTCGGTGAAGAAGGTCCCGATCGACGCGCCCCAGCCGCTCAGCAGCATCAACTGGGCGCCCGGCGCGACGCCCACCGTGCTCTGCCCGTTCACCTCGGCGACCGCGAGGCGCGCCGCGTCGGTGTCGTGGTTGCTGCTGGTGCCCGGCAGGCAGACGTCGCCGTCGTTGGAGTCGAAGTTCGCGCCGTGCACGTCGTCGATGAAGCCGTTGGAGTCGTCGTCGATTCCGTTGGTCTCCTTGCCGCTGCCCGACTCCCCGGGATTCACCCACAGCTGCCCCGCCAGGTCGACGTTCTGGCAGTAGACGGTCGGCCCGTACTCGAGCCCGTCGCCGTCCAACGTCGTACAGTCGCTGCAGGGCGAGCCGAGCGCGAGGATCACGGTGTTGCCGGACGCGCCCGCCTCCCACGCCTCGAGCCAATCGATGTCCGCGTCGGGCGTCCCCTGCGAGCAGGCGGTGTTGGGGTCGCAGCCCTGGGGGTAGAGCTGACCGGTGTTGTGGAGCGGCCACTCGGAGGGGAACCAGAGATCGGTCGGCTCGGCCGCCGGCGCGCGCAGCGGTCCCGCGGCGAGCAGGCTCACCCCCAGCGCGAGAAGCGCCCTGTAGGCCCGGGCTCTCACACAGCTCTCCCTTTGCGCACAGCCAGCGCCCCATTCTGCACCGACTTCGGGCGCCGGGAAACCCCCTATGGGTCCGGGGCCGCAGCGCAACGCACGCGGGGGCGGTGGGGAGGCGCAAACTGGCTCCCCTGATGCGCGAACCTCCCGGAATTGCAGGACGGCAGGGGCCAGACGGGGCTGGCATGCCTACCCTGCCGTTCCAGGGGACTGCGAGCCCTCCTGCGCTCGGACTGCGGGCTGGCCGACTTCGCGTCGGTCCGCGAGGCTGTCTCCCGGCCCGACGCTCGCTCCTCCAGCAGGTCTGCAAGGCGGCGAGAGGGCGCCCGGGGGTTGTCTTCTCGCGGGTCCGGAGGTGAGGACGTGTCGGAGAGACTCGAGGACCGGAACGTGGTCGAGCTGCGCCGGCTGCCGCCGCCGGTTGAGCTCGTCGGGCGGCTGACCGTGTCGGAGTCGGCCCGGGCCCAGATCGCGGCGACTCGGCAGGAGATTGGCGCGATCGTGCACGGGAGCGACGGGGAGCGGCTCGTGGTCGTGGTCGGACCCTGCTCGATCCACGACCGCGCGACCGCAATCGAGTACGCGGAGCGGCTGCACGGAGTCGCGCTGCGGACGCGTGGCGAGCTCGTCGTCGTCATGCGGACCTACTTCGAGAAGCCGCGGACCACCGTCGGCTGGAAGGGCTTTCTCCACGATCCCGACCTGGACGGCTCGTGCGACTTCGCGACCGGACTCGAGCGCGCGCGCGCCTTGCTCGGCGAGATCAACGAGCTGGGCCTGGCCTGCGGCACCGAGGCGCTCGATCCGATCACTCCGCAGTACCTGGGCGACCTGGTCAGCTGGGCGGCCATCGGCGCCCGCACGACCGAGAGCCAGAGGCACCGCGAGCTCGCGAGCGGCCTGTCGACGCCGGTCGGATTCAAGAACTCGACCTGCGGCGACGTGGAGGTCGCGCTCAATGCTCTGGTCTCGGCGCGGAGTCCGCACACCTTCTTCGGGATCGACCCGGAGGGGCGCGTCTCGCTGGTTCGGACGCGGGGCAACCCCACGCTCCACCTGGTGCTGCGCGGCGGAGACCACGGGACGAACTTCGAGGCGGAGAGCGTGAATCAGGCGGCCGAGGGCGCGCGGGCGCTCGGCATCCCGCGCGGGGTGATGGTCGACTGCTCACACGGGAACTCGAGCAAGGATCACGCGCGTCAGCCCTCGGTCTGTCGCGACGTGATCGGCCAGGTGCGCTCGGGGCAGCGCGCCATCATGGGCCTGATGCTCGAGAGCCACCTCGAGCCGGGAAACCAGGCGTGGAAACCGGGAGCGCAGCTCGAGCCGGGCGTGTCGATCACCGATCCCTGCATCGGCTGGGGCGAGACCGAGGCGCTGCTCTACGAGATCGCGGAGGCGGTCACCTATACTCGCGCGACGGAGGTGCGCGCGTGAGTGAGCGTCCGTTTCGAGTGCTCGGCATCCAGCAGATCGCCGTGGGCGCGCTCGACAAGTCCGCTCTGAGGCGGCTCTGGGTCGACGTGCTGGGTCTCGCACACTCGGGCGAGTTCCAGAGCGAGTCGGAGAACGTGGACGAGGACATCGTGAGCCTCGGGAAGGGGCCCTTCCGGGTCGAGGTCGACCTGATGCAGCCGATCGACCCCGAACAGCGACCCAAGGTGCACGAGCCCGCCCTGAATCACGTGGGGCTCTGGGTGGACGACCTGCACGCGGCCGTGGAGTGGCTGGAGGCGGCGGGCGTTCGCTTCACGCCCGGGGGAGTCCGCAAGGGGGCAGCGGGCTACGACGTCTGCTTCATCCACCCAAAGGGCAACGCCGAGGCCCCGATCGGCGGAGAGGGCGTGCTGATCGAGCTGGTGCAGGCTCCGCCCGAGGTGGCCGAGGCCTTCGAACGCCTCACTTGACCTGAATGCGGATGTTGCCGCCGGAGGTCTTCAGCTGGAGCACCGGTCCGCCGCCGTTGATCTCTCCCTTGACCTGGTCGCGTGTCAGGACGCCCAGTACGCGGATCTCGGAGTCGATCTTGACTCGGCCGCCGCTGGTCTCGGCCTCCAGGTCGAGCGCCGCCTCCTCGGAGAACTCGACCTCGATACTCCCGCCCGAGGTCTTCAGCTCTCCCGCCGGGGCGTCGTTGAACCGGACCAGGATCGAGCCTCCGCTCGTGCGCACCTCCACCGGGCCCTCGACCTCGTCGAGCTCGATCGAGCCGCCCGAGGTGCGCGCATCGACCCGACCGCCCACCTCGGAGATCCGGATCCCGCCCCCGGAGGTCCGGGCCGTGACGTCTCCCTCGACCTCCTCGACGCGAATCGGGCCGCCGGAGGTCTCCAGCTCGACGGGCCCGCGCACTTCGGCCAGCTCGATCGAGCCCCCGCTGGTGCGGACCGATGCCCGGCCGCCCAGCTCGTCGATCGCCACCGAGCCGCCCGCGGTCTTTACGTCGACCGAGTAGCTCTCCGGAACGCGCACGTACACGCGCAGCTCGCCGGAGCCGAACATGCCCAGCCAGCCCGCGTGCTTCCCCACGAACTTCGCGTTCTGGCCGTCGCCGCTGAGCTCGAAGCGCATCAGCCCGCCGCTCAGTCCGCGGCTCTCGGCGGCCACCGCAACCTCGTGCTCGTCGTGGGTCTCTACCTCGACCGAGCCCGAGGAGAGGTCCACCTCGACAGTGCCGCCCGGCTGCACGGGGATCGCCTGCCGGAACTCCTCCGCACCCGCGGCTGCCGGAAGCCAGCCGGCCAGCAGTGCGAGCGCGATCGCGTATCGAGCCATCGGCCTGCCCTTCTTCATCAGCGTCGGTCCATCCATCAGCGTCGGTCCACGCGGATGTTTCCGCGGTTCGTGAAGATCCTGAGCGCCGGCCCTCCCCCGTTCACGGCGCCGACGTACTGCTCGCTCCGGTGCGTCCCCGGCGCCTCGATGCCCTCCCCGAACTGAACGGTCCCGCGCCGCGTGCGCGCGTCCAGATGCGCTCCCGCGTGCTCGGGAAGCACGACGTGGACCGAGCCGCCGTAGGTCTCGAGGAGGCCCTCCGGGGGACCCGAGAAGCGCGCGTAGACGGCGCCGCGCTCCGTCCGCGCCTCGGTCCTGCCGCGCAGCTCGGTCGCCTCGATCTCGCCGGAGTCGGTTCGGAGTGCGACGTCGCCGTCCATGTGTCGCGCGCGGATGTCGCCCGAGCCCGTGCGCGCCTCGACGTCTCCCGAGATCCACTCGAGGTCGATCGAGCCGTCCGAGGTCCGGATCGCGGCGTCCCCGAGCATCTCGGTGACGCGCACCGGCCCGGAGCTGACCTTGAGATTCAGGCTCCCCTCGCCTCCGCGCACCTCGATCGAGCCGTCGTTGACGCGCGCCCGGACCGATCCGCTCACCTCCTCGATGCGGACCGATCCCGAGCGGCAGCGGACGTCGAGCGAGAACTCGCGCGGCACCCAGATGCGCACGCTGACGCCCGGCCCGCCGAGGAGCCAGGCCAGCAGCCCCCCGGAGCGTCCGTAGAGTCGGACGCCCCGCGCGTCGTGCTCCACTCGAAAGTCCACGGCCGATCCTCCCGGGCCCGAGAGGTCTGCTACCGCCCAGACCTCGTCCGCGTCGTGCGACCGGATGTCGAGTGAGAGGCGCTCGGGAAGGAAGTCCTCCCCCATGTCGAGATCGACCTGGAGCAGGCCTCCCGGCGCGACCGGAACGCGCTGATCGAGGTCCTTCGCGTAGGCGAGCGCGGGGACCTGCGTGAAGATCGTGATCAGCGCGATCGCCAGCGCCAAATGCGCCTCCTTCACTCTCGGGACCTTTTCTCGCCTGGAGTCATGTGGAGCAATCGGCGTGCCAGCCGCGCGGGGACGAGAGACGCGGCCGCGGGCGAAACTCTGCAGGAGCATCATTGCACGTGAAGGCCGCCCCCTGCGCAGCCACCGGCCTACTCGACGTAGCCCAGCGCCCGCAGCTGCTCGAGCAGCTCGGGATCCTGCTCGCTCGGCTCCCGCTGGACCGCGAGCTGCCGACGCGCGGCGGACAGCTCTCGCAGACCCGCGACCCGCCGCTCGTCCGCCGAGAGGTTTGCGTCCTGCTCCGGGTCGGCCTCCATGTCGTAGAGCTCTTCGGAGAACGGCGCGCGGATGTACCAGTTGCGCCCCTGGATCACCGCGACCGAGAGTGGCGACGGCTGGACCTCGGGGGAGTTCTTTCTCACGCCCTCGTACCACAGGTGATAGTGCTCCATCGCGTAGAGCGGCACGGCCGCCAGCTCGGCCTCGCGCCGGATCGCCGGCACCAGCGAGCGCCCGTCGAGACCTTCCGGAATCGGGAGCCCCAGCAGATCGAGCAGAGTGGGCATCAGGTCCACGAGCGAGATCGGCGCGTCGATCTCGCCGGGCGCGATCCCCGGCCCGTGCATGAAGAGCGGAATGCGGAGCTGGTCCTGGTGCAGGCGGCCGCCGTGGTGGAGCCGCCCGCGCGCCCGGTCGAAGCTCTCGCCGTGGTCCGAGAGGAAGATCAGGAGCGTGCCGTCGGCGCGCCCCGTGCGTTCGAGCACATCGAGCAGGCGAGCCACGCCCCGATCGAGGTGCGCGACCTCCGCCGCGTAGAGTGCGCGAAGCACCTCCCAGTCCCGATCGGAGCACGCTTCGAGACCCAGCAGACACCTCAGATAGCCGCTCGTCTCGCGCAGCTCGGCGCCCGGAGCCCGGGCCGTGGCCCAGGCGTGGAGGCGGAAGTAGTCGTGGACGCTGTAGGTGTGGAGGAACAGGAAGAGCGGCGGCTCGTCCGCAGCGCGCGATTCGAGGTAGGCGATCGCCCGGTCGAAGAGGGTCGTTCCCTTCTCCTCGTGGGGAAGGCCGCCGCGCGGAACCTCGATCGCAGGGGCGGTCGGCGCGACGAAGTCGTCGTAGCGCTCGAAGCCCGGGCCGAACCCATAGCGCCAGTCCAGGTAGGCGCCGTCCGTGAAGGCGACGGTGGAGTAGCCCGCCTCGCGCAGCTGCGGCGCGAGGCGCGGTAGCTCGGCCGCCAGCAGGACTCTCGGGTCGGTGGCACCGTGGCGGTCGGGATACAGGCCCGTCAGCAGCGATGCGTGGGCCGGCAGCGTCCAGGAGGCCGTGGAGTAGGCGTTCGCGAAGCGGAGCGAGCGGGAGGCGAGTCGCTCCAGCGTCGGGGCGTTCGCGCCTTCGCCGCCGTAGCCGGGCAGCGCCTCGCGGCTCAGTGAATCGATCGAGAGAATCACCACGTCGGGGCGGTAGGGTCCCTCCGCACATGCGGCGAGGAGCGCGGCGAGGAGGAGCCAGCGAAGCTTCACGAGAGTCCGTCCCAGGCTTCGAGCGGCTCCAGACTCATGACGTCGTCGCGGCCGCCCTCAATGAGATCGCGCGCCTGGGTTTCCGTCAGAAGCTCTTGCTGACGTTGAAGGCGAGGAACTGGACCTTGTCCGTGGAGTACTTGCCCGACAGGGTTTCGCCTGAAACGGTGTTGGTGAGCTTCGAGCTTCCGAGGTCGAGGTACTCGTAGGAGAGGGCGAGCGTGACGTCCTCCCTCCACTTGTAGCGGACTCCCGTGCCGTAGCGGACCTGGCGATCGAAGGGCAGCGCCGCGTTCCGGTTGCTCTGGCTCACGGGCGAGCTTGCGTAGCTGACTCCGCCGGAGACGGTCCACTCCGGCGAGAGCGCGTACTCGGCGGCGATACCGTACGCGACGGTGTCGGTGAAGTGGGTCTCGGCATTGATGGCGACGGGGCCGCCGGTGCCGATGAAGATGGAGTCGAACTCGCTGAAGTCGGCCCAGCCCACGTCGGCGAACAGGACGAGGTCGTCGGTGACCTCCTGGCGCAAGCTGACCACCGCGTACTGGGGCAGCGTCAGCTTCACCTCCACGTCGTCGGCGAACCCCACTGCCGCCCCCCTCAGACTGATGTCTCCATCGAGGTCGTCGTTGTCGATCTCCGAGTTCCACGCGATCCCCAGCCTGGTTCCCTCCCAGGGCTCGATGAGCGCGGAGAGACCCCAGTTGACCACCCACTGGTCGGCGTCGCTGATCCTGAGCTTGGCGTCGGATGCTCCGGGGATGGGGCTGGGGATCTTGACCCTGAAGCCCAGCTTCGAGTAGTTGACCCCGACGGTGGCCCCGAGGGAGAGCCAGTCGTTCACCCGATACGCGACGGAGGGGCCGAAGCGGTAGGTCGCCAGCTTGAGCTTCGTGATGACGTAGCGGCCCGCCCAGGTATCGCGCGGCTCCATGGTCCCGACGATGGGGGCGGTCACGCTGAAGCCGACGGCCCACTCCTCGTTCAGCGGGTGGACGTAGAACGGCCCGGCCGGGACCACTGCATTTCCCGACTGGTTGCCGCCGTCTCCGCCACTGGCGGTGGTCTTCGAGTTCGAGTCGAAGCGGGTCTCTCCGGAGATCCCCATGATGCCCCCGAGGGCCTGAGGGCGATCCAGCAGGGTCATGGCGGCGGGGTTGTAGTAGGCCGTCGCCGCGGAGTCCCCGGCAGACATGGCGCCCACCACGGCCCGGCCCATGTCCCAGGTGCCCTGCTCCACACTCTGGAGCCCAGCTGCGAAGCTGCTGCACGGAATCAGGAGTCCCAGCCCCAGGCCAGAGATCGCGCGGCGCGCTCCGAGCAGATTCATCTGCAATCCTCCCAACGATCGCGACACGCGGCGATGATCCGGACGGGCTCCTGCACCTCGAAGTCCGGCTCCCGATCGGGCCCCAGGATACCAGGGTGCGCGGAGCGAGTCCCGCGCACGCCCGTCCACTAAGATGGCGGCGACCATGCTGACGCCGACGCGGGAGATCTTCTGGAACGTCGTCGACGGAGGCGCGATCTACCTCTTCGCTCTGGTAGCCGCGGCTCTGCTGGGGTACGGCATCTATCGCCGCGTGCGGCTGTGGCGACTGGGCGCGCGCGAGGTGCGCCTCGATCGCATCGGCGAGCGGCTCAGGGGCCTCGCGCTCGAGGTGTTCGCGCATCGCAGGCCGCTCCGCGATCCCTATCCGGGCATCGCGCACCTGCTCATCTTCTACGGATTTCTCGCCCAGCTGATCGCAACGTCGCTCATCGCCCTGCAGGAATGGACCGGCATCCACTTCTTGAAGGGCGCGTTCTATCTCGGGTACTCACTCGTCAGCGACGTCTTCGGAATGCTCGGGGTGGTCGGCCTGTGCATGGCGATCTGGCGACGCGCAGTGCAGCGGCCCGCACAGCTTCACTCGGTCCTGGACGACTGGATCGCACTCGCGCTGCTGCTCGTGCTGTTTCTGCAGGGCTTCTGGATCGAGGGGCTGAGGATCGCCCTCACCGAGCTTGGCCCCCAGCCCGAGCTGGCGCCCTGGTCGCCCGGCGGCTACGCCGTCGCCCTGCTGCTGCAGGATCTCGCGCCCGAGCGACTGCGCGCCTTCCACCGCCTCCACTGGTGGGTTCACGCGCTGACCGCCTTCGCGTTCCTCGGCTACCTCGCCTACGGGAAGCTCGGTCACATCGGGTACGGCCTGGTCAACCTGTTCCTGCGCAATCTCGATTCGAGCGGCCGACTCACGCATCCCGACATCGAGGCCACCCTGGAGAGCGATCCGGAGTCGCTGCAGACGCTCGGGGTCGAGCGCATCGATCAGTTCAGCTGGAAGAGCCTGCTCGATCTCGACGCCTGCATGAGCTGTGGCCGCTGCGAGGAGGTCTGCCCCGCTCACCTGAGCGGCGCCCCGCTGAGTCCCCGCAAGCTGATCCGGGATCTGCGGGGGCACCTGACCGCGGTGGGGGGATCGCTTCTCGACTCTCGCGCGAGCGGCGAGACGCTGCATCCCCCTCTGTTCGGCGAGGCCTCGGAGGGCGAGCTCACGCCCGCCGTGCTCGAAGCGGAGATCTGGGGCTGCCGCACCTGCGGGGCGTGCCAGCGCGAGTGCCCCGTCCACGTCGAGCACGTTCCCAAGCTGGTCGACATGCGCCGCCACCTGGTGATGATGGAGTCCCGGATGAGCGACGAGGGGGCGGCGCTGCTGCGGAGCATCGACGAGCGCATGCATCCCTGGGTCGGGGCGCAGGGCGACCGCGAGGCCTGGTTCCAGGACCTCGAGCTGAAGGTGCTCGGCCGCGGGGACCGAGCGGAGTACCTGTTCTGGGTCGGCTGTACCGGCTCGATGATCGACCGCAACATCGAGGTAAGCCGCGCGCTGGTGCGGGTCCTGCAGGCTGCAGACGTCGATTTCGCGGTGCTGGGTGCTGAGGAGGCCTGCACGGGGGATCCCGCGCGGCGCGTCGGTGGCGAGCTCAGCTTCCAGACCTGCGCCAAGCGGAACATCGAGCTGCTCGACCGCTACGGCGTGCACAGGATCGTCACGGCCTGCGCCCACTGCTTCAACACGCTGCGGAACGAGTATCCCGACTTCGGCGGAGACTACGAGGTGACCCACCACACCCAGCTGATCCGCGAGCTGCTGCGGAGCGGTCGCCTGAAGCTCCGGAGCCGCGTCGACGCCCTGACCTACCACGACCCCTGCTATCTGGGGCGCCACAACGAGATCTACGACGCGCCGCGCGAGATCCTGGGCGCGGTGTCGAGCCCGGGAGGACTCGTCGAGCTACCGCGCAGCCGATCGAGATCGCTCTGCTGCGGCGCGGGAGGCGGCTACGCCTGGCTGGACGACGATCCGAGCCGGAGGATCAACCACATGCGGATCGAGGAGGTGCAGGCCAGCGGCGCTTCGACGGCGGCCGTCGCCTGCCCCTTCTGCCTGCAGATGTTCGAAGACGCGCTGAGCGCGCTCGATCCGGAGCGCGGCACGCGAGTGGTCGACGTCGCAGAGCTGGTGGCCGACGCGCTTTGAGCGCGCGGGTTCAGACGAAGCTGTCCCATTCGCCGCACTGCGGGCAGCGCCAGTGCAGCGTCGCGTCCTGCGTGCCGCAGGCCTGACAGCGGAGACGGTGACGTTCGACGGGAAGTCGGTCGAGGAGCTCTTCGAACGCCTTGAGCGCCTCGAAGTCCCGCTTGTCGGAGAGCAGGATCCGCCCGATCTCGGCGCGCGCGGGCAGGAAGCCGGCGCTCTTGTCGAGAACCCGGCGCAGCGGCGCGATCGCATCGTCGACGCGCCCTTGCTTGGCGATGGCGCGCGAGACCCAGATGGAGGCCTCCTGATCGCCGGGCTCCTCCTCGAGCCTCGCCGCGAGCGTCTTCTCCAACCCCGCCAGGTCTTCGAGGGCGCAGTGTGCCCGCCAGAGCCTCGGGTAGAGCAATACCCCGAGGCTGGGGTGGAGCGGGAGCGCCCGCCGCCACAGGCCGATCGCCTTGCGGGGGCTCCCGTCCTCGAGGCGCAGATCGCCGAGTGCGACGTAGGCCTCGGCACACTCGGAGTCGCGGCTGAGTGCACGCCGATAGGCCTTGCGAGCCTCGCCGGAGCGCCCCGCCTCGGCGTGCATGCGCCCCAGCCCGGTCCAGAGGTGCGCCAGGATCTGCGGCGTGCGCGGGTCGGCCCTTCCGATCTGCCGCCGCACGCGGATGGCCTCCTCCCATTCGCCGCTGTCGACCCGGATGCGCTCCAGCTCGCGGAGCGCGGGGACGTTCCCGGAGTCGTGCTCGAGCAGCTCCTCGAACGAGGCCGTCGCCCGGCGCAGAAAGCCGCCCGCCCGGAAGTCGAGCGCGAGCCCGAGCAGGCACTCGAGGCGCAGCGACTCGGGCAGATCCTGACGCAGGAGCAGGTTCTGGTGGATCTGGATCGCGCGACCGATCTCGCCGCGGGCGCGATACAGGTTCGCGAGCGCCAGGTAGACGTCGCTCGACGACGAGTCGAGGCGCGCCGCCTCGGCGAGCTGGACCTCGGCTGCCGCCAGATCGCCCGCCAGTACCAGGTGCAGCGCGCTCCGCATGTGGCCCGCCACCGAGGAATCGGTTGCGGTCGGGGAACGCCGCGAGCGCCGGAAGCGCGGCCAGCGCAGCGCCACTCAGCCCTCTCGAGCAGTCGCAGCCGGCTCGGCCTCGTCGGCCTCTGCGATCGGCAGGGTGCGCAGCCCGTGAACCTCCTGCTCGAGCCGCGTGACCTGCCGACTCTGGCTGCGCACCTGGAGGCGCAGACGCAGCAACGGCCAGGCGAGCAGCAGGGCCGTGAGCGCAGCCCCGAACAGCGCGGAGAGCAGCAGCACGTGCCACACGGCGGCGTTCAGGGCGGGGAACACGACGAGGTCGAGATTGACGCGCTCGCTGTTGCTGGCCACGACGAGGGCCGCGTAGACCAGCAGAACGATCACGACCGCGATTCGGATTACGGTCTTCATGGCAGCTCCGCGAACCGGGGCGCAAGCTGCTCCCAGGTTCGATCGAGGTGATCCGGGATGACGCGAAGCTCGGCGACGGCCGTCATGAAGTTCGTATCTCCCTTCCAGCGGGGCACTAGATGGACGTGGATGTGGTCGCCGAATCCCGCTCCGGCGGCGGCGCCCTGGTTGATCCCGATATTCTGCCCGTCACAGGCGAACAGTTCATCCAGGATCCGACTCGAGTCCGCGACGCGCGCAAAGAGCTCCTCGCGCGCGGCCGCCTCGAGATCATAGAGCCGAGCCACGTGCGCGTTGGGCGCGACCATCACGTGGCCCAGGCAATACGGAAAGCGATTGAGCATGACGCTCACGCGCTCGCCGCGGTGCAGGATCAGCCTCTCCCGATCGGAGCCGGCCGAGTCGCAGAAGATGCATTCCTGCGACTTCGGCCCCTGGATGTAGTCGATACGCCAGGGGGCCCAGAGGGGCCGGCGCGTCACCTCACGGGTTCTCGTGCGACGCCGGCGCCTTCTCCGGCGCTCCACCGCGGTAGGCGCGCCATGCAGCGTCGATCCGCTCCTTGAGGTCCTTGCCCACCTTGAAGAAGGGCGTCCGCTTCGCCGGGATCCGGACGATCTCTCCGGTCTTGGGGTTCCGCCCCTCGCGAGCGTCGCGGACCTTGACCTGGAAGCTCCCGAAGCCCCGGATCTCGATGCGCTCTCCCGTTCGGAGCGCATCGGTCATGCTGTCGAAGATCGTGTTCACCACGACCTCCGTATCCTTTTTCGAGATGTGGGGCATCTTCTGCGCGACGCGCTCGATCAGATCACTCTTGGTCATGCTCGCGGACATCACCCCCCCCTCCGTGCACCTCGGACCTGTGCGGTCAGTCGTCCTCGTCGTCCGGCGCGTTCAGTCGCTCGAGAAGCTCCTTCGGCATCCGATCTCCGAGGGTGGCCGTCTGCGTTCGGGCCTGCGCCGTGACTCGGTCGATCGCCTCGCGCTCCTCCTTCTCTTCGATGGCGCGCATGGAGAGCGCGATCTTCTGCTCGGACGGCTCGATTCGCACGACCAGAGCCTCGACCTCGTCCCCTACCTTCACGAGCTCGCGCAGGTTCTCCACGTGCTTGCCGACCTCGGACGCAAAGACCAGACCCTCGATCCCCTCCTCGATCTCCACGAAGACGCCGAAGTCGGCGACGCTCGTCACCTTGCCCTGGATCTTCGTTCCGACCGGGTACTTCTGTGGGAGCAGCTCCCACGGGTTCTTCTCGAGCTGCTTCAGGCCGAGGGAGAACTTCTCGGAGTCCTTGTCCACCTTGAGGACGACCGTCTCGATCTCGTCGCCCTTCTTGAACAGCTCCTTCGGGTCCCTGATCTTCTGTGTCCAGGAGATGTCCGAGACGTGGATCAAACCGTCGATGCCGTCCTCGACGCCGACGAAGATCCCGAAGTTCGTGATGTTCCGGATCACGCCCGAGACGCGCATTCCGGGCGGGTAGCGCTCCTCGAGGAGTGACCACGGGTTCGGCTCGGTCTGCTTCATGCCGAGCGAGATCTTCCGGTTGTCCGGGTCCACGTCCAGGACGATCACGTCGACCTCGTCGCCGATCGCGACGACCTTGGAGGGATGCTTGACCCGCTTGGTCCAGCTCATCTCGGAGATGTGGATCAGACCCTCGATGCCCGGCTCGAGCTCGACGAACGCGCCGTAGTCGGCGAGGGAGACGACCTTGCCGCGCAGGCGCAGCCCGACCGGATAGCGGTCGCCGAGGTTGGTCCAAGGATCCGGCTGGGTCTGCTTGAGGCCCAGGCTCACGCGCTCGGACTCCGCGTCGAACTTGAGCACGCGGACCTTCACCGAGTCGCCCACCTGAAACAGCTCCGACGGATGTGAGACGCGCCCCCACGACATGTCGGTGATGTGGAGCAGGCCGTCGATGCCGCCCAGATCGATGAACGCGCCGTAGTCGGTGATGTTCTTGACGATGCCCTCGACGACCTGGTTCTCCGCCAGGTTCTTGAGGGTCTCCTCGCGCATCTGCTGACGCTCGGTCTCGAGCAGTGCACGCCGCGACAGCACGATGTTTCCGCGCCGCTTGTTGAACTTGATGATCTTGAACTTGTGGCCCTCGCCGATCATCCGGTCGAGGTTCCGGACCGGCCGCAGGTCGACCTGGCTGCCCGGCAGGAATGCCTTCACGCCGCCGAGGTTGACCGACAGGCCGCCCTTCACGCGGCCGGTGATCACGCCCTCGACGACCTGCGACTCGTCGTGTGCCTGTGCGAGGCGATCCCACACCTGGAGGCGATCGGCCTTCTCCTTGGACAGAGTGACGCTGCCGTCCTCGCCCTCGGCCAGCTCGATCATGACCTCGACCTGATCGCCCGGCCGGACTCGAACGACCCCGTTCTCGTCGCCGAACTCCCAGGTCGCGATCAGGCCTTCCGACTTGTAGCCGATGTCGACCAACACGTGGTCGGAATCCACGCTGAGCACCGTTCCCTTGACGACGGTGCCTTCCTTGACGGTGTGCAGGCTCGCCTCGAAGAGTGCTGCGAAGCTCTCCTCGTCCGCTGGCTCGACTGCGCTTTCCAGATGTGGTTCCTGTGTCATACGAGGATCGCCCCGCCTCCTTCTTCAGTTCTCTAACGTTCGAGCTTGCCGACCGCCTGGTGGCCTTCGCGAAGGATGCGCTCGAGTTGGTCCCGATCTCCGCGCCCGAGGGCCTGCAGGATCTGTCCCAGATTCTTCTCGAACTTCGCCACCTCTTCGGTCACCCGTTGCCGGTTCCTGAGCAGAATCTCGCTCCAGAGACGCGGGTTTGCGCGAGCAATCCGGATGAAGTCCCGAAGACCTCCACCCGCAAGCCGCAGCATCTCCTCGTCCGGAAGCCCCCGCGCGAACGCGTACGCGATCACATGTGGTGCGTGAGAGAGCACCGCCGTGATCGCATCGTGCTGCTCCGGTGTCCTACGAACCGTAAATGTGCCTAAACACTGCCAGAATTGCTCGACCCGGTCCACCACCTCGGGCGGTTCTGTCCCCTCCGGCGTGAGGATGCAGGCCGCCCCCTCGAAGAGATCCGCGCGGGCGTGGGTAAATCCACTCATATCCCCGCCGGCCATGGGGTGTGCGCCGACGCAGCGTTCGGGCGCCGCCAGGTGCCTTCGCGCCGCTTCGGCGACCTGCGCCTTCAGGCTGGCGGCGTCGGTCAGGATCGCCTCCGGTCGGATCGCCGGCGCGAGCTCCGCCAGAACTCCGTCCATCGCCTCGATCGGGACCGCCAGGACGATTCCGTCGGCCCAGGCGGCCGCCTCGGCGAGCGGGACCAGCGGCAGGTCCCCCGCCTCCGCCAGGTTGGGATCCACGCCGCGGACCTCGCTCGCGGCCCCCTTGGCCCGCGCAGCGAGCGCGACCGAGCCGCCGATGAGCCCCAGCCCCACGACGGCCAGCCGTTCGAAGACGGGCGCGGCCGTCATGCTGCGTGCGCCCGTCCGCTCACGACCCGCGTTCCGCGCGGAGCGCCGCGAGGAACTGCTCGTTCTCCTCGGGAAGCCCGGCCGTGACCCGGATGTAGTCGGAGAGGCCGAAGCCGACCATCGAGCGCGTGATGACTCCGCGGCGCATCAGGCGCTCGGCGAGGTCGTTGGCGTTCCCGCCGACCCGGACGAGCACGAAGTTGGCGTCGCTCGCGGCGTAGGCGAGCCCGAGCGCGTCGAAGCCGCGCTCGAGCTGCGCGAGGCTCTCGTGGGTCAGCTTGCGAACCCGCTCCACGTGCCCGGCGTCGTCGAGAGCCGCCAGCGCCGCGACCTGCGCGAGGCTGTTGACGTTGAACGGGTGTCGCGCGCGCTCGAGGATTCCGATCAGGCTCGGGTGCCCGATCCCGAAGCCGATGCGCAGCCCGGCCAGCCCGTGGATCTTCGAGAACGTGCGCAGCTGGAGCAGCGTCTTTCGCTCTCGCAGCGCGCGCAGCGTGTCGGGGAAGTCGTCGCGCCGCGCGTACTCGAGGTACGCCTCGTCACACGCGATCACCACGCGCTCCGGGATCGCCTCGAGAAGCTCGTCGAAGGCCGCGGCCCCGATCGAGGTCCCGGTCGGGTTGTTGGGGTTCGGCAGGAACAGCAGCCGGGTGCGCTCCGTGACCGCCTCGGCCAGGCGCGCGACGTCGACCCGCAGCGCATCGTCCAGGGGCACCCCGACGGGCTCGGCGCCCATCCCCTGGGTGACGATCGGGTACATCGCGAAGCCGGGCCACGGAAAGACCGCCTCGGCGCCGGGACCGAGGAACGACTTCGCGAGCACCTCGAGGATCTCGTCGGACCCCGCTCCCAGGAAGAGCCAGTCGGGCTCGACGTCGAGGTGCGCCGCCAGCGCCTGCTTCAGGTAGAAGCAGTTGCCGTCCGGATAGCGGTTCACGTGCGCGGCGGCCTCGCGGATCGCCTCGATCACCTTCGGCGAAGGCGCGACGGGTGCCTCGTTCGACGCGAGCTTCACCGCTCGCTCGATACCGAGCTCCCGCTCCACCTCCTCGATTGGCCTCCCGCCCTGGTAGGGCTCGAGTGTCCGGATGTGCGCGTTGGCGAGGTCTTCGGGCTTCACGGCGCAGGCTCCGCGCGCGGGTAGCTCCCGAGCACCTTGATGAAGTCGCAGCGCGGGCGAAGCTCGTCGATGGCGGCCGCGACGCGCGCCTCTCCCGCGTTGCCCTCGAAGTCGCAGAAGAACAGGTACTCCCAGGCCTTGACCTTGGTCGGCCGGGACTCGATGCGCGTCAGGTTCACGCCGTGCTTGGCGAACGGCTCGAGCGCGGAGTGGAGCGCGCCGACCTGATCCCGCTTGATCGAGAACAGCAGCGAGGTGATGTCGCGCTGGCTCGGCTCCGGACCTCGATCGCTGATCACGAGGAAGCGCGTCGTATTGTTCGGATTGTCCTCGATGCCCGAGCGGATCGATTGCAGGCCGTAGATCTCCCCCGCTACCGGGCTCGCGATCGCAGCGCTCCCCTCCTCGCGCGCCGACCGCTCCGCGGCCACGGCGGTGGAGTGGGTCGAGTGCTGCGGAACGTTGGGCAGGTTGAGGGCGAGCCAATCGCGGCACTGGGCCAGCGCCTGCGGGTGTGACCAGACCGCGTGGACGTCCTGCAGATCCCCTTGCTTCGAGAGCAGATCGTGGTGGATGGCGACGTGGATCTCGGCCGAGATCGTCAGCGGCGCCTCGACGAGCAGGTCCAGCGTGTGGCTCACGACACCCTCGTTCGAGTTCTCGACCGGGACCACGCCGTAGGCGGCTCGACCCGACGCCACGACGTCGAAGATGTCGGCGATCGTCGTCGCGGGAATGAACTCCACCATGCGGCCAAACTGCTGGATCGCCGCCTGGTGCGTGTAGGTCGCCGCGGGGCCGAGATAGGCGACCTTCATGCCCTTCTCCAGGGAGTATGAGACCGAGATGATCTCGCGGAAGACGGTTCGGACCGCCTCGTCCGGAAACGGTCCGGGGTTGCGCTCCTCGAGCCGCTCGAAGATATCGAGCTCCCGGCTCGCCGCGAAGACGGCGCTGCTTCCGGCTTCCTTGGCGCGCCCGATTTCAATGGCTGCCTGGGCGCGTTCGTTGAGCAGCTCGAGAATCTTTTCATCGATCCGATCGATCTTCTTGCGCTGCTTTTGAATCGAGTCCTCGCCCTGCCCCACCTGTCTGCGCCTCATGCATCCGAAAGCCGCGCGACTATACCCCAGGGCGCCTGCCGTGCCAAACGCGCCATCCCCGTTTTTCCGTGAAACTTCAATGGGTTGAGAGCTGCGCTATAGTCCCGCGCGATGGCGGGCGGCGGAAGCACCGTGGTGGGGCTGAGCGGTGGGATCGGGACGGGCAAGACGCGCGTGGCGGAGCTGCTCCGGGCGCTGGGCGCCGCCGTCGAGTGCTCCGACCAGATCGTCCGCGAGCTTCAGGAGCCGGGTGGCGAGGTGCTCGAGGCCATCGTCGAGACCTTCGGAGCGGAGTTCCTCACGCCAGAGGGCGAGCTGGACCGCGGAAAGCTGGGCGAGCGCGTCTTCGGCGACGAGGAGGCTAGAGCCACGCTCGGGAAGCTGATCCACCCCGCCGTCTACCGCGAGCTGCTGCGACGCATGCAGGCGCACAGCCAGGCGGGCGTGCCGGTGATCGTCCTCGACATCCCGCTGCTCCTCGAGGGTCGCAAGCGGGGCGCGGGCTCGGGCGCCCTGCTCCCGTTCGACGTCGTCGCCGTGGTCTATGCGCCCCCCGAGATCCAGCTCGAACGGATCATCGCCCGGGACGCGCTACCCGAGGAGCAGGCGCAGGCGCGCATCGACTCCCAGCTCCCGATCGACGAGAAGGCGGGTCTCGCCGACGTGGTGATCGACAACTCGGGCGACTGGGAGCAGACCGAGAGCCAGGTCCGCAAGCTCTACACCGAGTGGGCTAGCGGGCGGCTCGAATCGCCTCGCTGAGACTCCGGACGAAGCGGGTCGCGGAGTCGATCGCGTCCTCGGGCGACGTGGCCTCGCCGATGCGCTGAACGAGTGCGCTCCCCACGATCACGCCGTCGGCCATTCGGGCCACCGATGCGGCGTGGTCGGGAGTCGAGATGCCGAAGCCGACTGCGACCGGCTTCGGTGTGACGCGCTTGATGCGCTTCACGAGGTTCTCGAGATCGGGCGGGAGCTGGGCCCGGGCCCCGGTCACGCCGGTGACCGAGATGCAGTAGATGAACCCCGCACTCCGGCGCGCGATCTGCACCACGCGGTCGGGCGGACTCGTGGGAGCCACGAGCAGGATTCGCTGCACTCCCATTGCCTCGGTCGCCGCCTGGAGCGCCGAGGCCTCCTCGAAGGGGACGTCCGCGACGATCAGCCCGTCGACCCCGACGGCGGCACACGCCTCGACGAGGCGCTCCTCGCCGAACGCTAGCACGTTGTTCAGGTAGCCCATCAGGACGAGCGGAACCTCGCTGGCGGCCCGCACCTCGCGGCAGACCTCGAGGATCGCCGCGAGCGTCGTGCCCTGCTGCAGCGCCCGGAACGACGAGGCCTGGATCGTCGGCCCCTCCGCGATCGGATCGCTGTGTGGCACGCCGAGCTCGACCACGTCTGCACCGGCCTCGGCGAGGGCGGGCACGAGCTCGGCCGTCGTCCGCAGATCGGGGTCGCCCGCCGTCACGAAGACGATCAGCGCCGCGCGTTTCTCGGCGTGCGCGCGCTCGAAGGCCTGGTCCAGACGGCTCACGACCGCGCCTCCAGCAGCGTGCGCGCCTCAGAGACGTCCTTGTCTCCCCGCCCGGAGAGATTCAGCACCACCAGGGAGTCGGGCCGCAGCTTCGGGGCGCGCCGCCGGAGCGCCGCGATCGCGTGCGCCGACTCGAACGCGGGAATGATCCCCTCGACGCGAGACAAGAACACGAAGGCGTCGAGCGCCTCTTCATCGGTCGCGGGCACGTACTCCGCGCGGCCGGAGTCACGGTAGAAGGCGTGCTCCGGCCCCACGCCGGGGTAGTCGAGCCCGGCCGAGATCGAGTGCGCCTCGAAGATCTGACCGGCGTCGTCCTGCAGCACGTAGGAGAAGCTGCCGTGGAGCGCGCCCGGGCTGCCCGCCGAGAGCGGCGCACCGTGGGGACCGACGTCGACGCCGGCACCTCCCGCCTCGACTCCGAGCATCGCCACGTCGGGATCGCCGTAAAACGGATGGAACAGCCCGAGCGCGTTGCTCCCGCCGCCGATGCAGGCGATCAGCAGGTCGGGCAGGCGCCCCTCTGCCTCGAGGATCTGCTCGCGCGCCTCCTCGCCGATCACCGCCTGGAGATCGCGCACGAGCAACGGGTACGGGTGCGGGCCGGCGGTGGATCCGATCAGGTAGTAGGTGCTGCGCACGTTCGTCGCCCAGTCGCGCAGCGCCTCGTTCATGGCGTCCTTGAGCGTGCGGCTTCCGGACAGGACGGGCGTCACCGCGGCGCCGAGCAGCTCCATGCGGAAGACGTTCAGCGCCTGGCGCCGCATGTCCTCCTCGCCCATGTAGACCTCGCACTCGAGCCCGTAGCGGGCGCAGGCCGTCGCGGCCGCGACGCCGTGCTGGCCCGCGCCGGTCTCGGCGATGACGCGCCGCTTGCCCATGCGACGCGCGATCAGCAGCTGGCCGATGGCGTTGTTGATCTTGTGGGCGCCGGTGTGCGCGAGGTCCTCGCGCTTCAGGTAGACGCGCACGCCGAGCTCGCCGCTCAGGCGCTCGGCAAAGTAGAGCGGTGTCGGCCGGCCGGCGTAGTCGGCGCGCTCCGTGCGTAGCTCCTCCCAGAACTCGGGATCCTCGCGCAGCACGTCGTAGGCCCCGGTCAGCTCCTCGAGCGCTGGCATCAGGATCTCGGGCACGTAGCGGCCGCCGAAGCGGCCGAAGTAGCCCGATGCGTCGGGGCGCCCGCTCGCCGCAACCGCGCCGCGCGCCGCCGCGATGAAGGCGCGAACCCGCTTGGGATTCTTGCGCCCGGGCTCCGACTCGAGCGCGGAGGAGGCATCGACGCCGTGCGGCCGCGCCGTACGGACCGCGTCCGCCACGTTCCCCGGCGACAGTCCACCGGCGATCCAGACGCGCCGTCCGGCCGCGGTCAGGCGCCGCGCGAGACTGAAGTCCCAGGGCGTGCCGCTGCCGCCACCCGCGGGATGATCCAGGAGCAGCTCGACCTCGTCGGGGAACTCGGCCGAGCGCGCCTCGAGCGACGCGTCTACCGGTAGCGCCTTCAGCACCGGGATTCCGAGCTCGCGCGCGTAGGCGGGCGACTCGTCGCCGTGAAGCTGGGCCAGGTCGAGGCCGACCGCGTCGACCGCGTCGCGGACTCGCTCGAGAGGCGCGTCCCGAAACACGCCGACCCGGACGGCCCGTCCACGGATCGCGTCGGCGATCTCCTTCGCGGTCCCAGCGTCGAGCGCGCGCGGCGTCCCCGGCACGAAGTTGAGCCCGATCGCGTCGGCACCGGCCTCGACCGCCGCGAGCGCGTCGTCGAGCGTCGTCAGGCCACAGACCTTGATGCGCATCAGGCCTCTCCTCTCAGTCGCCGGAGCTCGGCTCCCGGGTCGTCGGCGCGCATGAGCGCCTCACCGACCAGGAAGGCGTCGACCCCCTCGGCCGTGAGCTGGCGCACGGTCTCCGGATCGGAGATCCCGCTCTCCGAGACCAGCGTCCGCCCGGCCGCATGCTGCAGCAGCGCGCGCGTGACCGCCACGTCGGTCTTGAACGTGCCCAGGTCGCGGTTGTTCACGCCGATCAGCTCGGCCCCCGCCGCCAGCGCACGGTCGAGCTCGCCGCGCGTGTGCACCTCGACCAGCGCCGCCAGAGACTGCTCGCGCGCCACGTCGAGGAGCGCCCGGAGCGCCCCGTCGTCGAGCGCCGCGACGATGAGCAGCACCGCGTCGGCGCCGGCCGCGCGAGCCTCGAGGATCTGCAGCGCGTCGAGCGTGAAGTCCTTGCGCAGCACCGGGAGCGAGACCGCGGCCCGCGCCGCGCGGAGGTCGTCGAGGCTGCCCCGAAAGAAGTCGCGGTCGGTGATGACCGAGAGCGCCGCCGCCCCCGCCGCCTCGTAGCTGCGGGCAATCTCGCTCGGCTCGGCCCCCTCTCGGATCGCGCCCGCCGAGGGCGAGGCGCGCTTGAACTCGGCGATCAAGCGCGGCGCGGCGGCCCCGCGAAGCGCACCCGCGAAGTCGCGCGGAGCTGCAGCGTCGGAGGCGGCGCGCAGCAGGTCGGCCTCACCGCGCTCGCGTTGGAGGCTCCGCAGCTCCTCCTGCTTCCGCTCGAGAATCCGCTTCAGGATCGTCATGTCGCGGCTCCCGGCTCGGCCAGGAACGCGATCCAGCGCTCCAGCAGCGCCCCGGCCGCTCCGCTCTCGAGCAGCCGCTGGGCCTCGGACACGCCCTCGGCGAGATCGGCGGCGCGGCCCGCGACGCAGAGCGCGGCCCCGGCCGCGAGCGCTACGGCGTCGCGCTGTGCGCCCGGCACCCCCTCGAGCACCGCTCGCGCGACCCGCACGTTGGCGGCGACGTCGCCCCCTCGCAGCGCCTCGAGCCCCGCCTCGCCCACGTAGTCTCCGGGCTCGAGCTGAAATGCCTCGATGTGGCCTTCGCAGCAGCGAAGGACCTCGGTCGGACCCGAGAGCGAGATCTCGTCCTTGGCATCCGCACTGTGAAAGACCCAGGCGCACTCGGCCCCCAGCTCGACCAGCGCCTCGAGGGTCGAGTCGAGCATGGACCGCTCGGCCACGCCGACCAGCTGGCGCTTCACCCCCATCGGGTGCGCGAGCGGCCCGAGGCGGTTGAACACCGTCGGGATCGGGAGCGCCGAGCGGATCGGCGCGACGCGCTTCATGGCCGGGTGGCAGGTGCGCGCGAAGAGGAAGCCAATGCCGACCTCGCCCACTGCGCGCGCCATGCGGGGCGGGGGTGCATCGACGGGGACGCCGAGCGCCTCGAGCAGGTCGGCACTACCGCAGCGGCTGGTCGCTGCACGGTTGCCGTGCTTGGCGACCGGGACCCCGGCCGCAGCCACAACCAGCGCCGCCAGGGTCGAGATGTTGAACGTACCGACGCCGCCACCGCCCGTGCCGCAGGTGTCGATCGCCCCCGGCGGCGCTTCGGGCAGCTCGACGGCGAGCTCACGCAGCGCCTGCGCCGCACCCACGAGCTCTTCGAGCGTCTCGCCGCGCGTGTGGAGCGCCGCCAGCAGCGCCGCGACCTCGAGCTCGGTCGCGTCTCCGCCCATGATCGCGCCGATTACGTCGCGCATCTCCGCGCGCTCGAGCGTACCGCCCGCCGCGATGCGACTCAGGGCCACGCCGATCATGGCGTCGACTCCCCCGAGCCTGCGCCGTCGAGGAAGTTCCGGAGCAGGTCCTTGCCGACCCCGGTCAGGATCGACTCCGGGTGAAACTGTACGCCGATCACCGGCTGCTCCCGGTGTCGCAGGCCCATGATCTCGCCGTCATCGGTCCAGGCCGTCACCTCGAGCGCGTCCGGTAGCGACTCGCGCTCCGCCGCCAGCGAGTGATAGCGCGTGGCGACGAACGGTTCGGGAAGCCCCTGGAACACGCCCTTCCCGTCGTGATGAATCTCGGAGGTCTTACCGTGCATGAGCTCGCGCGCCGAGACGATTCTCCCGCCGTAGGCGGCGGCGATCGACTGGTGGCCGAGACAGACCCCCAGGATCGGCAGGCGTCCCGCATAGTGCCGGACCGTCTCGACGCTGATCCCCGCCTCGGTCGGTGTACAGGGTCCCGGGGAGATCACGATGGCGTCGGCCCCGCGTCCGGCGATCTCCTCCACGCCGATGGCGTCGTTCCGGACCACGTCGCACGCCGCGCCCAGCTCGCCGAGATACTGAACGAGGTTGAACGTGAACGAGTCGTAGTTGTCGATCACCAGCAGCCTCACTCGAGCTTCCCTCCCCCGGCGAGCTCGATCGCGCGCAGCAGCGCTCGCGCCTTGTGGAGCGTCTCGTGGTACTCGGTCTCCGGATCGGAGTCCGCGACGACGCCGCCCCCCGCCTGCACGTGGACTCGACCGTCCTTGGCGACCAGGGTTCGGATCGCGATGCAGGTATCCATGTTCCCGCGGTGGTCGATGTAGCCGACGCAGCCGCCGTAGAGGCCGCGCCGGGTCGGCTCGAGCTCGTCGATGATCTCCATGGCGCGCACCTTGGGCGCACCCGAGAGCGTGCCGGCGGGAAAGGTCGCGCGCAACAGATCGATCGCGTCGCGGTCTGCTCGAATCCGGCCGCGCACGTTCGACACGATGTGCATCACGTGGGAGTAGCGCTCGATCACCTGGAACTCGTCCATGTGCACCGACCCCACCTCGGCGACGCGCCCCACGTCGTTGCGTCCGAGATCCACCAGCATGAGGTGCTCCGCCAGCTCCTTCGGGTCCGCGAGCAGGCTGGCCTCGAGCTCCCGGTCCTCCGCCTCGGTCGCTCCGCGCGGACGGGTACCCGCGATCGGACGCAGGATGATCTCGCCGTCCTCGAGCCGCACCAGGATCTCGGGGGAGGAGCCGAGCACCACGTGATCCCCGCAGCGCAGGAAGAAGAGGTAGGGCGACGGGTTGATCACGCGCAGCGCCCGGTAGATCTGGAAGGGGTCGGCTTCGAGCGGCAGGCTGAGACGCTGCGACGGGACCACCTGGAAGACGTCGCCGGCGCGGATGTACTCGCGGCAGCGTTCGACGACGCGATGATACTGCTCGGGCGTGAAGTTGGAGCGGACCTCGACGGCCGCGCGGCTCGGCGTCGGCTCGGGCTCCGGAGCGATCGGGCGCAGCAGCTGCTCGACTACCGCGTCGACGCGCGCGCGTCCGGCCTCCCAGGCGCGCTCGGGATCGGTCGAGTCGTCGATCGTCACCGGATGCACGATGCTGACCCGCTGCTCCTTCCAGTCGTGTACGAGCAGCGTCTCGGGGAACGTGAAGCGGCAGTCGGGGATCTCGAGCTCGTCCGGGTTCGAGTCCGGCAGCTGCTCGACGTAGCGCACCCAGTCGTAGGCCAGGTAGCCGACCGCCCCGGAGGCGAACCTCGGCAGGCCGGGAAGCTCGAGCGGAGCCAGCTCGCCGAGCAGCGTCCGGAGATGATCCAGGGGATCGATGCTCCGGTCGGCGGGTAGCTCGATGCGACTCAGGCCGGCGGGGGTCTCGATCTCGACCACTCCCGCGCGCGAGCTGAAGCGGGCGCGCGCGCCGATCCCGATGAAGCTGAAGCGCCCCCACTTCTCGTCGGCCTCCACCGACTCGTAGAGAAACGCGTCGCGGCCGTCGTCCAGCTTGCGGAAGATCGCGAGCGGGGTGTCGAAGTCGGCTAGGACCTCGCGAACGAGGGGGATGGGTCTACCGCTCCGCGCGTGCGCGCAGAAGCTGTCGCGATCCGGCCGAACCATGGCAGCACCCTCATTGCGGCCGGAGATTCCCACACCGGCTGGCCCCAGTCAACGGTTCGGGGCGGCCGGCGATGCGATGCCCATGCCGAGGCCGGCCAGCCGGATCTGGAACCGCACCGAGGTGTCGCTCGGCCGGGTGCGCTGCCTCGCGGAGACGAGGATGTCCCAGCAGTTGCACGAGGAGTGCAGCACGAACCCGGCGGTCCCGGCGATGTTCCCGTCCTCGAACGACCCGTTTCCGAGCATGAAGAGATCGAGCCGCCTCGAGACCGGGACGTGTGCGTCGAGGTCGATCTGGTTGACCCGGTTGAACGAGGAGTCGAAGTCCCGGTAGTCGCGGTCGAACTTGAACTTCTCGAAGATGAGCGGGATGTCCCGCAGGTAGCGGTAGGTGCTCCCGAGATACAGACCGCTGGAGTGCTCCCAGCCGAGCCGCACCAGCACCTCGTCGATCTCGTTCTCCTTCGAGTCGTAGCCCCAGACCAGACCGAGCTCCGTCGAGCTGTTCGGCTCGAAGCTCGACTCGAGGTAGATGTTCGTCACCCGCCCCCGCTCGAAGTCGTAGCCGGAGAACAGGCGAAACTCGCCGATCTGGCGTGCCGGGCGCCCGGGCTTGGCGAGGCCGAAGATGCGGTTGCCGAGCGACAGCTGCAGGAGCCGGGCCTTGTCGATGCGATCGGAGGGGTCGCGCGAGAGCAGGCGCGGATCGGCCACGGTCAGGCGCTCCATCGGCGTGGCGCTCGCCGGGACGAACAGGGGGTTCCGCGACTGGTTCTCCGGGGTGATGAACGAGTAGGTCACCTGGGGCTCGAGCACGTGGGTCAGCCCCTGCCCGCCGATCTCGAAGTCCCGCACGAAGCGCGTGCGCAGATCGGAGCGTCCGTTCCACAGCGTTCGGGTCTCGCCGTTGAGGTACTTCGAGGAGTAGAGCGTCTCTCGCAGGCCCCCCTCGGTCACGAACTCGAAGATGCCGAGCTGGACGGGAAGCGTCAGGTAGGCCTGGATGTCGACCCGATGACCCCGGTCGGAGAGCAGCTCTCCCTCCTGGAAGACGCCGTCGCCCTCGAACTGCGTGAGGCTGCCGGTTAGGAAGTTGTCCTTGGAGGGGTCGAGTACGACACCGGTGTCACCGTTCGAGTCCGGCTCGTCGGCGTCGAACAGACCGTCGACGCCGGTGTCGAAGAACTGCCCGCCGACGGAGGAGATGCCGAACAGCTCGTCGTCCGCGTCCTTGTTGTAGAAGTAGGTGTAGCGGGTGTCGAAGCTGGCAAAGAGGGGCACGGGGCCGAGCTTCCGTGGCAGCGCAGCGGCGCGCACCTCCGGGAGCCGCTGCAGCATCGCTTGATCGCGGTCGAACTGGTTCGGGTTCTGCAGATCGTCGGCGTAGCCGAGCACGACTCCGCCGTAGAGTCCGTGCCGCGCCGCCGACAGCCAGCCATCCGCCTCCAGGAAGCGCGCATGGTTCGCGCCGGGTCCGAGGTCCTCGTCGAAGTCGAGCGGGTAGTCGTTGTCGCTGGCGCGCTGCACGTCGGTCCCGAAGCGGATCCCGCGCGCGAGCGGCTGCTCGTGACGCAGCCAGAAGGCCCAGCGGTTGTCCGAGTAGTCGGTGTCCGGGTCGTTCCGATCGACGTCGTCGTCGTTCGGCAGGATCGCACCGCCCCCGTTGCTGTAGCCCTCCTCCCCGAAGACGTGCTCGAAGTCGAGCGCCGCCTTCAGCCCTCGATCCGACATCCAGCGCGGGCGCAGCAGGACGTTCGTGTCCTCCCGCGCCGCCCAGAAGAACGGCAGCTCGAGCTCCGTGCCGTTCCGGTTCGAGCTCCCGAAATCGGGGAGCAGGAACCCGCTCTGACGCTGCGTCTTCACGGGCAGGATGAGGTACGGCGTGTAGAAGACGGGGACGTCCAGGATTCTGAACCGCACGTGTCGCGCCACCGCGTAGCCCTCGACGCGCACGTCGGCCTTGGCGGCCTCGATCTCCCAGGGCAGGCGCTCGTCGGGCTTCTTGCAGCCGCAGGTCGTGAAGCGGGCACCGGTCGCTTGGAACGTGTCGGGGCCTGTCTTCTCGAGCGCCTCGCCTCGCACCACGAAGCCGGTCTGCTCGGCGCGGAGGGTCGCGTCGGTCGCGAGCGCCCGAAGGTTCTCGAAGTCGACCGTCGCGAACTCGGCGGTCATGGTCTCGCCCTCGGCCCGGATTCGCACGTTGCCGACCGCCACGCCGATGCGGCTCTGGGGGTTGTAGGTGACCCAGTCGGCCTCGAGCGTGCGCCCCCCC
>CAZLBF010000110.1:0-12517 GCA_964557495.1 uncultured Myxococcales bacterium | reverse complement strand
GGGCCCGACCGGACGTCGCCTACGCGGGCATGATGCAGTACGACGGCGACCTCGAGCTGCCGCGGCGGTACCTGGTCGAGCCTCCGGCCATCGACCGGACCCTCGGGGAAGCCCTGGCCCGGGCTGGCCGCACGCAGCTCGCGATCAGCGAGACCCAGAAGTACGGCCACGTCACCTACTTCTGGAACGGGAACCGCAGCGGCTACATCGACGAGTCCCGGGAGCTCTACGTCGAGATCCCGAGCGACACGCGCCCCTTCGAGGAGCGGCCGTGGATGAAGGCGGCCGAGATCACGGACCGCCTGCTCGCCGAGCTGCGGTCAGGGCGCTGGCGCCACGCGCGCCTCAACTACGCGAACGGGGACATGGTGGGGCACACGGGCGACCGCGACGCCTCGATCGTCGCGGTCGAGGCGGTGGACCTGCAGATCGGGCGCCTGATACGCACGATTGCCGACCTCGACGGGGCCCTCGTCGTGACCGCCGACCACGGCAACTGCGACGAGATGTATCTGCTCGACGCGCAGGGCAGGCCCAAGCGGGACGCCGAGGGGCAGCTGGCTCCGCGGACCAGCCACTCGCTGAACCGGGTGCCGCTCTACGTCTACGTGCCGGGGGCGCGGGACCTGCGCGCGAGTCCCCACGTCGCGACACCGGGCCTCGCGAACCTCGCGGCGACGCTGCTGCAGCTCATGGGCTACCGCGCACCGGCCGGCTACGCTCCATCTCTCCTCGAGGGCTGACGGCCCGGAGCTGGCGAGCGGACGGATCGCGCGGCCGAGGCTTCTCAGAGGATCGGCAGGTCGTAGTTGAGAATCAGGCGCAGCTCGTTCTGGGAATCGCCGCCTCCCTCCTCGTTGAGAAACGCCCCGCGCACCCGCAGCCAGAGCCCCCTCAGCGGTCCCTGCTGCAGGCGGTAGTCGACGGTCACGTTGAACTCTCCCTGGTCGCTCAGTGAGTCCCCGGTCACCTCGGAGCGCGCACCGAGGCCCCGCGCGTAGTGCAGCGACGTGCTCAGCCCCTCGATCCCGATGCGGCTGAAGACGTAGGACAGGCCGACCAGCCAGGCTTCCTCGTCGGCGCGCTGGAAGCCGGCCCCGAGCATCGACCAGAGCGGCGTCGGCGCGAGGCCCCACGGGGCGAGGATCGGCGCCTCCGACGACGTGGTCTGCAGGGCGACGCGCAGGATCGCCGCGTTCCAGCTCGCGGACAGCTGGGCCGCCGCGGTCCGCGTGTCGAAGGACGATCCGGCGATCAGATCGTCGTTCACGCTGCGCTGATCCGTGAACTGGAGGGTACCCCGGATCGCCAGCCCGCGGGGCGTGGTCCACACCCGCTGCGTCTCGGCGTAGAAGATGTTGAGGACGTCGCGCGTGTAGTAGTTGATGACGCCGATCGAGAAGCGCTCCGAGGGGGCCCAGTGGCCGCCCGCCATCCAGGTCCCGCGCTTGGGCTCCGCAACCGGGGCGGCCACGGCGCCCATCGGCACGAAGCGTTGGGAGTTCCGCGGCTTGATCTTGGAGATGTAGCCGGCGACGTAGACGAACCGCGGCGAGTCCGGCTCGCCTCCGAAGCCGCCCTGCAGCGAGTACCCCTCGAAGCTGTTCGGCGTCATGCGGTTGTACTGCTTGTTCACGTACGGAAGCTCGTAGAACTGGCGGTAGAGCGTTGCCACCTGGCCTTCTCCCAGCCGCAGCTTCGCGTAGGTCTGTCCGAACACCGAGTACTGCCTCTGGCGCGGGCGCAGCAGGCTCGTGCCGTCCCGGTCGCTCGGAGCGTGAATCGGCTGCGAGGTGAAGAACTCCGCGCCGAGCGCGAGCCGCTCGGAGATCCAGCCGCTCTCGTAGAAGGCCGAGCCACCGTAGGCCCACGCCTCGCGGCGCTCGTTGTTCTTGAGCTTGCCGTACAGGTAGAAGGAGCGCAGCGTCAGTCTCAGGCGCGTCCCCTCTGCGAATGCCGGAAGCCCCCGGAGCTTGTCGCGGATCCCGTCGAGCAGAGCGGGCAGCCGCTCCACGTCGCCCGTCGCCTCGCGCCGCTGACGCTCGAGGGAGGGCTGGGTCTCCTCGACCGACTCGGGCGGGGGCGCCTCCTCGGCGGTGCTGTCTGCCAACGCTGGCGCGGCGGGCGCTCCGATCAGGGCGACAGTGAGCAGGCAGACCGCCCCCACCCGGGTGCGGGAAACTGAACGAGGCTTCGCCCGTCGTTCAACCCCGCTGCGCTCGACAGCCTCGCTCACGAGTTCGTAGAGTAGCCGCTCCAATCGCGCGGAGTCCCGAACCCGGCATGGCCGAGACGCAACCCCCGGAGGTCGAGCTACCGGCGAAGGCGATCGATCGCCTGGTGGCACCGATCGAGCGCTTCCTGCACGTGGAGGCCGCGAGCGGCATCGTGCTGCTGGTGGCCGCGATCGCGGCGCTCGCGCTGGCGAACTCGCCCCTCTCCGAAGGCTTTCTCGCGTTCTGGGAGACCCCGGTCGAGTTCTCGTTCGGCTCGTTCGAGCTGAGCCACTCGCTGCGTCACTGGATCAACGACGGCGTGATGGCGATCTTCTTCTTCGTCATCGGGCTCGAGGTCAAGCGCGAGCTGGTCATCGGCGAGCTGCGCGACCTGCGCCAGGCTTCGCTGCCGATCGCGGCCGCGCTCGGCGGCATGTTCGCACCGGCGGGGGTCTACCTGGCGCTCCAGCTGGGGGAGCCGGGACAGGCGGGCTGGGGCATCCCGATGGCCACCGACATCGCCTTCGTGGTGGGCTGCATGGCCCTGCTCGGTCCCCGCGTGCCCCACGGCTTTCGCGTGCTGATCCTCTCGCTCGCCATCGCCGACGACATCGGCGCCATCCTCGTGATCGCGGTCGGCTACACCGACACGATCCACCTCGGCTTCCTGCTGGGCGGCTTCGTCGCGATCGCCGCGATGCTGGGTCTCGAGCGCCTCGGCGTGCGGTCACTCGGGCTCTACGTCCTGTGCGGCGTGCTGATCTGGTTCGAGTTCCACGAGTCCGGCGTGCACGCCACCATCGCGGGCGTGATCCTCGGGCTGATGACGCCGGCGCGGGCCTACCTGAGCGAGTCGCTCTTCGCGAACATGCTGCGGCGTGTCGACCAGGTCCTGCACGGCGAGTGGTCGCTGCTGCAACATCGGGCGGGGCAGATGCGCCGCTTCCGGCGCGCCTCGCGCGAGATCGTCTCGCCGCTCGAGTACCTGGAGCACGTCCTGCACCCGTGGGTGAGCTTCGTCATCATGCCCCTCTTCGCGCTCGCCAATGCGGGCGTTCCCTTCTCGGTCTCGGACTTCGGCGAGCCGGTCGCGATGGCGGTCGCGGCGGGCCTGGTGGTGGGCAAGCCGGCCGGCGTCGTCCTGTTCAGCTGGGTCGCCGTGCGGCTCGGGCTGGCCGCTCTGCCCGAGGGCGTCGGCTGGGGCGTCCTTGCCGGCGGCGGACTGCTCGCGGGCATCGGCTTCACCATGGCGCTCTTCATCGCCGGCCTCGCCCTCGACGGTCCCACGCTCGACGCGGCCAAGGTCGGCATCCTCGGCGCGTCGGCCGTCGCCGCCGTGCTGGGCATGCTCGTTCTGAGCCGCCTGCTTCCCCGACCCGAGCCCGCCGACTGAGTCGCGGCGGCCGGTCGCCGCCGCGCGCGGAAGCTCAGTACTCCTCTTTCTGCTCTGCCAGGCGCGCGAGCATCCGATCTACCTCGGCCTTCTGCGCCTCGATGTAGCCGTAGTAATGCTCGCGGGCAGCCAGGTAGTCCTCGTCGCCGCGCGACCACCAGCCCGCGGTGTCGCCGCGGTGGGCCAGGATCGACTCGTAGCGGGCGCGGAACAGGCGCAGGTTCGCCTCCAACTCGACGAAGCGCGCATCGTAGAGGAGGCGGTCTGCCCGCTTCGTGACTCGGCTCAGGAAGGGTGACTGCACGATCAGCATGCGGAAGCGCGTGTCGTAGAGGTCGTTGTCCTGGTGGATCGACATCGACTTGATCATGGCTCCGGGCGTCATGGGGAGCCAGCTCTGCTCGAGCAGCGTCTCGCGCTTGAGGTCGTCGGTGTAGATCTCGGGGAAGTTCTCGAGCGGGGAGTCGTGGGCGAGCGTGGCCAGGTTCATGAACTCGTTGGCCGGAATGGCCAAGTTGAAGAACTGGCGGACCTTGATCGTCCAGACCTTCTTTGGCTCCCAGATCTTTGCGGCGGCCAGCGCGTTCCGCAGCGTGTGGACGCAGTTGTCGTGAAAGCCGCTCCAGTTGTAGTCGGTCTCCCCGTCGGCGTAGTCGTCGTTCAGCTCGTTCAGGAACTCGATGATCTGCGCCATCATCGGCCGCGTCACCGGAAGGCGCATGCAGTAGACGGAGCGACCGTAGCGCAGCGCGAAGTCGGTGCCGATCGAGTCCTGCGCCACGAAGTCCGCGACGCTCCAGTCGGGCGCCTGCGGGTGCGGGTGCGTCTCCACGCCGCGGTAGTAGGGCAGGGCCGCCTGCACGGTCGCGTCGAAGTGCTCCTGCGTCAGCCGCTGTCCGCGCTTCAGGTTTCCGTGGAAGAAGAGTCGCTTGCCCGGAATGCCCACCCAGTTCACGTTCTTGAACCACTTGTTCACGCTGATGCCGGTCCCGTGGCTCGCATCCCCGGCGTCGGCCGCCGTCTCGGCACAGGGCGCGAGGCGCGGATAGGCGGCGTCCTCGTCCAGGCAGGCCCCCTTCAGGTACATGACTCCGTGGCCGGGGCTACCGCCGACCTCTCGGTCCTTCGGGCGGTACTGACTGACCGCGCAGAGCTCGGCGTAGGCCGGGAACAGCTCCTCGTAGACGGGGTCGGGTCGCTGCGTCAGCACCACGACGTCTCGCGTCGGGGCCAGCCTCTCGCCGATGTTGATGCAGGCGGCGCCGGGGAGCGCAACCAGGAACGCGAGAGTGATGGGAAGGCGCATGTGGGTTTCTTCCTGCGAAGCGAGGTGAGTGCGTACGCGCATCCGGTCCGCCACCGGGCGCGGCTGGGAGCCAGCCGGAGTATAGGGCCCGCCCGTCCTCGATCCTCGCCGCTCCCGTGAACGGGCTTGCGGTGTGCGGCGCAGATGTAGCAGGCTCCGGACCGCGCCATGAGATCCCCTCCGAAGCTCCTGTCCACGGCTGCGCGGCTCGCGCTCCTCGCACTCCTCGCGTTGCCCTGGAACTACGCCCGGGCGCAGACGGCTCCACCCGCTTCCGCGCCCGAGGCCCCGCCCCCGCCCGTCCCGAAGCGCTCGCTCGCCGAGGCGGTCGGCGAGGCCGGCGCAGCCGAGGGCAAGCTGCGCCAGATCGAGGCGGCCCTGGCCCCCGACGCGGCGTTCGAAGCGCTGGCCGCACAGCTGACCGAGCAGCTCGTCAGCCTCGAGGAGCGGGCGGCGGAGGCGCGCGAGCGGATCGAGCGAGCGACCCGACTGCGTCAGCTCGACGACCTGGAGGGCCGCTGGCTCAGCGAGCAGACGGCGCTCGAGGGGCTGCGCAAGCAGACGACCGAGCGGGCGCGCGTGATCGCGGAGGGCCTGGCCCAGGTAGAGGAGCTGAGCGAGGTCTGGGAGAAGACGCGCATGCAGGCGCGCGAGGCGCTCGCCCCGGGAGCGGTGAGCGATCGGATCGCGCGCACGCTCCAGGCGGCGCGGGCCACCCGCGAGAAGATCACCGCCTATCGCGACGAGGTGCTGGCGCTCCAGGCGGAGATCGCCGGGGGGCTCGGCACGGTCTCGGACGTGCTCGATCAGACGCAGCGCGCCGATCAAGTCATTCGCGGAGGCCTGTTCGGCACCGACAGCCTGCCGCTGTGGACCGCGCTGATCCGGCACCGGGACTTCGGCGAGACGCTGGAGCGCGCCGCCACGGCGTTCGAGCAGGACCTCGTCGCTGCGTGGGGCTTCGCACAGGACCAGGACACGCGGCTGGTGGTGCACGGCGTGCTCCTGCTGCTCGTCGTCGTCGTCGCGCTGAGCCTGCGGAAGCGCGCCGAGCACTGGGCTGCCGAGGACGAGGCCGGGGCTCCCGCGGCCCGGCTGCTGGCCCGGCCCTACGCGGCGGCGGTCGTGGTCGCCGTGATCGTCTCGCCCTTCTTCTACTACAAGGCGCCCACCTACTTCGGGGCCTGCATCCTGCTCGCCGGACTCGCGGCCACGCTCCGCCTGATCCCGCCCCTGCTCGAGCGAGGGGTGCGACCCGCCTGCTACGCCCTGGCCGGCTTCTTCGTGCTCGACCTCGCACGCGACGGCCTCGTGGGCGTCCCGCTGCTCGCGCGCCTCGTCTTCCTGGTTCAGCTGGCGGGGGCGATCGCCGTGCTGGTCTGGCTGCTGAGCCCGAGGCGGCTCGCGCTGCTGCCGAGCTCCGAGAGTCGCATGCCGGTCTTCGTGTTCGTCAAGCGGCTCGCGATCGCGCTGCTGGCGGCCGCCATCGCGGGCAGCCTCCTGGGCTACGTCGCCCTCTCGCGCCTGGTCGGGCACGGCGTACTGAGGAGCGCCTACGCCGGGGTGATCATCTACGTGGCGTACAAGGTGCTGGTCGGCATGCTCGTGGTGTCGCTGCACGCTCGCGCACTCCAGTACCTGAACCTCATCCGGGATCACCCGCTGACGATTGCGCGCCGCCTGACCAGCCTGACGCGCTTCGCCGCGCTCGGATTCTGGCTCTACCTGTCGCTCAGGAACTTCTCCGTGCTCGATCCGCTGCTGGGAGCCGTCTCGGCCTTTCTCTCGGCCCCGCTAGCCGTCGGAGCGCTGGAGATCTCGCTGGGGGACATGCTGGCTCTCGTGGTAGCGCTGATGGTCTCGGTCTACCTGTCGCGCTTCCTGCGCTACGTGCTCGACGAGGACGTGCTGCCCCGCCTGTCGCTGCCGCGCGGGGTCCCGTACGCGATCTCGACCAGCGCCTTCTACGTCGTGCTGATGTTCGGCATCATCGCCTCGCTGGCCGCCGCGGGCATCGACCTCTCCCGCTTCGCGCTGCTCGCCGGTGCGCTGGGCGTCGGCATCGGCTTCGGTCTTCAGAACATCGTGAACAACTTCGTCTCGGGCCTGGTCCTGCTCTTCGAGCGGCCGATCAAGACCGGGGACACGATCGCGGTGGGAGAGCTGATGGGCGAGGTGCGCCGCATCGGGATCCGCTCGAGCACCGTGCGCACCTGGGAGGGCGCGGAGGTCATCGTGCCCAATGCGAACCTGGTCTCCGACCAGGTGATCAACTGGACGCTGTCGGACCACCAGCGCCGCATCAACGTCGAGGTGGGAGTCCGGTACGGGACCGACCCGGAGCAGGTTCTGGCCATTCTGCTCGAGATCGCGGCGACCGACGACCGGATCCTCGAGCGGCCGGAGCCGACCGCGCTGTTCCTCGGCTTCGGCGACAGCTCGCTCGACTTCCGGCTGCGCGCCTGGACGGCGCGCATGGACGCCTGGGTCCAGATCCGCAGCGACCTGACCGTCGCCGTGAACCGCGCCCTGGCCGAGGCGGGCATCGAGATCCCCTTCCCGCAGCGCGACCTCCACCTGCGCAGCGTCGATCCGGCCGCGGGCCGGGCGCTCCGGGAGGCGGAAGCCGCGGCGGAGCCGGCGAGCGCCCGGGAGGCGGCCGACGCCTCGGCGGTCCCGGCTGACGAGTCCCCTGCGGGGCCCGTGCGTCAACTTCCGCCCCGGCCGCCCCGATAGGAGACCTGTCGGAGGCCGATCGGGTCGGAGGCGCGGCTGCCGAGGCGGATCGCCGGGGAGACGAGCAGATGGTCGGGGGCTTCAACACCAACGTCAGGTACCGCGGTCGAACCCTGCACGTTCAGACCGAGGACAGCGGTCCGGCGCGCCCGTACATCGTGACGCTCGTCTACGAAGGCGGGACGATCCTGTACTCCCTCAAGCAGGAGTACGGGAATCCCTCGGAGTGCGGGACCGAGGTGGTCCGAGACCGGATGGAGATCCAGCACCGGGACGTGGTCGTCGACCTGAAGGCCGGCCGACTCGACGAGGAGCTCGGTCTGGGTGAGCCCGGCTTCATCGCCCGGCTCGGCGACGGGGTGCTGACCGGCCGCAGCCTGGACGAAATCGTCCTCGCACACATCGAGAGCTAGCGGCTTTCCGGTTCCTCGAACACAATCCCTGGGCATGAACATGCGCGGGGGGGCAGAGGCGGTGCACGGCGCCGCCGCTCCGGGCAGCGAGCTCGCTCGGCCGCTGTCCGGCCGGAGCGTTCCGCCCGGGAGCGGTAGGGCCCCATGATCCAGATGTTCCACGTCGACAAGCGCTACGACGCGGGAGCCTACGGCATCCGCGACGTCTCGCTGTCGATCGAACGGGGCGAGTTCGCGTTCCTGACCGGGTCCAGCGGCGCGGGCAAGACGACTCTGCTGCGCCTGCTGTTCGGAGCCGACCGCCCCAGCGCCGGCCAGATTCTGGTCGCGGGCCGCAACGTGTCGCGTCTCGCCGCCTCGCGCGTGCCGGAGCTGCGGCGCGAGATCGGCGTGATCTTCCAGGACTTCAAGCTGCTCGCCGACCGCTCGGTGTTCGAGAACGTCGCGCTCGCACCCGAGATCGACGGCGTACCCAGAAGCGAGATCCGCGCCCGGGTGTGGAGCATCCTCAAGCGACTCGGACTCGGCCACCGCCTCGACCACCTGCCCCGGTCGCTCTCCGGGGGGGAGCAGCAGCGCGTCGCGATCGCCCGGGCGCTCGTCAACGATCCCCCCCTGCTGCTCGCCGATGAGCCGTCGGGAAACCTCGACCCGGATCTGGCCCTCGACATCATGGACATCATCGCCGACGCCCACGCCCGGGGGACCACCGTGATCGTCGCGACCCACGACCCCACGCTCCTCGAGCGGTATCGCCACCGTCGCCTGGTCCTGGATCAGGGTCGGCTGGTGCTGGACCGCCCCCCCGACGCCTTCCCGAGCAGCATCGGGCAGGCCGTCACGCAGCGCAGCCGATGAACGGGCGCACGGCGCGTCGGCTGTTCACGGCGCTGCGCTCCGGCCTGCGCGGGATCCGCGCGACGCCACTCGTGTTCGCGGCGTCGGTCGGAACGATGGCGGCGGGGCTGCTGCTGCTCGGAGTGTTTCTCCTGGTCGTCGAGAACATGCGAGCGGTGGTCGAGCGCTTCGGCCACGAGCTGCGCGTGGTCGCGTTCCTGCACGACGGCGACGGCTCGGACCCCGCCGCGCTCGAGTCCCTGCGGACGCGCGCGGCGGCGCTCCCCGGTGCGGCGTCGGTCGAGTACGTCTCCCCCGAGGCCGCCCTCGAGCGGCTGCGCGCGGACCTCGGGGGCGATGCGGAGATCCTGGATGGGCTGGACCGGAACCCGCTGCCGGCCGCACTCGAGGTCGAGGTGCTGCCCGGGAAGCGCGCGCCGGAGCAGGTCCAGGCTCTGGCCACCGCGCTCGCGGCCCTCCCGGAGGTCGACGACGTCCGCTACGGCAGTGACTGGGTCGAGGGCTATGCGCGCGTGCTGAGCGCGATCGAGTGGGGCGGAGCGATTCTGGCCGTGTTCCTGCTGCTCGTGCTCGGCGCCATCGTCGCCGGGACCGTACAGCTGGCCATCTATGCGCGCGAGGAGGAGATCGAGATCCTGCGCCTGGTCGGCGCCAGCGGGTGGTTCGTGCGCCTGCCGTTCTACCTGGAGGGGGCGCTGCAGGGGGCGGTCGCGGCCGCGCTGGCCGTGGGGCTCCTGTACTCCCTGCTGGCGCTCGGTCTCCCCTGGATCCGGGAGCCTCTGGCGCTGCTACTGGGACGTGCGGAGCCCGCCTTCTTCGGCGCCTTCGAGGTCGCCCTGCTGCTGCTGGTCGGGGTTGGCCTCGGTGTGGGCGGGGCCATGATGGCGCTGGTGCAGCTGGACCGCTCGGCGTGAGGGGCCTCCGTGGGCTCTGGAGCGGTTGTGCCGCGGCTCTCGTGCTCCTGGGCCCGAGCGTCCTGCTGCTGCTCCCGGCAGGGCCCGCGCCGGGAGCGGACGAGCGCCGCCGGCTCGAGGAGATCCGCACCGAGATCGAGGCGCGAGAAGCGCAGGCGAGGGAGTACGCGGAGCAGGCCGAGGGCTACCTCGGCGAGCTCGATGCGATCGACCGGGAGCTGTCCGAGGCGCGCCGCAGCGTGCGGGTGCTCCGGAGGCGGCAACGGGCCGCCGAAGAGGAGCTGAGGCAGGTTCGCGCCGCCTTTGAAGCAGCCGGGCGGGCCCTCGATCGAACCAGGGAGGATCTCGAGATTCGACTCGTGGCGCTCTACAAGTCCCAGGCGGCGGCGGGCATTCCGGCGCTCTACCGCGCGCGGGACGTCCAGGAGTTCGCACTGCGACGCGCCGCGCTCGGTCGCATCATCGAGCACGACCGGGAGCTGTTCGAGCGGCACGCCTCTGCGCGGCTGCGCTGGACCGAGGCCCGACAGCGCAGCGAGTCCCTGGTCGCGGAGCTGCGCGGTGCGAGCGAGCAGGTGGCGCTGCGCGAGGACCGGATCCGCCGCAACCTGGTCGAACGGAGCAACTCCGTGGCACTGCTCCGCTCGCGCGCCGACCGCGAGCAGAAGGCGGCGGAGGAGCTACGCCGCGCGGCGCAGCGCCTCTCCGAGATCCTGGCGTCAGTCCCGTCCGACCAACGCGCCTCCGCCGGTGACGGGCTCGCCCAGGGCCGCGTGCCGGCGCCCGTGGACGGCAGCGTCCGCCTCGGCTTCGGCCGCCAGCTCGACCGGGAGTACGGCACCGAGACGCTCATGAACGGGGTCGAGATCGAGGCCGCGCCCGGCAGCCCGGTCCGGGCCGTCGCCGATGGCCGCGCGATGTTCGCAGGCTGGTTCAAGGGCTACGGCCGCCTCGTCATCCTCGACCACGGGCAGGGCCACGCGACCGTGTCGGCCTACCTCGAGGATCTGGACGTCGAGGCGGGCGACCTCGTCAGCGCCGGGCAGGTGATCGGGTCGGTCGGGGAGACTGGCCCGATGGGTGGACCTGGGCTCTACTTTGAGATCCGGGTCGGGGGCAAGCCGGTCGATCCGCAGGATTGGCTGCTCCGGTGATCTCGAGAAGAGGAACTTCATGATCAAGCTTCGAACCTTCGCGACGCTGGCCCTCGCCGTGGCGGTGGCCCTGATGCTGTGGGGTAGCTTCGGCAGCCTGCGCAGCTTTGCGCGGCCCAACTACGCCGACCTGGCTCTGCTCTCCAACGTGCTTCACCTCGTCGACCAGCACTACGTGAACGACGTCGACGATCGCATGCTCATCGAGGGCGCCCTGAAGGGCATGCTCGACGTGCTCGACCCGCACACGACCTACCTGTCGCCCGACTTCTACCGCGAGGTCCAGCTCGACACGAAGGGCGAGTTCGAGGGTCTCGGGATCGAGATCACCAAGGGGGAGAGCGGCTACGTCACGGTCGTGTCTCCGATCGACGGCACGCCGGCAATGCGGGCGGGCATCCGGGCGCGAGACGAGATCGTGGCGGTCTGCCCCGAGCTCACCGACGAGTCGTGCCTGTCGACCAAGGACATGGGCCTGCTGGAGGCGGTCAAGCACATGCGCGGTCCGCGCGGCTCCCAGATCCTGATCCAGGTGATGCGCGAGGGTCTGCAGAGCCCCAAGCCCTACGTGATCGTGCGCGAGGCGATCAAGGTGCCGAGCGTCACGGTCCGCAAGCTGGACTCGGGCATCACCTATGCGCGCGTCAGTCAGTTCCAGGAGCGCACCGCCGAGGACCTCAGGGACACCCTCGAGGAGAGCGGCGAGATCCAGGGGCTCGTGCTCGACCTGCGGGACAACCCCGGCGGCCTGCTCGATCAGGCGGTGAAGATGGCCGACCTGTTCCTCGACAACGGCCTGATCGTCTTCTCGGAGGGCCGCGGCGGCGCCAACCGGATGGAGTGGAGCGCGAACGTCGAGGGTACGCAGCCCGCCTATCCGATGGTCGTGCTCGTGAACGGCGGAAGCGCGTCGGCCTCCGAGATCGTCGCGGGCGCCCTGCAGGACCACAAGCGGGCACTCGTTCTGGGCAACAAGACGTTCGGGAAGGGCTCGGTCCAGACGATCATCCCGCTCGACGACGGCTCCGGTCTGCGGCTCACGACCGCGCTCTACTATCTGCCCAGTGGTCGCTCGATCCAGGAGGTTCGCATTCAGCCCGACGTCAACATCGATCCCTTCACCCAGGCGGAGCTGACGGCCCTGGAGGAGGAGCGGCCCGGACACACCTTCGGCGAGGAGGACCTGCAGGGTCACCTCACCACGAGCCGCGCCCAGACCGCGGAGGAAGGGGCGGAGCTGGACCGGAAGGAGCGGGACCGGCGGGACCGACAGCTCCTGCACGCCGTCGACCTGCTGAAGAGCTGGAACATCTTCTCGACGCTCCGCACACCGCCAGATGCCTAACAATCGATCCCGGATCGATTGTTAGGCATCTCTTCCGGCCGGGTAACGGCGAGCAGAGCTCGCCTGCCGGGCTCCGCTCGGCAACGCCTCGCTGCGCGCGCCGCTACCGCGGCGCTTGCGGGCCAAACTCTTCAGTCTCACCACACAGCGCCCAAGTGAGTCGTGCAAGCCCCGCGGTAGCG
>CAZLBF010000109.1:0-3178 GCA_964557495.1 uncultured Myxococcales bacterium | reverse complement strand
CTCGATGCCGGATGCCCGAGTATAGGCCGCGCGGCCCGGCAGCGGCACGCCCCTTTCAGCGTGGGCGAGCCGGGAGTCGCTCAGTCCTTCGCGAGGAGCCGGACCCCCGTTGCCGTGAAGCGGACCACGGACTGGGGGCCTCGAATCTCGGAGGGGTCGACCTTGCCGGACTCCTCGGCGTAGTGACGGGCCGTCTCCTCGCTCAGGGTGTCGCGCCGCACGCGCCCCTCGACGAATGCGTGGCGACCGGCGGCGTCCTTCGGGACGAAGAAGCCGTAGTCCTTGAAGTCGACCCGCACCTCGGCCTCGCCGTCGCCGAGGACCATCCAGCAGCCGCGGCGCTGGCAGACGTCGCGGACCTCGCCCTCGACCAGGACCGGTCGGTCGGCCCAGCTCTCGGGCTGGGAGACGACTTCGCTCAGGGGGGTAACCTCTCGGAGGGTCAGACCGGCGCCGAACTCCTCCCCACCGGGGACCGCTCGGGGCTCCGGGGCGGAGTGACACGCGAAGCACGCGAGCGCGAGCGCCGCGGCGACGAGGAGGCCGGCTCCCCGGGTGAGTCGCTGCCTCGGGCGGCTCTGTTGCATGGACACCGGTCGCGCCTCCCCTACTTGATCGCCTGTGGGTTGATCGGCGAGCCGACGGCGCCGGTGATCGGCAGCGGCGGCGCGACGAACATGAACTCGTAGACCCCGTCCTCCGCGCAGTCTTCGGCCAGGGCTTCGAGGTCGAAGATCTCCCCGACGAGCATGCCCATGTTCACGATGACCACACAGTGGAGCGGCTGGAACACGTCGGTGGTCTCGTTCGGGATCACCTCGGTGCCCCAGGTGTCGGTAGCGTAGCCGGCGACCTCGTGCGTCGCGAGCCACTCCGCGACCGTCAGGCTCAGGCCCGGCGCGGGGCCGCCCGAGTAGCTGCCCCAGCTTCCGTCGCTGCGCACCTGGGCGATCTGCCCGGTGCGGATCAGGACGATGTCTCCCCGCTCGACGACCACGCCCGCGCGCTCGGCCGCGCCGTCGAGGTCGTCGGGGTAGATCGCCTCACCCGGCTCCAGCCAGTCCTTGCTCCGGTGGCGCGGGATGTCGAGCAGCACGCCCCGCGACACGATCTTGTCTCGCGCCTTGTCGATCGAGTTCGCCAGCGCACCGCTCGAGTTGACCAGCTCGGTACCGCGGTCGTTGTACATCTTCCCGTCGAAGTAGATGTGTGCGAGCGCGTCCCACTGCGTCGCGCACTGGAGCGGCATCGTGACCACATCGTCGCACCAGCGCAGTCCCGGCACGAAGTCCTGCGCGCCGGAGGCGACGTCGCCGCCGTCCTGGAGCATGTAGTGCAGCGGGTTGGTGCGACCCCCGAAGCCGGTCTGCGGCCCGTTGGCGTCGAAGGGGATCGCGAGCGAGAACACCTTTCCCTGCCGGACTAGGCCCGCCGCCGCGACGATCTTCTCCGGCGTGATGTGGTTCAGCGTGCCCAGCTCGTCGTCCGCGCCCCAGCGGCCCCAGTTCCGGAAGCGAAGCGCGAGCTCGCGAACGGTCTCGATGTCCGGCTTCTGGCTCATGCGGGCGCTCTCCTCTCGATTCGCGGCTCAGAGGCGACCCGCTCCCACCAGACTCAGCACGTCGTTGCAGCCGTCCTCGATCAGCGAGGCTCGCGCGTCGCGCATGATCTTCTCGATCGGGTACTCGCGGGACAGGCCGTTCCCGCCGAAGATCTGCAGCGCGGCGCTGGACACCTCGAAGGCGGTCTGGGTCGACGTCACCTTGGACGCGATCGCGTAGTGCAGCTGTCCCGGCGCGTTGACGGTGTTGTACAGCACCACCTTGCGGTTGAGCGCCCGCGCCGCCTCCACCTTGCGGAACATCTCGAACAGGCGCGCCTTTACGCTCTGGTGCTCGATGATGGGCGCTCCCCCCTGGATGCGCTCCTTGGCGTAGTCGATGGCCAGCTCGAGGGCGGCCCGCGCGAGCCCCACGAAGCTGGTCCCCATTCCGCCATTCGCCATGGTCAACACCATCTCGATCGCGAACTGGTACCCCTCGGGCGGCACCACCATGTACTCGGCGGGTACGCGCAGCTCGTCGAAGAAGAGCTCGCCCTGGTTGAGCGGGCGCTGCCCGATCTTGTCGAGCGGCTTCCCGGGCGTGACCCCACCCTCGTCGAGGGGCGCGACGAAGACGCCGCATCCCTCCGGACCGCTGCCCATGTCGACGCCACAGAACAGCGCCGCGGCCGTGGCGATCGTGCCGTTCGAGACCCACGCCGCCTTCTGCCCGCTGATCACGAACGAGTCCCCGTCCTTGCGCGCGATGCAGTTGGGTCGGCCGTAGTCGCCGGTTCCGACCCGGGCGGCGAAGTCGACCATGTCGCTGCCGTGATCCGGCTCCGTGACCGCCCAGCAGCCGATCACCTCGTCGCCACCGAAGCGCTCGATCAGCGCCGGATTGCCCGACATGTTGGCCAGCAGGCCGGGAAAGCCCGCCACGCCCAGGCTGACGCCCAGTCCGGTGTCCCCCCAGCCGAGCTCCTCGCCCGTGATGCAGCCGAGCCGGGCCCGCTGCATGGGGGTCAGCTCCTCCCCGCCGGTGCCGCCGCCGAACTCGCCCAGGCCGAGCGCGCGATACTTCTTGAACACGTCCCACAGGACGGAGTCCTTGGCGATCACGTCGGCCGGGTCGGCCAGCTTGTCGAGTTCCTCCCCGGCGGGTCGCATGACCTCCGCGGCGAACTTGTGAACCGTGTCGCGGATTGCCTGCTCCTCTGGGGACAGATCCAGTTCGAGATCGACGAGCGCCATCGCATCCTCCTCTCGCACGGGTTCTCCCGTGCGGCACGGTCGCCGCGGCCCCCGTGGGCCGACGCCGCGACCAGCTCGCAGCATACACCCGAGCCGAGGAAAATGGAGAGCGCGAACGCGCGGGAACTCCGGCTCCTGCACGTCGGGCCGTGATACGCTGCACGATCGCGACGGTCGAGCGGGGAGGGCGCCGATACGCGCAGATCCAGGCGCGACTCGAGGCCCGCGCCGCGGCGCCTCGCGAACCCATACCTCCGGAGGAGGGCTCGCTCTCATGGATCTCCTGTTCATCCACGGCTCCGGCGGCTCCAGGGAGTCGTGGCACTATCAGCTTCGCGCCTTTCCCGATGCGCGCGCGGTGAACCTCCCGGGTCACCCCGA
>CAZLBF010000108.1:0-7385 GCA_964557495.1 uncultured Myxococcales bacterium | reverse complement strand
CACCTGTACCGGGCCGTCGAGGCCGCGAAGATCGCGCTCAGCGAGCGCCCGGAGACGACGCTGCGCTTCCGCGATCCGCCGGCCGAGATCGAGGCTCCGGTCACGCGCGCCGAGTTCGAGGCCTGGATCGCGGACGACGTGCAGCAGATCGCGGACTGCGTCGACCGGCTCCTCGAGCGCGCCGGGATCTCCGCGAGCGCGGTCGACCGGGTCTTCATGACGGGCGGCTCGTCCCTGGTGCCGGTCGTGCGGCGGCTGTTCGAGCGGCGCTTCGGGCCGGAGCGCATCCGATCGGGGAGCGAGCTGACCTCGGTGGCGAGCGGTCTGGCGCTGCGCGCGCTGGACCGGATCCGCTGAGAGACACGGGCTAGAGGTTGGCGATCTCGAACGGCTCGATGGAGTCGGCGGGCTCGAAGCCGAAGATCCGTCCGTAGAAGTACAGCTCGGCCTCCAGGGCGCGGATGATGTTCTCCGCGCGCCGGAAGCCGTGCTGCTCACCCTCGAAGGGCAGGTAGGCGTAGGGGAGGCCGCGCGCGCGGAGCGCCTCGACCATGACCTCGGCCTGCGCCGGCGGAACGATCTCGTCCTCGAGACCCTGCAGGATCAGCAGGGGACAGGAGAGGCGATCGGCGAAGTGGATCGGCGAACGCGCCCGGTAGAGATCGCGCGCCTCGGGGTACGGGCCGATCAGCGAGTCGAGGTAGCGCGACTCGAACTTGTGCGTGTCGGCGGCCAGCGCCTCGGCGTCGGCCACGCCGAAGTAGCTCGCTCCGGCGGCGAAGAGGTCGTGGAAGGTGAGCGCGCACAGCGTCGTGTAGCCGCCGGCGCTGCCCCCGCGAATCGCCATGCGGTCGGGGTCGACCCGGTCCCGGTCCGCCAGGTAGCGCGCCGCGTGAATGCAGTCCTCGGTGTCGACGATGCCCCAGCTTCCGCGCAGGCGCTCGCGATACTCGCGACCGTACCCCGTGCTTCCGCCGTAGTTCACGTCGACGACCGCAAACCCGCGGCTGGTCCAGAACTGGATGCCCAGGTTGAGCGCGCTCGAGGTGGCGCCCGTCGGACCGCCGTGGCTGATGACGAGCAGGGGAGGGCGCTCCCTGGCGAGTGGTTGGAAGTCCGGGTTGGCGGGTGCGTAGAACAGTGCGTGCGCGGTCCGATCCTGCGAGGTCGGGAACTCGATCGCGCTCGGCACCGAGACGTAGCGCGCGTCGACGTCGCTCTCGCGGCTCCGCTTCAACACCTCGATCTCCCCGAGGTCCGGGTCGAGCGCGACCACCGCGGGCGACTCGGAGGGGGAGGCGGCGGTCAGCGCGATGCGGGACTCCCCGAGCCGCTCCAGCCGCCCGAACGAGCTGTAGGGCGTCTCGATCTCGCGGAGGTGCGAGCCGTCGAGGACGCCGATGTGCTCGCGGCCGCCCGAGATCCAGATGCAGATGATGCGTCCGTCGTCCAGGAACGCGTAGGTCGCCGTGGCGAACGCCCACTGGGGGCGGCCGAACTCGGCCTCGAGCGGCGCGAGCGCTCGCGTCTCGCCGGCCACGCGGCAGTAGAGGTTCCACCAGCCGCTTCGATCCGTCACGAAGTGGAGCGAGCCGTCGGGGCCGAACTCGGGCTGAAAGATCGACTCCGCCGCGCCGCCCGCGACCAGCTCCACGCGCCGCGGCTGGGCATCCGGGGTGAGATCCGCGAGCCAGAGCTCGGTCCCGTCCCAGGGCATGCGCGGGTGCTCCCAGGACGTCCACGCGAGCTGTCGCCCTTCGGGGTCGAGGCGCGGGAACGCCACGAAGTCGTGCCCCGTGCTGATCACGCGCGCGTCGCCCGAGCCGTCGGTCTCGAGCGCGACGACCTCGTTGGCCGCCTCCCGCCCCTCCGCGTGCGTCTCGCGCACGCAGAAGAGCCAGCGCCCGTCCGGCGAGCACTCGAAGTCGGCGTAGCGAACTCCCCGCGGCTGCTCGGGCTCCGGCGTGATCGGAACCGGCGCCTCCGCTCCGCGCTGCCGGTAGACGCGCTGATCGGCGAAGTTCGAGAAGAAGACCGTCGGGCCCGAGACCGCGTACGTGCCTCCTCCGTACTCGTGGGCGAGCGTTCTCGCGTAGAACCCCTCGGGCGTCACGTCGGCGATCGCGCCGGAGGGTTCGCGCCGCACGACCACGCCGCGGCCCCCCTCTGCCGCCCGGGCCTCGAGCCAGTAGACGTCCGGGCCGGAGGTCCGGACCTCGCTCAGCCGCACCCCGCCGCAGGCGACCAGGCTGGCCGTCACCGGGGATGTCCAGGCTCCGAACGGCGCGCCTTCGGCCTTCACATCCCCAGCTCGAGCCGCGCCGATTCGGACATCATGCCCAGGTCCCAGCGCGGCTCGAACACGACCTCGACGTCGACCACCTCGACACCGGGCAGGCGCTTGATGCGGTGCTCCACGTCCGCCTGCATGACCGGTCCCATGCCACACCCGGGAGCGGTCAGGGTCATCTTGACCTCGACCCGGTTCCGGCCCTCGCCGAGCGAGGTCACCGTGCAGCGGTACACGAGGCCGAGGTCGACCAGGTTCACGGGGATCTCGGGGTCGTAGCAGGTTCGCATCACGTCCCAGGCCGCCTTCTCGACCGATTCCCGGTCGGTCCCGGAGCTCTCGACCTCGACGACCTCGACCTCGCGGCCCAGTGCGTCCGCGTCTCGGCCGCTGATCCGGACCATGAAGTCCCAGCGCGTGACGACCGTGTAGGTGCCCCCGAGGGCCTGGTCGATCCACACGGGCGATCCCTCGCGGAGCACGAGCAGGGTTCCATCCGGAATCTGGATGGCCTCCACGTCTCGGGTCAGGGTGACCAGCTCTCGCCCCGTCATGCTTCCGAACAGGCTAGATCAGCGGGCCGGGCCGGGCCAGGCTCCGGCCGGCCGATTCTCCTCGCGCTCCGGATGCGGGATTTTGCTAGAAAGGGGGCGCTCCGCTCCGAACTCGAGGCACCGGTCGCCCGCTGCGAGCAGCGCGGGGTTGGGAGGCAGCGCGCGACCGGCTCGATGCGATCGAGGAGACCGCAATGCTCAGAGCTTCACTCGTCACCTGCACCTTGCTCGCTCTTCTCGCGCCGGCCGCCGCGCGCGCCGTGCCCGCCTTCACGGCGAATCCGGCCGATCTCGAGCCGAACAGCGTCGTCACGGTCGAGCTGAGCGTCGTGATCGACTCGGACGACGTGATCGCGGTGGGCGGCACCACCCAGGCGCTCGGGGCAACCACCCTGACCGGGATCCAGCAGCTCGAGCTCAAGGGGGGCGTGATCGCAGCCCTGAGCGATCTCCACAACGGGGGCTTCACCCTCGGAGACGGGATGGAGGCGTTCCCCGAGGGAAGCTTCCCGTTCGCACAGCTCGAGGTCTCGACCGGTGGGCCCGGTGATCACGTGGTCCTGGCAACTGGCAGCTTCGTCCTGTTCGATGGCTCCGAGGCGTCTCTCGCCCAGGGGGTGCTGATCCGGGTCGGCGGCGACGTTCCGCCGAACCAGCCGACCCCCCCGGTCCAGCGTCCCGCCCCCACCGCCGGTGCGACCCCGTCGGAGGCTCTCACCACTGCACCCTCGGGAGAGTCGAGTCCGTCCGAGAGCTTCCTGGACCGGCTGTTCAGCCCCCTCGGAGGGCTGGTCCTCGCGGCCCTGATCATGGTCGCGATGTACCTCGCCTCCAGGTGGCTGGGCGGCGGGCGCAGCTGAGCACGGCCGGGGCGCGCCGCCCGGCGTAGGGCGGGCGCTTAGGCGTCGCGCGCGCGCCGGTCAATCTTTCGCGCCGAGCACTCCGCAGTCGTAGGCGGGTCGGTCGAGGCAGGCCACGTGGCCGCTCACGAACGACCCGTCCGGAACGTCGAGGATCCGCCCGACGTTCTTTACCGCCGCCTCGATGTGCAGGTAGATCGGGTCGCCCCGAGCGCGGATCAGCGTGTGTCGCCGGTTGCCGGGGCCCCACTGGAAGAAGATGAACGGAAACCGGATGTCGACCGCCGACTGGTTGGCCCCCGAACGGGTCCCGAGATCGATCCAGGGCAGGTCGCGAGGAGCGGCGGGCGCGTTCTGGTGATTCATCGCTCCCGTCAGCAGCAGGGACCCGACGCCGGTCGGAGCCCACACCATCTGAACCGGTCCTTCGCAGATCCCCTCGAGCTCGATGCGGTGCCCGCTGGCGACGAGGAAGCAGCGCGTCGCCGCGTTCATCAGCTGCCGGGGCTCGACCCGCACCGTGTTCGCGAGCAGCAGGAAGCCGGCGCCGATGCCCTCGGCCGGGTAGCCGTCGCGCAAGAGCTCGGCGTGCTGGCCGACGACTCCGTGGCTGGTCATCGCGCAGCCGGTGTAGCGGACTCCGTTGGTCCCGCCCCCCGAGGAGAGCGAGACGTTGACGTGCAGGTAGTCACCCGGGTGCTCGAAGTTGTACGTGCACCAGCCATCTTCGGTGTCCCAGCCCGGCGTGCGGATCACGGAGGCGGGCTTGTCGCGCAGCCCGCGACTCCAGCGCGTCGTGTCGTAGATCGGACAGGAGCTACGAAAGCTCACTCCGTCGCCCGATTGACGAACCGCTACGCCCGTCGAGATGTAGGTCTCGTCCGTCGCCGGGCCGGGCCACGGCCAGCCGAGCTGGAGCTGGTTCGCGATCGCCTTCCCCGCCCCGTCGTAGCAGGGATTCTCTTCGGTGCAGACCGCGCGGATCGGCGCCTGCCAGCCCTTCGGCCCCACCACGATGTCTCCCGGGTGCAGTCGTGCGAGCTCGGGGTGGGAGTAGGCCGACTGGCCCGGGACCATCGCGACGCCCGGCAGGGTCGGGACGTGGCCCTGGACGAGGAACATCGCGCGCTGACAGTCGACCTCGACTCGACCGGCCGCGAACTCCCAGGGCTCGGTCCAGTCGATCGGGAGGCGTCCCTGGAGCTCGAGGGTCCAGCCGTAGATGTGCTGTCCCCCGCCTCTCGCGAGCGCGGAGTTGTGCGCGTCGACGCGAGACGTGAAGGCGGAGAGCGCGGGGCCGCACCCGGCGTCGCAGCTCATCGCGTCGAACTCGCAGCGGAGCGCGGCGTCGCTCGCGGGGTCGACCTGGCAGCGCCCGTGCTCGAGCGGGATGCCCCCCAGCGTCTTCGTCCAGCCGAGCGCGGCGTCGACGACCTGACGTCCCCAGGGCATGGGAAGCAGGAGCGTGCAGGCGGAGCCGGTCAACAGCAGGGCGACCAGCACACCCGCCGTCGAGCTCGACCGGTGACGCGTCATCGCGTCGATTCTATCCCGCGCTCGACGGGGACGCCGGGCGGCCGAGCGACTCTTCCAGGCACCCGGCCCATGAGCTAGCTTCCAGTTCAGCCGCGCGTCTGCCCTGCGCCCCGTACCGGCAGCTGGGGCAGGCAGGAATGCACCGCATTCGAGTCGGCTCTCGGAGGGACCCATGTCCACCTTCCACGAGTACGACTTCTCGCCCTACCTCGAGGCCCTCGGTACCAACGCCTACACCGGGGACGAGCTTCTGCAGGCCATCCTGCAGCGCTTGGCGCCGCAGGCCGCCGCGGAGTCCGAGACGCTGCTCGTCGACTTCGGCGCACGGGCGGCCGGGATCTACCGGGAGCTCGCCGACGTCGTCGAGCGTCCGGAGAAGCTGCCCTACATCTCGCGCAAGGACGCACACAACCGCTGGCGCGACCAGGCGGTGATTCCGCCCGAGACGCGACGCATGCTCGCCGAGCTGCACGGTGCGCGGCTCGCGGGCGGAGAGCTCGACGACTTCGTGCGCTACGCGATCATCTTCATGCTGGGCCAGAACGGCGAGGCGGGAACCGGCTGCTCGCTCGCCTGTACCGACGGGCTGATCCGCGCGCTCCGAGAGCTCGGAGACGACGAGCGCTCGCGCTGGACGCTCGAGCGGCTGCTCGCCAACACGCCCGAGAGCTGGGTGCACGGCGCCCAGTTCGTGACCGAGATCCAGGGCGGCTCCGACGCCGCCACGAATGCCGTCCAGGCCGTGCCCGCGGCGGACGGGCTCTACCGACTCCACGGCGAGAAGTGGTTCTGCTCCAACTGCACGGCGGACTACTGGCTGGTCACGGCGCGACCCGAGGGCGCGCGCAGCGGACCCAAGGGGGTGGGGCTGTTCGTGGTGCCGCGCCTCCGCGAAGACGGCGCGCCCAACGGCTACTCGCTGGATCGGCTCAAGGACAAGGTGGGATCGCGCGCGCTGCCCACCGCCGAGATCACGCTCGACGGTGCAGAGGGGTGGCTGCTCGGGCCGGCCGAGGCGGGACTCAAGAACACGGTGGCCATCGTGCTCGTGACCTCGCGCATCCTGACGACGTTGGGCGCCACGGCCATGCTGCGCGGAGCTTCGCGCATCGCGGCGGCCTACTGCGGGTTCCGAGAGGCGTTCGGCGTGCATATCGACCGCATGCCGCTCGTAGCCGAGGCGCTCGATCGCATCCGGCGCCAGTCGGACCTGGCCCTGGCGGGCACGTTCGAGACGATCCAGCTCTGGCTCGCACACTCCGTGCACGGTCGCGAGCTGGGAGACATCGCCTCGCGCATTCACGTGAGCCTCGCCAAGGCCGTCTGCACGCGCGAGGCGCAGCAGGCGATCTACGAAGCGATGGTGCTGCTCGGCGGGAACGGGATCGAGGAGCGCTTCTCGGCTCTCCCGCGCCTGATGCGCGACGCGGCCATCTACGAGACCTGGGAGGGCCCCTACACGCTGCTCCTGATGCAGGCGCTCGGCGACCTGGCGCGCTTCGACGTGCGGGGCCGCGAGGACGAGTTCCTCGAGTGCGTGTGGCCGGTGCGAGAGGTCCCGAGCGACCTGGCCTCGACGCTCCGCGAGGTGCTCGCCGACCCCGACTCCGAGAAGAACATCCTGCGCTTCCGGGAGTTCGCCCACGACTACTGGTCCGCCTACCAGCAGGCGGCCCTGAGCCACTACGAGTAGGGTCGAGCGAAGGACGGAGTGCAAGTCGCCGTGTGGATCGTCATCGCCGCCATCTCCGGAACCCTCGCGGTCGTGCTCGGGGCCTTCGGAGCGCACGGACTCGAGCGCATCGCAGATCCGAGCCAGCTCGACGCCTGGAGCACTGCGAGCGAGTACCACTTGCTCCACAGCGTCGCGCTCCTGGCACTCGCCCTCTACAGCGCGCGGAGCGAGCGCTCGATCCGGATTCCCGCCTCGCTCTTCACGGTCGGGATCGCGCTCTTCTCCGGCTCGATCTACGCACTGGTGCTGACCGGGATGTCCTGGCTCGGCCCGGTCACACCGCTCGGCGGAGTCTGCCTGATCGCGGGCTGGCTCTCGCTAATCGGGCTCGCTCGGCCGGCGCGCGCTCAGAGCTGAACTCTCGCGCCATCTCGACCCGGCGGAGACCGCCACAACGGCCTCCCGTGATG
>CAZLBF010000107.1:0-6640 GCA_964557495.1 uncultured Myxococcales bacterium | reverse complement strand
TCACGCGGCCTCCGATCTCGTCGCGGATCTTGACCATGATCGGGAGCGAGCTCGCGTGCGCCAGGAGGCGATCGAAGCGCAGCGCGGTCGCGGCCATGACCTGATAGGCGGACTTGGCGACCGCGAGGTCGGTCATCACGTAGCCTTCGTCCTCGAGATGGACACCGGCCGCCATCGGAAACTCGCCGACGTTCTCGATGCCCTCGGCGGTTCCGAACACCGTGATGAGCGGATCGCAGAAGAAGCCCTCACCCACCGACTCGATCCCGCTCGCCTGCAGCAGCCGGGGCGAGCCGATGCCGCCTGCGGACACGACGACGCGGGGCGCGAACGCCTGCTGCTCGGCACCCCCGCGCGTGAATGCGACCCCGCGGGCTCGCTTGCCCTCGAGCAGGACCCTGCGAACCTCCGCTTCCGCCACGACGTCTGCGCCGTGGGCGACGGCCTCCTGCAGGTAGTAGCGCGTAGTCCAGCGCGCGCGCGCCGGATAGCGGCCGGGCTCACAGCGGTCCTGGAAGATCGCCTTGTCGAGCTTGTTCCAGGCGTAGCCGAGCTCGCGGGCGCTCTGCATGATGCGCCGCGCGACGGGGCCGAGCAGGTCGTCCGAGAGCGGCGCGACGGGTAGCTCCTTGCGAGCCTCCTCCACCTCGGCGGCGAGCTCGATGCCGAGCGACCGGAAGTACTCGAACGGCGGCTCCCACATCGTGTTGTAGAACAGCAGCGTCGTCCCGCCGACGCCGATCCCGCGAGCCACCGGAACTCCGCGGCCCGCGAAGACGAGGTCCGTCCTGCCGGCGCGTGCGACCCTGGAGTCGGGGTTCGGCTCCCCCTTCCCCTGCTCGAGGACCAGAACCTTCTGGCCCCGGAGTGCGAGCTCACGCGCGAGCGTGCCGCCCGCCGCTCCGCTGCCGACCACGATGGCGTCATAGCGAGTCTGTTCGACGGGTGACATGCCGGACAGCTTACCGGTAGGCCTCGAGCCCGTCCAAGCCGCGCCGACGACCCGGGATTCCATGAATTCTGTAACTTCCTCGGTTGCCGTGAGTTCACCGCTCCGCCGCATCGCGCTCGTCGCGCTCCCGCTGACTCTGCTCGCCGTCGCCTGGCTGCTCTGGAACGGTGAGACGCCGGAGCCCGAGCGCTCCGCCGAGGCTCCGCTCCCCCGCGTCGGGCTCGGGTTGCCGCGCGTCCCCGCGCCTCCCCCGGAGCCCGTCGTGACCCCGGAGCCGATCTTGCCTGCGGAGCCGGAGCCACCCCCGTTGGGGCGGATCCTGGCGATCCCAGACGACCTTGCGGCGCGCCACGGCGAGCCGCCCCTCGAGCGGGACTACACGCCCGCCGAGCCCCTGCCCGGGGAGCAGAGCTTGATGCCGGAATGGGTCGATCCCTCGCTCCGCGGAGGGTCCACGCGCATCGAGGGGCTCGCCCCGAGCGACGACATCGAGTCGAGGGAGGTGCGCGGCGGCGTCACCGTGTCCCCCGGCAAGAGCGCGGAGCGTCCGGGCGCCGCGGCGATCACGCTCGAGGGAGGGGCCCGCGAGAGGGTGAGCGACGTGACCCGGGAGGAGCCCGAGCGCGAGGGCACCGTCGGTGTGAGCATCGAGGTCCCCTGGCCGGGCGAGCGAGAGCCGTAGGATCCGACGGTCCCGTCTGGGCGTCAGTCGCCCAGGAACTCGATCGCCTCGGCCGCCATCTCGCGGACCCGCGGGTCCGGGTGGAGCAGCAGGGGCGCGAGGTCGTCGACGTTGCTCTCGTCGCCGGCGAACTCGAGCGAGTCGATCACCTCGAGCACCACCTCTGGGTCGGGATCGTCGAGGGCGTCGACCAGGGCCCGGACCGCCGCAAAGGTCTCGGCGTTCTCCAGGCTGCCGCTCGCGGCGACCCGTACCCGCGGGTCGGAGTCGGAGGCGAGCACCTCGATCAGGCGCGTGAGCCCTTCCCCCTCGGGCTCCAGGTTCCACGCTGCCTCGGCCCGGAGCTCGGCATCGGGGCTCTCCAGGAGTGCCAGTAGCTCCGCCTGCTCCAGCTCCAGGTTCCGGGGCTCGCGCGCAGTGTCGGGTCTCTTCCCGGGGCGCGCGACCTGTCGCTCGCCCGCAGCCGCCGCGCCCGACGGCGGCGCCAGCTCGCCCGCCTCCGCCGCTGCGATGGCTGCGACCTCCTCCTCACCGACGCGCAGCCGTGCCAGGTAGTGATCCCGAGTCTCCGCGTCGAACGCGTACTCCGTCTGGTAGGGGACGTCTCCGAGCAGGAGCGGCAGTGCCTCGGCCAGCGGCAGGTCGTCGATTCGGACGCTCGAGAGGCGCCCGGCGAGGCCGCTGGCCTGCAGCTCGAAGCCCGCCGCCTCGGACAGCCGCTCGAGAACGTCGAGCAGGGGTGCCGCGTTGCTCGAGAGCGTGACGCGCCCCTCTACGACCACGACCGCGGCCTCCCCGAGCTCGGGGAGCGCTTGGAGGGGCCGGGCGGGCTCTCTCTCCGGGCGGCGCGAGGCGGGCGGAGCGCCCGCGCCACCCGCGGGCTCGGCGCCGGCCGACCCGCGGGTGTCAGGACGATCTGCATCGCACGCCGCACCGAGGGCGAGCACTCCCGCGACACAGAGCGCGAGAGTGAAGCTCTTCTCCGAGAGAAGGCGCAAGCTCAAGGAGTGGCTAGGGGACCGGCCCCCAGACGCCCTTGGCGGAGGATCCGTACTTGCCCTTGCCGGTCTGCCCGCCGCCGCTTCCGAGGAACTTGTACCTCAGCTGCACCTTCGCCTTGGTCGCGTTCTTGTTGACCTTGAGCTGGAACTTCTTCTGCTCGCTCGCCGACACGACGATGGCGACGCCGCACTCGCTCGAGGCTCGCGATTCGAGCACGCTGATGAAGTCGGCCAGCGATAGCACGCTGAAGGAAAGGTTCCGCTTGCCACCCTTGCCCGTCGCCACGGAGGTGCCGGTGAACACGTTCAGCCCGTCGTTCATGCTCCAGTCGCCGTTGGGCTGCAGGACGACGTCCCACGAGACGACGTCAGCGCCCCCTCCGCAGCGTTGGACCTTGGCCTTCTCCTTACCGAACAGATCTCCGCCCTCGTTCTGCGCGTAGGCCGTTCCCGCGGCCAGCGCCAGCACCAGACCCAGAGTCACTCGCATCGCGAGCGCACTGCATCCACTCATGGCTCTCTCTCCCTTCCGCCCGGGCAGGGTACCCGGCCCGGTCCCGCAGTTTCAGTCAGCGTCCGGATTATACACTCGGTATGGAACCGCGGCACGCCCAGGCGCCGCGGGAAAGCTGGTAACCTGTCTCACACCGACGAGAAGGAGGAAGTCCGCGATGACCGCAGACGACCTGAAGCAGCAGCTGCAACTCCCCCCCGTGGGTCAGATCGGCGTCGTGGTCGAGGACCTCGACCGCGCCGTGTCGTTCCTCGAAGCCAGCTTCGGTCTGGGGCCGTTTCGGGTTCAGGAGGTGGAGGCCCCCAACGTGTGGGACCGCGGCAAGGAGAAGCGCATCAAGGCCCGGCTGGGCTTCGCGATGCTGGGCGAGGTCGAGCTGGAGCTCATCCACATCGTCGAGGGTGACAGCGTGCATCTCGAGTTCCTGCGCGAGCACGGGGAGGGCATTCACCACCTGGGCTTCCGGGTCGCGGACTTCGAGGCGAAGCTGAAGCAGGCCAGAGACATGGGACTCGAGGTGCTGCAGACGGGCCCAACCGGCCGCCTCTACGCCTACCTGGACACGCGGCGCCACGGCGGCATGATCTTCGAGCTGATCGAGGCGAGCGGAGACGCCGAGCAGCTGCGAGCCGACCTCGGTGCTGCGCAGGGAGGCTCCGGTGCCTGACTCCGCCAGCGGCCCGATGACCTCTCGCGAACGCGTTCAGGCGACCGTGCGGGGACTCCCGGTCGACCGCGTGCCCGTCATGACCTGGCTCAATCCGCACGCCGGCTGCCGCATGATCGCGGAGCTCCAGCCGGCGTCGGACGCGAGCCAGGATGCCGCGTGCCGCTCGATGTGGGAGAGCTTCGAGCAGCAGAAGGGCGGGCTGCCGGAGGATATGCGGGCCTTCGTGCCGCTTCTCCACACGCGCTACCTCAACCGCGAGTACGCGCTCGAGATCGGCTCCGACCTGGCCGGCCTCGGCATTCCGATCGACGATCTCGGGAAGAAGATCTCCGGCGACGGCGAGCCACTGCGGATTCGCGACGCCTTCGGCTCCGTGCGAGGCATGGGCAGCGTCTACCTCGACGTGATCGAGCCCGCCGTCAAGGACATCAAGGATCTGGTCGAGCTGCGCCTCCCCGACGCCTCGAGCCCGAGGCCCTACGACGAGATACGCAAGTTCAGGGCCGACCATCCGGACGCGTGTCTGTACGGGGAGAGCTTCGGGGTGCAGGACCTGCCGTGCACGCAGCTCTGGGAGATGTCCCAGTTCATGCTGGCGCTCTACGACTACCCGGACGAGGTGAAGCAGTTCCAGGCCCGCTTCAACGACTACATGATCGCGATGTCGCTGCGCATGGTCGAGGCCGGCGCCGACGTGATCCTGATCTACGACGACTACGGAACGACCGGCGCCCCGCTCACCTCGGTCGAGATGTGGAAGGAGTTCACCTATCCGCACCTGAAGAAGCACATCGAGGCGGTGCACGATGCGGGCGCGATCGCCATGCTCCACTCCTGCGGCTACCAGATGCCCTTTCTCGAGCACTACGTGGAGGCCGAGCTCGACATCCTGCAGAGCTTCCAGCCCAAGGCCGGGAACGACTTCCAGGCCGCGCACGACGAGTTCGGAGACCGGCTCACCTTCTGCACCGGCGTGGACGTGCAGCAGGGGGAGAGGATGACCCCCGACGAGCTTCGCGACGACATCCTGGGCGCCTACCGCATCGGCGGCCGGAACGGTCGACACATCATCGGGTTCACGCACATGCTCCAGTACACGATGCCCCGCGAGAACGTGGAGACGCTCTTCGGGACCCTTCGCGAGATCCAGGCGGGGGTCTACGACGGCTGAGGCGGTCTGCGCCGCCGACGACTAGCGCGGGCCCGCCGACGTGCCGGCAGCGAGCGTCCGGATCCGTTCCATCTCTGCCCGCCACCAGCCCTCGCACTGCTCGGCGACCTCGGCGACCTGTGGCGAGATCGAGTCGACCTCCCGCTTGTAGCCCAGGGTGGACAGGAGATCCCCGGCGATCGCCTCGAACAGCTCCACGTTCCGCTCCGTCATCTGCGTCTGCCAGCTCCGGAGTCCCTCGGTCGGCGGGAGCCACTTCTTCTTGGAGGACAGGCCACGCTTGCGGCGCGTCTTGCCCTCGTGATAGGCGAGCATCTCCGGAGCGAAGGGTAGCTCCAGAAACCCGGTCACTTCTCGGAGTGTCTCTTCGGGGTTGGCGACGAGCGTCTCGTACTGCACCTCGCAGTATCGCCCCGGCCCCAGCTCGGCTGCGTGCCGCCTGCCCTCGGTCACATACCAGCGCCACCAGAGGGCGCTCGTCGCGATGGGCTCCTCCCGCCACAGCGAGAAGCGTCGCGGTCCCTTCTCGCGCTTCCGCGCCCACTCGAGCACGGACAGCGTGACGTCCCGGCCGTCGCGGATGATGTGGATGAACTTCACCCAGGGGAGCAGCGTTCGCAGCAGCGGCACGTACAGGCAGTAGAAGCCCGACTTGTCCCCGGCCAGCGGCTTTCCCTGGAGGCGGCCGAACTCCGAGAAGATCGTGTCGACGAACTCGCCGTAGCTGCGGGCCGTCGACGCGGCCTCTCGAACCGCGGTCTCGGGCAGGCCGAGTCGCGGGAAGCGCTTGTAGCTGCGCGCCCGCTCGACGTGCTCGGGGGCGAGGAGCGGGTCGATGCCTCCCGTGGCGTCCTGCGGGTCGAGCGGGGCGAGTCGCTGATCGACTCCATCGGGCGCTTCGGCGACCGCCAGCGGGATGAAGCGCGCCTCGTTCACCACCGCGACTTCCGGGTGATGGTCGAGCATGCGCTGCAGCAGCGTCGTGCCGGAGCGCGGACAGCCCATGATGAAGAGGTACGGGTTGCGACGCTCGCCCGATTCTACCTCCGCCTCTCCTGACATGTGGGATTCCTCCCCCCCGTGAGAGTACAGGATTGCCCGCGGCAGGAAATCCTTCCGCGGCTGGGTATAATCGGCCTGCCGTCCAACCAGACCCGGAGGTCACCTCGATATGCGCCGACTCACCCTCGCCCTGCTCGCGGTCTTCGCGCTCTCGGCCTGCACGACGATGCCCAGCCAGCAGATCATCGACGAAGTGCTGCAGGGCGCGGTCAGCGTGGCCGACGCGCGCTTCCAGGAGGGAGCCCTCCCGGAGTCGGCCGTCCTGCTCAACGCTGTGCGGCGCATCGACGCCAAGTACCCCGGCGTCGCGGACCTGCAGGCCAAGCTCGGGCCCATGGAGGATCAGGTCACCAACCGGGGCAGGCTCGGCATCAACCGGCGCCTGCGCGCCCGCGAGGGCGGCAATCCCTTGTTCCGCCTGATCATGTACGCGCCAGACCGGGTCTTCGACCTGCTCGACCTCGTTACCGTCGACCTGCACTTCGGCCCCGGCGTGTTCGCGGACGTTCACGTCACGCGCCGGATCCAGGTCGCCGCGGGACTGCGCGCCATCATGGGCTTGGGGGCGCACGACCAGCGCTCGATCGG
>CAZLBF010000106.1:0-13982 GCA_964557495.1 uncultured Myxococcales bacterium | reverse complement strand
ACCCGGAGCTGTCGGCCTACGTACGCGAGCTCAAGCGCCGCGCCTTCTCCGGCTGATCGACAGGAGCTAGCCGTCTTAGCGCGTTATCGGCGAGCAGAGCTCGCCTGCGCGCGCGTCGGGCGACTCGAGAGTCGCCCTCCTGGTGTCAGGGGAAGATTCCGCGCCGGCGCTTCGCCTCGGCGATGCGCCGGATACCGCGCATCAGCGCTGCAGTGCGCAGGTCGACCTTGCGCTCCTCCGCAGTCGCCAGCACCTGCTGGAACGCGCGTCGTACCATGCTCGTGAGACGCTCGTTCACCTCCTGCTCCGTCCAGAAGAAGTTCTGCAGATCCTGGACCCACTCGAAGTAGGAGACCGACGCCGCCGGAGTTCGCGACCACGTCCGGCACGACGGAAATGCCTCGGTCCGACAGGATGTCGTCCGCCTCCAGGGTGGTCGGTCCATTGGCCCCCTCTACCACCATGCGGCACTGCAGGGCGGCCGCGTTCTCTTCCGTGATCTGATTCTGAATCGCGGCGGGGATGAGGATCTCGCAGGGCAGCTCGAGCAGCTCGCGGTTCGTCACCCGGTCGGCGCCCGGGAAGCCCTCGAGGAAGCGGTGGCTCGCGACCCAGGCATCGACCTCGGCGAGGTCCAGGCCGCCGGGAGCGTAGATGCCCCCTCGGACGTCCGAGACTGCGACCACGCGGGCGCCCAGCTCCGCTGCGATCCGCGCAGCCGACGCCCCGACCTCGCCGTAGCCCTGAACCGCGACGCGCGCGCCTTCGATCGCGAGCCCCAGACGGCGGGCGGCGTCGACTGCGCACACGATCACGCCCCGCCCGGTCGCCTCCTTCCGGCCGTGAGAGCCTCCCAGCTCGATCGGCTTGCCGGTCACGACCCCCGGGACGCCGTAGCCCTTCTGCTGCGAGTAGGTGTCCATCATCCACGACATGACCTGCTCGTTGGTGCCGAGGTCCGGTGCGGGGATGTCGCGGTCGGGACCGATCACCTCCATGATCTCGGAGGTATAGCGGCGCGTGACGCGCTGGAGCTCGGCGGGGGAGAGCGTCGCGGGGTCGATGCGCACGCCGCCCTTGGCTCCCCCGAAGGGAAGCTCGGCGATGGCGCACTTCCAGGACATCCACATCGCGAGAGCGGTGACTTCTCCCATGTTCACGTCTTCGTCGTAGCGCACGCCTCCCTTCGTCGGGCCCATCGTGAGCAGGTGCTGGACCCGGTAGGCGAAGACCGTCTCCACGGTGTTGTAGTCGTCCCGTCGGAAGGGGAACGACACCACTCGAGCTCGCTGAGGGGCGCGCAGCCGCTCCCAGATGTTCACGTCGAGCCCCATCCGCTCGGCGGTGCGGTCGAGCTGCCCCACGGCCAGGCGGTACATCGGCGTGTCCCACTCGAGGTGTTTTTCCCCGGTCCCGATCGGATCGCCGTCGTTCGGGTTAGCACTCCGGCCCATCTCTCGACCTCCCGCCACGGAGGTTAGCCGCGCCTCACCCCAGGTCGAAGTGGGCCCTCCCACCCCCTGGAGGCCGGCTCCGCCGGCCGTTACCCGGCCTGACCTTGCCGGAGGTGGTTGCTCATCCAGTAGATCACGAGTCCCGTGAAGGAGACGTAGAGCCAGATCGGGTAGGTGAAGCGTACGAGGCGGCGGTGCTCCGGGAAGCGCGCCCGGGCCGCCAGGTAGGCGCTGCGCAGGATGAGCGGTACTGCAACGACCGCCAGAACCGTGTGCGTGGCGAGGATCGCGAGGAAGAGCGTCCGAACCGCGTCGTCGCCCGGGAAGCGCCGATGCCCGATCAGGGAGTACTGCACGACGTAGAGGATCAGGAAGGCGCCCCCGAGCGCGAGGGCACTCAGCATGAGCTTCGGGTGGAGATCTCGCCTTCCCCGCCGGATCGCCGCGAAGCCCGCGATCAGGAGCGCGAACATCACCCCGTTGAGGGTGGCGCTCAGGTGCGGAAGCAGTTCGAGCGTGCTCACGCGCTCGTCAGCCGCTGGCCCGCTTCGGGCTCTCGGGTCCCAAACGAGCCGGCATCGACCGGGTCCCGCAAGGACGGGAGGAGGAAGCCGAACACGTCCGGTACTCGCTCAGGAAAATGGACATTTATATCTATTCATCCTTTTGTCGCTTGTCTATACTGCACGGGTGCGCAGGGCGAGCCTGTAAGAAGGGGCCAGACAGCCGGAATGTCAACGTTTCTGTCCCAGACTGCTGAGTACGCGCTCCGCGCCACGGCCTGTCTGGCGTCCGCGCCGCCGGACGCTCCGGTGCGCGCCCGGGATCTCTCGGAGGGGACCCAGATCCCCACGCACTACCTGTCGAAGATCCTGCGCCGCCTGGTCCTCGCCGGCGTGCTCGAGTCCCAGAAGGGGCAGGGGGGCGGCTTCTCGCTGGCGCGGCCTCCCGGGCAGATCACCTTCCGGGCCGTGCTCACCGCGGTCGATGCCTACCCCGCTTCGGAGGGCTGCGCCTTCGGCTGGGGAGCCTGCGACGCGGTCAACCCCTGCCCGCTGCACGGCGCCTGGAGCCGCATGAGCCGGGAGTTCCAGGGCTGGGCTTCCACGACCACGTTCGCCGAGATCGGGCCGATGACCCATCACGCGGGGCGCGGGTCAAACGTTGGAGGCGATCGAGCGGCGCAGGGGTGACGACCGGCTCGTGACACCGACCGGGAAGCGGACCGGTCCCGACACGGTCCATGACCTCTAGAGAGATGAGAGAGAGATAGGTGAGAGAGAAGAGAGACATGTCGATGCGGATTCTCGCGGCCCTTCCGATCGTCCTCCTGCTCGGCTCCGGCAGCGCCTTGGCCGAAGGCCCGGACTTCGTCGGAGTGAAGAAGTGCAAGTCGTGCCACGGAAAAGAGAAGATGGGCGATCAGTACAGCGTCTGGAAGGCGTCGGTGCACGCCAAGGCTTTCGAGACGCTCGGAACCGAGAAGGCCAAGAAGTGGGCCGCGGAACGCGGGCTCGGGGATCCGCAGACCGAGGACGACTGCCTCAGGTGTCACGTGACCGCGCACGGTGTCCCGGACGAGAGGCTCGGGAGCAGCTTCGTCCGCACCGAGGGGGTCCAGTGCGAGTCCTGTCACGGCGCGGGCCAGGACTATCGCAAGAAGAAGATCATGGCCGACCGGGAACGCGCGATCTCGAAGGGGCTGGTGCCGCAGAGCGAGAAGGTCTGCGTGGTCTGTCACAACGACGAGAGCCCCGCCTGGGACCTGGCCCGCTACAAGCTCGGGAACGGTGAGACCGCCGGCTTCGACTACGAGCAGGCGGTGGAGGAGATCGCCCACCCCGTGCCCGATGACTACGACGCGTTCGGCGGGGCTTCGGACTAGGCATGCCCGTGGATCGAGAGGAAGGGGAGGGGACTCCCCGGCCACCGTCGTACCAGATGGCGACCTGGGCGCTGCTGGGCGGAGTGCTCGTGCTCGTGCTGGTCCTCGTCTCGGCGCGCGGTCGCCACGGTCCCGACACGACGCGGGACTACCCGAGCCGGAGCCTGCCGGCGGAGCCCGTGCCGGTGCTCCTGCCTCCTCCCGAGATGGATCCCGGGTACTGGCCCTGCAGCGACTGCCACGAAGGGGAGAAGACCAATTTCGAGGTGCGCAAGTTCGAGGAAGAGCACGACGTGATGGAGTTCAAGCACGGCACCCTGTGGTGCCTCGACTGCCACGACGCGGAGCAACGCGACACGCTCCACCTGGCGAACTCCGATCGCATCCCGTTCAGCGAGTCCTGGCGTCTGTGTACCCAGTGCCATGCGCTGAAGCTCGCGGAGTGGCGCGCGGGCGTGCACGGCAAGCGCACCGGCTACTGGTGGGGGCCCAAGGAGTACCGGAACTGCGTGGAGTGCCACGATCCCCACGGGCCTCGGTTCAAGCCCCTCGAGCCGTTCCCTCCCCCCTGGCCGCCCCGGGGCCCCGGCTCGACGCTCGTGGAGGCGGCGCATGAGTGACGAGAACCGGAGCGGGACGCGCGGAGCTCGCGGAGCGTCGCGCCGACAGTTCCTCAGCGCCTGCGGGCTCGGGGTCGGCGCGCTGACCGGGCTGACCGGTGCCGCGGAGGCGTTCGAGTTCGACCTGGAGGAGTTCTTCCAGAAGCACTTCCGCGAGCTTTCCGACGACGAGGTCGCCGAGGTGCTCGAGCGACTCGAGCGGAAGTACTCGAAGCAGTACGGGAAAGAGGTGACCATCGACGCCACCGGCCCGATCGACGGCGTCGTCTACGGCTACGGCCTCGACATCTCGCGCTGCATCGGCTGCCGGCGTTGCGTGTATGGCTGTGTCGACGAGAACAACCAGTCGCGGGATCCCCAGATCCACTGGATCCGCGTACTGGAGTTCGAGCGCGAAAGCGCGATCCGCGGCATCGACCTGGAGGAGGGGAACCCCTACTACAACCACGAGGCGGTGCCGGCGGAGGACAAGTTCTACGTTCCCATCGCGTGTCAACACTGCGAGGACTCCCCCTGTACCAACGTGTGCCCGACCGGCGCCACCTGGAGCGAGCCCGATGGAATCGTGGTGATCGACTACGACTGGTGCATCGGTTGCCGCTACTGCATGGCCGCCTGCCCGTACGGTGCTCGACACTTCAACTGGGGTGAGCCGAACGTCCCGGCCGACGAGCTGAATCCCGACATGCACCTCCTGGGCAACCGGCCGCGGCCCAGGGGCGTGGTCGAGAAGTGCTCCTTCTGCATTCAGCGCGCCCGCGACGGCCGCTATCCCGCCTGTCTCGAGGCTTGCCCCGTGGGCGCACGCAAGTTCGGGAACCTGCTCGATCCGAACGGCGAGATGAGATTCCTGCTCGAGAACAAGCGCACCTTCGTCTTGAAGGCCGAGCTGCACACGCGGCCGAAGTTCTTCTACTTCTACGGGCGAGGCTGAGGTCGGCATGCACAAGCTGGCGAGATTCTGGCGCTTCGTGACCGGCAGCCTCGACGTCGTGATCCGCGGCGAACGCAGCTACTACCTCTGGATCGCCCTCCTGGCCGTCGTGATCGCCGCCGGCCTGTTCGGCTATGCGCGGCAGATGCAGCTCGGCCTGATCACCTCGCACATGCGCGACCAGGTCTCGTGGGGCTTCTACATCGGGAACTTCACCTTCCTGGTCGGAGTCGCCGCGGCCGCCGTCGTACTCGTGATCCCGGCCTACGTCTACGAGTGGGGACCCATCAAGGAGGTGGTGCTGATCGGGGAGTTGATGGCGATCGCCGCCGTCGTGATGTGCATGCTGTTCGTGACCGTCGACGTGGGCAGGCCCCAGATGCTCTGGCACCTGCTTCCCGTCTCCGGCAACCCGAACTTCCCCTACTCGCTGCTGATCTGGGACATCCTGGTTCTGAACAGCTACTTCGCGGTCAACTACTTCATCGTCACCTACCTGCTCTACAAGAGCTACACGGGGCAGCCGTACAACTCCGGCTTCATCATGCCGGTGATCTTTCTCTCGATCCCGCTCGCGGTCCTGATCCACACGGTGACCGCCTTCCTGTTCATGGGACTGGTGGCGCGGCCGTTCTGGCACACGGCAATCCTGGCTCCGAGGTTCCTGGCGAGCGCGTTCTGCTCGGGTCCCGCGCTGCTGCTCCTGATCTTCCAGATCCTTCGGCGCGTCGGCAGGATCTCGATCTCGGACGCGGCGCTCCGGAAGATCGGCGAGCTGTTGGCGTACGCCATGGCGGTGAACCTGTTCTTCCTCGGCTGCGAGGTCTTCGCGGAGTTCTACTTCCCGACCGGCCACACCATCCACGGGGAGTTCCAGTGGTTCGGCATCGGTGGCCGCTTCGACGTGGCGATCTACACCTGGATTGCACTGGCCTGCAACAGCGTCGCCTTCGTGCTCTTCGTGGTCCCCAACTTCCGCAACGACCTCAGGCTGCTGAGCATCGGCTGTGTCCTCGCGGTGGGCGGGATCTTCGTCGAGAAGGGCCTCGGGCTGCTGATTCCCGGAATGACGCCCGACGCGCTCGGCGAAGTCTACGCCTACAACCCGAGCCTGAACGAGGTGCTCGTCGGGGCCGGCGTCTGGGGCGTGGGCGCGCTGACATTCACGTTGATGGTGAAGGTGGCGATGGCGATCAACGTCGGCGAGCTCCGGGACGTTCCGCCCGGCACCTCGCCTGCGTACGACACCGGGGTGCGAAGCTTGAAGCTATCCGACCAGCAGGGGGGGAGCGGCCGGTGAACATCTCGAGGATCGTCATGGCCTGCCGCCCGGAGGATCTCCCGAGCCGCTTCGTTCGAGAGAAGTCACTGGAGAAGTAGTCGAACGCCAATGCGAGCTCGGAGATCTGCAGCATGCTTCCGGTGAGCGATCTGCTTCAGCGGGCGCGAGACGAGACGTCGAGCTCAGCCGTCGGGCCGCGGAGTTCGCAGGGATTCGCGGTTCCCGGATTCCACGCGCCCGCAATCGTCTGGAACGTCTGCCGGCACTGCAACATGTCCTGCCCCCACTGCTACACCGCCGGAGCCTATCGGCCGTCGCGAGCGGACCTGACGACCGAGGAGGGGATCCGACTGCTCGACGAGCTGGCGGCCTGCGGCGTGCCGACCGTCATCTTCAGCGGCGGGGAGCCGCTGCTCCGGGCCGATCTCCTCGAGCTGCTCGCCCACGCGAGCAGCGTCGGGATCTCGCCTCAGCTCTCCACCAACGGCGTCTTCATCGACGAGGCGACCGCCGGAGAGCTCGCGGAGGCCGAGGTCGCCTACGTCGGGGTCAGCATCGACGGCGTGCGCGGCTTCAATGACGGCTACCGCGGCATGGCCGGCGGACACGCGGCCGCCTGCCGCGGGCTGCATCTGGCCCGGGAGGCCGGGATGCGAACCGGGCTGCACATGACGCTGACGCGCCTCAACGCGGACCAGCTACCCGATCTGGCCGAGCTGGCCAACGAGCTCGGCGTCGACCGCTTCTACGTCTCGCACCTGCTCTACTCCGGGAGGGGGCGCCGCATGGCGCAGGCGGACCTCTCGCGGGACGAGGCGCGACAGGTCCTCGGCTCGCTGTTCGAGCTCGCCGACGCCTGGCTCGATCGCGACTCGCCGACCCGCGTCGCGACGGACTCCAACGACTCGGACGGCCCGCTGCTGCTGCGCTGGATCGAGTCCCGCTACGGCGATGTCGCCGCCTGGCCCGTCCAGATGCTCCTGCTCGAGCGGGGCGGGAACTCGGCCGGAGAGAAGATTCTCAACATCGACTACCAGGGCTTCGTGCACCCGGATCAGTTCTGGAGGAGCGAGAAGCTCGGCGACGTGCGCAAGCAGAGCTTCGAGTCGATCCTGCGTCACCCTCTGCGGCAGCTCCTGGCGGACCGGCTCGACCACCTGACCGGCCGCTGCGCGGCCTGCGACTACCAGCGGCTGTGTCGAGGCTCGCACCGCGAGCGGGCCATCGTCTTCCACGGCGACCGATGGGCGCCGGACCCGGCCTGCGTGCTCGAGGACGCGGAGATCGGGGTTCGGGAGCGGCTGGCGGAGGTCGGCGGGAGCCCGTGGGCGTCCTGACTCGATTCGCGTTAGCCTGTGCCCGCCCCCGAGCCGGAAAGGTCAGCCGCATCGACCCCTAGGGGTGGACCCGCTACGGGTAGCTCACCTTCACCTGCAGGTAGCCGAACCGCACGTCGTCGTCCGACAGGTTGTTGAAGACCGCGTGCCCCCACATGTACGAGTAGCCCGCCTGCAGGTCGACGTTCTTGTGGGCCTTGTAGCTCGCCACCACGTCCAGCTCGGTCGCGACGCTGTTGTGCCCTCGGGAGGGAGTCGCGCCGAAGCCGAAGATCTTCTTGTTGAAGGCGCCGGTTCCGAAGTAGCTCGCGTCGTCGCTGGTGTAGAGCGTGATGTGATGGAGCATCAGGTTCAGGCCCAGCTTCGGCAGCGGCGCCAGCTTCAGCTGCAGGAAGTAGTCGATGATGTTCTGCAGGGCGAACTGATCGGCGAAGCCGTAGTAGAGGTGGTTGGTCGGGAGCATGTTGAAGAACGTCCCGTGGGTGCTGTCGTGCGAGTTCTTGTCGCCCGACGCCATGTTGAGCCCGCAGCGCAGCCATGGCTTCATCTTCATCTCGGTGAACTGGTAGCCAAACTCGGCCAGCGCCGCCCAAGCGTTCTGGCTGAGGGAATTCCGCGGGTTGGACCCGCCCTCGGGCGTCACGTCGGGATAGCTCCCGAACTGGTACGCGCCCCAGAGCAGCACGTCGACGTTGCCCCCCTCGACAGGGTAGATGCCGATCAGCGAGAAGCCGGCCGTGTAGATGTTGACGGAGCGGTTGTCCGAGAGGCCCCCGTCGCGGACGTGCCGCTCGTCCTCGTAGCCGAGTCCGAACAGGCGCACCTCGGTGTCGTCGATCCAGACCCCGCGCTTGGCCGTGAAGGTCGCGCCGCCGTAGGTGATCCGGTCCTGCGTGGAGTAGGCGTCGTCGATGTCGAACACGCCCGTGGTCGGCTTGGCGCCGAAGGCGTAGCCGAGGTAGTCGCCGAAGTCGTAGCTCGCCACCATGCCGTCGTTCGAGCGCTCCGCGTGTGTCCACCCGACGGTGCCCACCAGGCGCTGCGAGCCGCGCGCCACCTTGAGGTACTTCCAGTTCGCCTCGGGATACATCACCTCGGTCCCGAGCTTGATGTCCTGGCGGCCGGCCCGGAGCTTGAGACCCTCGATCGGCTCGAGCTGGACCCAGAGCTGGCGGATGCGCTGGCTGCTGGTCTTGGAGCTCGAGTCCGCGCCCCAGACGTAGTAGAGGGCTCCGGCGCCGCTCCCGTCGCTGTCCAAGCCGTTGATGCGGGCGTCCTGGAACTGGATGAAGGCCTCGACGACGTCCTTCCAGACGTACTTGGACGACGCCCGGCTGCGGAAGGCGGAGAAGTTCTCGGTGCTGCCCGCGTGCGCGTCCCACCACTCCTGGCGGAAGCGGGACTCGAGGCTGAACTTGATCGAGTGCTCGCCGTCGTCCGTCTTGAACGTGAGAGGGTCGTCGGCGGGGGGCGCGGGATCGGCCGCGCGGGCCGGTGCGACCGCGACGACCAGGCCGAGCGTCGCGGCGAGCAGCGCGGCCAGAGCGCGTTCAGCTCTCCCACTCCCGGGCCGGTGTTCAGGCTTCCTGCTTGCCTCGGATCTCGAGTCAGAAGGCATGTCCCCACTCCCTCCTGTGTCTCTCACGGCGGCCCTGCTTCCGCGGTAGGATTGCCCTACAGCCCCCGCACCGGGTATGACGGCCGTCATGCCGCCCGGCGTACCTCGTCTGCCCGGAGACGCGGTACAATCCCCGCGGCCAGCCGCCAGGGCACATCACGAGAGGAGAAATCCGCCATGCAGGTCTCGCCGATCCCCACGCTCGACGACGAAACCAACCTGATCCGCCAGCAGACGGCCGAGATCGTCGCCAACCACATCATCCCCAACGAGAACACGCTCCGCTTCGGGAGCCGCGAGGACAAGATCAAGACCTACACCGACATCGTGCGGCGCGTGAAGCAGGCTGGCCTCTGGGCGCCCCACTTGCCGGAGGAATATGGCGGGATGGGCATCGGCTTCCTGAAGCACGCCTACATGAACGAGATCCTGGCCTGGAGCCCGCACTCTTCACCGATGTTCGGCGTCGTCGCGCCCAACTCCGGCAACCAGAAGATCCTGGTCAAGTACGGGACCCCCGAGCAGAAGAAGAAGTGGCTCGAGCCGCTCGTGCGAGGCGAGATCCAGTCGTGCTTCTCGATGACCGAGCCGAACCAGCCCGGCTCGAACCCGTACGCGATCCAGACCCGCGCGGTCCGCGATGGCGACGACTGGGTCATCAACGGCCACAAGTGGTTCACGTCGAACGGTCAGCGTGCCCACTTTGCGATCGTGATGTGCCGCACCGAGGAGGATGACGGCGAGGGTGGGGTCCGCGACAAGATGACGCAGATCATCGTCCCCACCGACACGCCCGGCTTCAACGTCGTGCGCAGCGTTCCGGTCTGGGGCCACGAGGCCGGGGACCACGCCGAGATCATCTACGACAACGTGCGCGTGCCGCTCGAGAACCAGCTCGGCCGCACCGGCACCGGGCACCAGGCCGCCCAGGACCGCCTGGGGGCGGGCCGCGTCTTCCACTGCATGAACTCCATCGGTGCGATGTGGCGCGCGTTCGACATGATGGTGCGGCGCTCGATGGAGCGGGAGGTCCACGGGGGCAAGCTCGAGACCAAGCAGTTCGTCCAGGGCTTCATCGCCGACTCCTACATGGACATCCAGGCCGCCCGGCTCATGACCATCCACTGTGCCGAGGTGATGGAGAGCGGAGGCGACTCCCGAACCGAGATCTCGGCGATCAAGATCTTCGTCCCGGCCGCGATGGAGCGCGTCGTCGACCGCGCCATCCAGGTGCACGGGGCTCTCGGGGTCTCGAGCGACACGCCGCTCGAGGGCATGTACCGCGGCGCCCGCACCCTGCGCCTGGCCGACGGGCCCGACGAGGTCCACCGCATCCTGATCGCCAAGAACGTCCTCAAGCGCTACCGCAACGGAGAGTCCTGGGACTTCGGCGTCTGCTGACGGCTAGCGCGAGGGCTCGCTCCCCTCGATGTCCTCCATCACGAGGCGGGCGGTGTTGAAGCCGCTTCCCATCGCGCCGCCGAAGCCGGCCGCGGGAAAGGTCCAGGCGCCCGCCAGGTAGAGCCCCGGCACCGAGGTGCGCGGCTGCGGCCGGTGGATGCTGTGGCTCGTGACCGTCGACGCGTAGCCGTAGATCGAGCCGGCCGGATTCGAGGTGTAGCGGCGCATGGTGCGCGGCGTGCCGGTCTCGCAGATCTCGATGCGCTCGCGCACGTCGGGAATCGCCCCGGCCAGGCGGTCGATCAGGTAGTCCTCGAGCTCGCGCTTGCGCTCCTGATAGGTCTCCTCGTCGAGGTCCATCCAGAGCCGCCCGTCGGCGATCACGGCCGCGTGCAGGATCGAGCGGCCCTCCGGGGCGTGTCCCGGATCGGCGAGGTTGTGGTTGCCCATGAGGTAGCCCTGGTTCCGGTAGTCGCCGCGCTGGATCGCCTCCCACTGGCCGTCGAGGTCGTAGTCCGGCTCGATGAAGGCCCCGCGGTCGCGCAGGCCGAGCTCGCTCGCGTCGCCGCGGATCCCGACGTAGGTCTGGGAGATCGAGACCGCCACCGGCAGCGCGTCGGCCACCTTGCGGTCCGCCTCGGCCAGCTCGGGGCGCTCGAGCAGCTCGTTGAAGGTGGTCGGCGCCGGCGCGTTGCTCACGATCACGGGCGCCCGGAAGCGCCCGCGCCGGCGGGTGTCCACACCGACGACCCGCCCCCCTTCGGTCAGGATCCCGGTCACCGGGCAGCGCAGCAGCACCTTGCCGCGATGCTCCTCGATCACCTCGACGAAGGCGTCGGCGAGCGCCTGACCGCCGCCGTGGATGTAGAAGCAGCCCCCGAAGTGGTAGCTGCCCCACATCTGCGCGTAGAGGAACGCCGAGAGCTGCGAGGGGACCGATCCCAGGTAGCCCCAGAGCGTGCAGAAGATCGACTTGACCCGCTCGTCGGTCACGAAGCGTTCGACGAGCTCCTGGAGCGAGAGCCCCATCGCCTCGAGTGCGTCCTGTGACATCTCACCGTCGCCGCTGTGGATGCGACGCATGGCGGCGAAGAGGTCGCGCACCCCGGCGGCCTGGTCGGGATAGGTCTCGCAGAGCAGCGCCTCGTAGCGGTCGGCGTCGGCGGGGACCTGGAGGTCGTGTGCGGGTCCGCGGGTCCGGAACGCCGTGTCGAACTGGATCAGCCGAATCCGCTCGAGCACTCCGAGGTCGCCGAGCGCGCGGTGCATGCCCTGTCCCGGGAGCAGCGACCCCGTCTGGTGCAGGGCCACGTCGAAGTCGTAGACGATCTTCGTCCCCTTGACCTTGCGCAGGAAGTGGTGCGCGTAGCCGCCCGGGAAGACGTGCTGCTCCAGCACCAGCACGCGCAGGCCGGCCTTCGCGAGCCGCGAGGCGGAGGCGAGTCCTCCGAGTCCCGACCCGATGACGATGACGTCCCAGTCCGTTTCGATCTTGCTCATTTCCTCACCTTGTTTCGTTCCAGCCCGTGTCCGTAGTCGCGGACGGTCTCGGACACGGCCTTCAGAATCTCCATGGATGCGTCCTTGGGCACCACGTCTCCGCTGCCCAGGATGAACTTGCGCAGCTCGCCGGCCTCGCGCCGGATCTCGTCGAGGCGATCGCGGACGTAGCGGCGCATCTCGACCGGCCCTAGCGATGCGAACGCGGTCGCGTCGATGCCTCCCACCAGCATGTGGTCGCGCGCCCAGGTCCGCTTGGCCTCGCCGAACCTCACGTCGCCGGTGGGGGCGGGGGCGACGTCGATGAAGCCGTCCTGCCGGGACTGCTCGAGCCCGGTCGCGAAGCCGCTCAGCCTGCCACACATGTGTGTCAGGTAGGTCTTGCCGGCCTTCCGGCAGATGTCGGCGTAGTCGTTGCAGTGCCGCAGGTCGAAGCGGGCGTAAGTATCGGGCGACGTGAGCGTGGTCGAGAGGTTCTCGTAGCTGATCACCACTTCGGCCTCGCTCTCGGCCAGGATCTGGTAGGCCTCGAGGTTGGCCTCGTGCATCAACTCGAAGCAGGCCGCCATGGTGTCCGGGTCGTCGGCGAGGGCGTAGGTCACGTTCTCGACGTCCATGTCGAGGTTGATGAACTGCTCCATGGGGCTGATCGGACCGGTGGTGGTGACGAGGCCAGCGTCGCCCAGGCTCTCGACGACGCGCCTGAAGGTCTCGGGATGGGGGTCGCAGCGCGCAGTCTCCAGCGCGTACATGTAGATCTTGACGTCTTCGACCGTCTCGAGCTTGCGCTTGGTGAACCAGGGGATGTTCGGCGACTGCGGGTTGGAGATGAGCTCCTCCCAGATCGTGCCGACCGCGGTCTCGTAGTAGATCCGATGGCCCCCTTCCGGTGTCGGCTCGACCTTGAAGTCGATGCGCGGGTTCTCGGCGGCGCGGTTCCGCACGCCGATGGCCGGGCCGGTAGAGGTGTACAGCATGATGTGGCGCAGCAGCGCGTCGGCACCGATGGCCCGGTGCACACCCGCCTCGTCGAGCTCGTCCCCCTCGGGGAGCGAGGACAGGAAGTAACCATCCAGGCACGGAGACCAAGGGACGCGGTCGGTCGGCTCGCCGGCGAACGCGGCCCGCAGTCTTTCGCGGGGGGACATCGCTTCGCTCGCCATCCGGATTCCTCTGTCTCCCGCTCTCCGCTCCTACCAGTCGACCCTGCCGGGTCCGCCGCGCGTCGACCCGTCTCCGTAGAGGCTCACGCGCGGGCTCCCCCGCGTTCGCTCGCCGCTTCGGAGTCGGCCGTGGCGCGCACGCTACCGTCGCAGCGATGGGACCTCGCGTAGTCCACCAGCGCCCGAACGTTGGCTTCGGGAGAGTCGCGGACCACCTCGCAGCCCGCACCCGCGACCCAGCGCTCGCCGGCGGATTGATGACACGCGCGGAGCGCCTCGGTGACCGCCTCCGGTGTCCCGTTGCGCAGCACCGCCAGCGGGTCGAGGTTGCCGAGCAGCACCACGTCGGGTCCCGCGTGCTTGCGCGCCTCGTCGACTGGCACCATCCAGTCGAGGTCGACGATCTCGGCCCCGAGACGCCCCAGCCAGGGCAGCAGGCTCCGGGTCCTGCCGCAGATGTGCAGGCGGACGCGGGCCCCCGCGGCGCGCAGCCCGTCGATCAGCGCCCGCTCGCACCGGAAGACCAGTTCGGCGTAGCGCCCGGGTCCGATCAGCGAGGCGGCGGCATCGCCGATGCCGATCAGGTCGGCGCCGGCCTCGATCTGAGCCCGGCCGAAGCGCAGCCCCACCTCGACGCAGAACTCGAGGAGATTCCGCGTGTAGTCCGGATCGTCGACGAAGTCGAGCATCAGGCGGTTCAGGCCGCGCAGGTTGGCCGCCCCCGCGCACGGCCCCTCGATCCAGCCCTCGATGAGCTTCTCGCCGCCGACCTCGCGCGCGAGCAGTGC
>CAZLBF010000105.1:0-7888 GCA_964557495.1 uncultured Myxococcales bacterium | reverse complement strand
TCAGCCGGAGAAGGCGCGGCGCTTGAGCTCGCGTACGTAGGCCGACAGCTCCGGGTCGCTCTTGACCATCTCGGTCACCGACGTGTCGAAGTGACCGACCGACTCGAGCATTCCGGAGAAGTCGAACTCGAGGCCCGTGGCCCGCTCTACGCGCTCGAGCAGTGCCATCGAGCCACGCGGGTTGGGGCTGAGCGAGATGTAGTGTGGCAGGGCGGCCCACAGGCTGGCCGTGGGGATTCCCGCGCGGCCGAGCACGTCGGTGAGCACTCCCGTGATCCCCGTCGGGCCCTCGTAGGCCGAGGGCTCGATTCCGAGCGCGTCCGCCAGGTCCGGATCGCTGGCGGCGCCGACGATCTCGATCGGCTGCGAGTAGATCACGTCTCCCACGTAGGCGCCCAGCAGGATCGCGAGCTTCACCTGCAGCGCCTCCGCGAGCTCTCTGAAAATTCGCGTGTACGTCTTCCAGCGTAGGTGGGGCTCGATGCCGACGCCCAGAACGAGATCGGAATCGCGATCGGGCAGCTTCACCGCAAAGAACTCGTGGTCCGGCCAGCGGATGATGCGCTCGTCGTCGCGCCGGCGCACGTAGGGACGCACGACGGTGAAGTCCAGGAACTCTTCGGTATCGAGCGTCGCAATGGGTTCGGCGTCCAGCTTCTTCAGCAGGTACTTGACCGCGGTAGTTGCCGCTTCGCCGCCGTCTCCCCACCCCGCGTAAGCCATCAGCAGCGTCGGATTGCGCAGATTTGGCTCAACGTCGATCGAGAAGGGACTCGTTTCCGCCACGCACCAAGGTTCGCACAACCGAAGCGGGAAAGCACCCGGAAATCGAGCGGTGCGGAGTGCGGATCAGGAACGAGTCGGCGTTCCTCGGTCCTTGGAGCGTCGCTTGGGCGTCTCGGGCCCTTCGAACGTCCCGGGGGGAACGTCGCCACTGCCGATCCGCACGAATCCCTCGCGAGTTTTGGCGTGAGAGCAGTTCCGACCGCCCTGCTTCGATGCGTACAAGGCTGCATCGGCGGCGCCCAGGAGCGCCTCGGGCGTGAGCTCCCCGTCCAGCTCTTCGGTGGTCGTCACGCCGAAGCTCGCCGTGACCGTCACCCGCTCGTCCCGGACCACGAACAGCCGCTCCTCGACGGCGGCGCCGAGGCGCTCGCAGAGACCCATCGCCCCCTCTAGCTGCGTGTCGGTGAGCAGGAGCACGAACTCCTCGCCCCCGTAGCGGGTCACGATGTCCGATTGCCGCGCCTGGACCCTGAACACCTCGGCGAGGCTCTGGAGCACGACGTCGCCGAACAGGTGTCCGTAGGTATCGTTCAGATTCTTGAAGTGATCGATGTCCCCGATGACGATCCCGAGCGATCGACCGTAGCGGGATGAAACCTTGAGCTCGGCCTCCACGCGGTGGTTCAGGTAGGCTCGGTTCCAGAGCCCGGTGAGCGCGTCCAGGTAGGACTGCTGCTCGAGGATGTCCTGCAGGCGCTTGGTGCGCAGAGCTGCGCGCACACGAGCGCGCAGCTCGACGTCGTCGAAGGGCTTGGTCACGTAGTCGACGGCTCCCAGGTCGAGCCCTCGGACCTTCGCCTCGGTGGTCACGTTGCCGGTCAGGAAGATAACCGGAATGTGCCGCGTGGTCTGATTCTCCTTCAGGCGCCGGCAGACCTCGAAGCCGTCCATGTCCGGGAGGTCGACGTCGAGCAGGATCAGGTCGGGCACGTCCTCGAGGGAACGCTCGAGACCCTCGCGGCCGCTGTACTCGGCGCGGACCTCGAGCCCCTCCTTGCGCAGCCGCACCCGGACCAGCTTGTGGATGAACTCGCTGTCATCGATCACGAGGACGCGGTTCGGATTGGGGACGTCGGGCGTCACGGCACCCCCGAGACGGTGACGGCCCGCAGCGTGTCGCAGAGCACGCGGGTCCTGTCCTTGATCACATTCTCGCCGGATCCCTCTTTGATCGCCTGCTCCAGGGTCGCGGCGGCCTCGGTGATCTGGGGAAAGCCGTATCCGCCGCCCGCACCCTTGAGCTGGTGCGCCAGCCGCTGGACATCCTCGAGAGCGGAAGCGTCGAGGCGACTCTCGATCTCCTGAGCCCGCCCCGGCAGGTCGGCGGCGAACCCCTGAACCAGCTCGAGCATGTCGGGATCGTCTTCGTACTGGCTTCGAATCGGCTCCACGAGTGTCCCCCTGAACGCGTACAGAGCCCCCTCGGGCACTGCCTCGCTCACCTCCATCGGCACGCGAGAGCGAGTGGTTTAACCGCCAGACGCGCCAGAGCTGCGCATTTCAGTGCAGCTCCAGATCGGCAGCTCAAGCGCATGAGCGGTCGAAGGGCCGCGACGCGTATGAGCGCGCCCGGCGCGAGCGCGCGCTGGTGGCCAGAATTGCCCGCCCGGCTCCGGCTTTGCTATCGAAGGAGCATGCGTTCTCACGAAGTCTTTCAGCAGATGACCCCGGAAGAGGCCGCGGGCCTCCTGGAGGTGCTCCGGGAGGAGTCTCCGGCGATCGCCACGGTGGCCCTCGGCGCGGCGGCCGCGGCCTTCAAGCTGAGACGTCAGTTCCTGATGCGGCAGCCGCGCGAGCGACAGGCCGACTGGGTCCGCAGGGCCCTGGCTCGCCCCGGCAATGCGGCAGCCGCAGAGGAGGTCCTGGCGGACTTCTTCCTGGAGCACCAGAAGGACCTCCTGCTGGAGCTGCTGGATGCGCTCGGCGTCGAGCACGAGGACGGGGCGCTGGCTCAGACGAATCCTCCCAGCCCCACCAAGCGAAAGCTTGGCGCAGCCGTGAAGAAGTTCCGCGCGGGCGAGGAGTCGAGCTACCGCGAGCTGCTGCTGCGTGCCTTTGCGGCCCAGTCCGCGATCGACTGGCCCGACCTCGAAGCCCTGCTCTGAGCTGGCCGTTAGCGGAGAGGATCACTCGACGTGCACGAGAACATGCGGCGCACCACGCTCATCGAGGATCTGAACCGGCTCGCCTGCGCCGCGGAGCAGGATCGCTTCGCCGCAGATCCCGCGCGGGTGCGGGACTCGCTCGATCGGATGCGCTGGATCGACATCTCCGAGCTCGATCGCTTCAGGCGTGAGGGCTGGCTGGACCGCGACGAGCTGGACCTGATCGAGCGCTTCCTCAGCTTCGCCCGCGAGCGCCTCACCCCGATTCCGGAGGGGCACGATCCGCTTGAGTTCGCCCGGGCGGATCCAGGCTGGGCGCTGGTACGCGAGCGCGCTTTCGAGCTCGTCGAAGCGCTGGGCGCGTTCGTCGACATCGGCATACCCGGCTGGGGTCACCAGTTCCGGCAGGCGGCGGGATCGTGAAGCTCGGGCTCGAGGGCCGGGGCGTCGTGGTGACGGGCGGAAGCCGCGGCATCGGGCGGGCGATCGCCCTCGCGTTCGCCGACGAGGGTGCCCACGTGGCGATCTGTGCGCGGGGAGGAGAGGCGCTCAAGGAGACCGCGGACCTGCTTCGCACGCGCGGCGTGGAGGTGTTCGCCGAGACCTGCGACGTGTCGAATGCGCGCGCCCTCGAGGCGTTCCTCGAAATGGCCTACGGCCATCTGGACCGCATCGACTGCCTGGTGAACAACGCCTCCGCGCTCGGGGGAAGCGACGACGAGGCCGGCTGGGAGCGCTCCATCGAGATCGACCTGATGGCCTCGGTGCGGGCAACCTGGAAGGTCGTCCCGTGGCTCGAGGCGACCGGGGGCGGGTCGGTGATCCACATCTCGTCGACCCTGGGCGGCTTCGAGGCCGACCTGGGGCCACCGGCCTACGCGACCGTCAAGGGCGCACTGGTCGCGCACTCGAAGATGCTGGCGGTCGCGCTCGCGGGCCGGAACATCCGCGTCAACTGCGTCGCGCCGGGTGCGATCGAGTTTCCGGGCGGCACCTGGGACGGGATCAAGCAGAGTGCGCCCGCGATCTACGAGCGTGTGCGGGGGATGATCCCCTCTGGCCGACTGGGTACACCCGAGGAGGTCGCGAATGCCGTCGTGTTCCTCGCCTCGGACGCAGCGAGCTGGATCACCGGCGTCGCACTCGCCGTGGACGGCGGCCAGCACAGGGGAAACCACTAGGCGGGCTAGCCGGCGGCGGCGATGCGGGGCTCGGGGGAAGCGACGGAGCTCCCCTGGTTCAGGCTGCGCGCCAGCTCGAGGTGGGTGCGCACGACCCCGACCGGGATCGGCGCGGCGCGCATGCGCCGGGCGGCCCGTAGCCGCAGCAGGTGGTAGAGCGCCGCCGTGAGCGCGAATCCCGCGACCACGACCTCGAAGACCGTGGTGAGCCCGGGCCGCGTCGACAGATCGCCCAGACCCTGCAGGACCTGATTCGTCGCGACCGCGAAGATCGCGAGCGAGACGGCGATGCCGACGGCCGCGCCCCGCAGCAGCGCGGCGGGTCCCCGACGCAGGTAGCGCTCGAGCTCGCGCCCGGAGAAGTGATCCAGGAACCAGCCGGTGTCCTCGGCGACGCCCCGGTCGCTCGGCGGCGGAAGCAGCGTGCCCGTCAGGGGGTCGCGCGCCGGCTCGCCCCGCTGGTGCGCCTGAATGCCGGCGATGATCTCGCGATGCACGGACTCGTTGATCGGAAAGAAGACGGCGAGCGCGAAGGCGATGAGACCGGTCGCCGCCGGACCGAAGCCGTAGATCGCGCGCAGGGTGAACTGGACGGTCTCGCTCTGCTGCACGTTGGGCTCGAAGCCGACCACCGCGAGGATCGCGAGCGGCACCGAAGCGCTGGGGATGATCGTGAACTTGAACATCAGCGCCCACAGGGCGCCGTACTGAGCCTCGCGCCGCTTGCCCGTGTAGAGCTCGTCGTAGTCGATCACGTCGGCCTGCATCGACGGACCGAGGAACAGGCGAACGCCGAATACCGAGCCCGCCCAGAGGAGAATCCAGAAGCAGGGGACGAGGTCCCCCTTGCCGAGGAAGAAGAGGGAGAACGCCGCCGTGATTCCCACGGGGAAGGTGAACAGGAAGACCTGCTTCTTGCCCCAGCGGCGCGTGAGCCAGATCCAGAACGGCAGCATCAGAAACCCGGCGCCGAAGTAGGTGACCAGGAAGATCCCGATCCACTTGTCCGGGTTCTCCGGCTGCAGGATGTACTTGGTGTAGAAGGGCATCAGGAGACCCGGGATCGCCGCCGTGATGCTCCCCGCGAGATAGACCGCGAGCAGGATGCGGAACGGCCGGTTGCGCATGACGCGTCGCACGCCGGGAATCAGCGGGTTCGGCTTGCGGCGGGAGAAGTCCGGGCGCTCCTTGATGCGGATGCACTGCCACAGGTAGAGCAGCGAGAGCATCGCGCCCATTCCGATCGCCAGGGCCGAGTAGCCTGCTCGCGCGCCGCCGAGCATCGGAATCAGGACCGCGGGGGCCGAGGCGGCGACGACCGTCCCCAGCACCGTGAAACCCTCCATCCACCCGAACAGGCTCGTGCGCTCCTTGTAGTCGAGCGTCAGCTCCGGACCGAGTCCGTAGTGGGGGATCGAGTACATGGTGTGGAACAGGAAGTAGAAGACGAACGTGATCGAGAACCAGGTCGCAGCCTGCAGCCCCGTGATCCCGAGCGGCGGATTGAAGAGCGCGATGAACGCGATCGCACACAGCGGCGCACCCAGCAGCATCCACGGGCGGCGTCGGCCCCAGCGCGTCCGGGTGTGGTCGGTGACCCAGCCCATGATCGGGTCGGTGATCGCGTCGGACGCACGCGCGACGGCTACGGCGAGGGCGATGTAGCCGAGCGGGACCAGCACGGTGTCGGAGTAGAAGATCGACATGTGGATGGCGATGGGGATCGCCATGCCGGCACCGGCAAAGTTGGGCGCACCGTACGCGAGCTTGACTCCGATCGGGAGCCGCGCGTCCTTGCCTACGTAGTCGGGGACGGACGCCGCGTCGGAGGGGGGCACTCGGGCATTGTGACGGGGCGCCGGAGGGTTGCCAAGCGACGTCGAAACGTCGCGCGGCTACTGGTCGTCGACCAGCCTCTCGGTGCGATCGATGCCGGTCTCGTAGGCGCTGCGCAGGCGCTCGGCGGCGCGCACCGGCACTGTCTCGGCTTCGATCCTCTCGCCGCCGGACTTCTCGAGTGCCTGTACGATTCCGAGTCGAACGAAAAGCCCGCCGAACGCACCGTGGGTGCCCTTCATCATCACCTCGGCTCCGCCCCAGACGCCCAGTACGATCGCGAGAATGCCGATGACCTTGCCCACGTGCTGCTCCCATCGCGAGGCCGGCGGCAGACCTCTCCACCGAAACCCGGCCTGAGGATCGGATCGGCCGGATCCGACCCGAGCTTGAGCGGGATTCCGGCGGCTACCCGAACAGGCGCGTGAGCTGGTCGCCGGGCGCCTCGACGTCGCGGAGGGCCTCGCGCAGGCGCTCGGCCATGCGCCGCTCCTCGGGGCCACCAACCAGGTTGCGCTCCTCGCCCGGATCCTCGTCCGGCTCGTAGAGGTGGCTGCCGCTGAACTTGGCCAGCGCCCAGTACGGAAGCCGATCGTCCTCGCCCCACGGCTGGCGGATGACCGGGACCTTGGAGCCGGGCATGCGGTCGAGGCGCGCGCGGTCGTCGGGGAGCGGGAGCAGCACGTCGCGCGGGATCGGAGTGTGGATCGGCATCGTGGACCAGCGGTTCGACCACATGGAGATCGGGGCGTTCGAGCCCTCGGGTGCGCGCGCGTACTTGAACTGCCCGTCGAGGTAGTGGACCTCGCGGCCCCAGATTCCCGAGAGCAGGTAGTCGCGCACCGAGCGCGTCTCGCCGGTCAGGATCGGGACCAGGCTCACGCCGTGCGTCCGGTGCGAGACCTCGACCTGGAACAGGTCGGCGAGCGTCGCGAAGATGTCGACGTTGGTGGAGAGGGCCGAGGTCGCTCCCGGCTCGGCGCCCGGCCACGCGATCATCAACGGAATGTGGCCGAGCGGCTCGTAGATCGGCAGCGCCGGCTTTCCGAAGCTGTCCTTCTCGCCCAGGTAGTGGCCGTGGTCGGTGCAGACGATCACGGCCGTCGAGTCCCACAGGCCGTTCCGCTCGATCGAATCGATGAGCTTTCCGAACCACTTGTCGATCATCGTGAGCTTGCCGCCGTACTGCGCGCGGACCTGTCGCCCCTCGCGCTCGGTCACCACCCCGCGAGCGACGGCGTCGACGGCGTAGGGGGGCCAGATCATGTGCGCCCCCTGCCAGTGCGGGTCGTACATCGAGGCATAGGGCTCGGGCGTGTCGAACGGCTCGTGGGGATCGAACTCGTCGATGAAGAGCAGGAACCGATCGTGGTGGCCCGCGTTGTCGTCGATCCAGCGGCAGGCCGAGGCCATGGTCTTGGGACCGGGAAAGTCCGCCTCGTCGCGGAACCAGCCGCGCGACTTGTCGTAGGGCACCTCGCCCCTCCCGAACAGCGGCGCACCCGCCCAGCTCGGGTCGGGGCGCGTCTTCCACGGGTCCCCCTCGTGGCCGCGCTGGTAGTCCCAGGCCGCAAAGTCCACGTGGTAGTTCTCGCCCCCCGTCTCGAACAGGTGCGGGTGGTCGGAGATCAGCTGAGTCACCACGCCAGCGTGGCGCAGTGGATAGGTGAGTGCGCACTCCCAGAGCTCGATCGATCCCCACGGCTTCCAGAGGAAGTCGAGCGCGCCGCACAGGATGTCGTGCCGCGCGGGCATGCAGGGGAGCGACCCCGAGTAGTGCTTGTCGAACCTGAGCGACCGCTTCGCGAAGCGATCGAGGTTGGGCGTGTCGAACTCGCTGCCCCCGTAGGCTCCGAGCATGTGGCGGTTCAGGGAGTCGAGCAGAACGACGATCGCGTTCTTCGGTCGGGGAGGCGCCTCGCTCACGCCCGGCAGTCTACACCCTCGAAGGGCCGGCGCAGGAGCCGGGCGTCAACCGCC
>CAZLBF010000104.1:0-5984 GCA_964557495.1 uncultured Myxococcales bacterium | reverse complement strand
GCCGTGACGGTGCGGACGGTCGCGTCCTCGTCCTCGGCCATGAGGCGCGCGTACCCGACCACATCCGCGATCAGGACGGCGGCGAGTCTGCGCTCGGTGCCCTCGGAAGCCACGTCGCGATCGAGGCCTCCTGTCCTGGGTCAGATGAGAGAGTACTCCTCCGGCAGGTCACAGGGCCATGTGACTCTCGGGCGCAGGGGAGGGCGGGGCAGTAGCGTCGGTGCGGCTGACCGGAGCAGGATCGCAAGCGGTTGAAATCGGTGGGGATTCCCCCCCGGAATGCACCCGCTTGGAGGAAGTGGGAGTGCTGGGCTTGGAAGCGGCGCAGTGCCTCGCGGAGTCGAGGCCGCGCTCAGGCCACGCCGAAACACCCGGTGCCGCATAGTGCCGTCCTGCCTGCATCCAGGTGCCGCTCTATGCATCTCGGTGCAACGCAACATCAGCAACTTGGCGATCTAGCTGGGGTCGTCTTCGTTCTTCGAATCCGTAGGTCGCAGGTTCGAATCCTGCCGGGCGTGCCAGAAAGTGTCTTCTCGGAACCCCGAAACCGGCCTTATTCTGTCTATCCTCTTCCAGCCGATGCTCGTCGACCCGGGGATCACCGACCGGACCACGGAGGTCCCCCAGTGAGCGTTCAATCCAGCGGACGTCGTCGTGCCTCGGGAGGAGGGTGAGCCTATGAGCCTGAGGGACCGGACCGCGATCGTCGGCCTGGCCGAGAGCGACTACGAACGCGGCTCCGACCAGCTGCCCGTCGAGCTGATGCTGCGCGTTTCGCGCGAGGCGGTCGACGATGCCGCGCTCTCCATGCGGGAGATCGACGGCATCATCCCGCCGCCCGCTTTCACGAGCGCCGAGGAGCTCGCGGCGAATCTGGGGATTGAGGAGCTGCGCTACTCGGTGCAGATCCACATGGGGGGCGCGAGCCCGACGGCCTCCCTCCAGAGCGCCGCGCTCGCCGTGACCAGCGGCCTGGCCGAGAACGTGCTCATCGTGTACGGATGGAACGGCTACTCCGCGCTGCGCCCCAAGCCGGGCGCGCGACAGCCCCGTCGCGGCTTCTCGCCGGGCGCGCTCATGGACGTTCTGGTCGACTACTACTTCCCGTACGGCGCGATGCTGCCGACGCAGCTCTACGCCTGGATCTGTATGCGGCACAAGCAGCTCTACGGCATTCCGGACGAGGCGACCGGCGCCGTCGCGCTCACCTGCCGCAAGCACGCGCAGCTCAACCCGAAGGCGCTCATGCGTGGGAAGCCACTCACGATGGAGGCGTACCTGAATGCGCGCTGGATCTCGGAGCCGTTCCGCCTCTACGACTGCTGCCTCGAGACCGACTGGGCCGGCGCGGTCGTCGTGACGAGCGCGGAGAACGCGAGGAATCGGCCCCATCGACCCGTGCTCATCTCGGGCGTGGCCGAGGGCCACCCCTACCCCGCCGACGACATCCCGAATCGCCCCGACCTCTTCCGGATCGGGCTCTCCTTCGCGGCGCCGAAGGCGTTCGAGATGGCCGGCGTGAAGCCGCACGAGATGGACTTCCTCCAGGTCTACGACTGCTTCACCTACGTCGTCCTGCTCGAGCTCGAGGCCCTCGGGATCTGCGGTCGCGGCGAGTCGGGAGAGTTCGTCCGGGACGGGAACATCGAGCTCGGCGGTCGCTATCCCATGAACACCCACGGCGGACTGCTCTCGCAGGGCCACGGCATGGGCCTCAGCCACGCGATCGAGGCCGTCCGGCAGCTCCGCGGCGAGGCCGGTCCGGCGCAGGTCGAAGGCGCCGAGGTGGGGCTCGTCACCGGCTGGGGCGACTTCGGGGACGGCAGCATCGCGATCCTGCGGAGCGACTCGTGAGCGCTTCGGAGGCGGTGCCGAAGCCGCTGCCGAGCACTGACGGACCGGCCGCCGACTACTATCGCCATTGCCTGAACGGGGAGCTGCGCTTCCAGCGCTGCGGCGACTGCGGCGCCTGGCGGCACCCGCCGCGGATCGTGTGCGCGAAGTGCGGCTCTGAGAACGTCGAGTGGGCACGCTCATCGGGCCGCGGGAGGATCTTCAGCTGGACCGTCACGCACCAGGCGATGCACCCGGCGTTCGTCGCCGAGGTTCCCTACGCCGTGATCGTCGTCGAGATGGAAGAGGGTGTGCGTCTCGTCACGGGCCTGCGCGGCCTGGACCCGTCCGCGCTCCGCCTGGACCTGCCGGTCGAGGTGGAGTTCGAGAAGCTGAACGACGAGATCGCGATCCCGCACTTCCATCCCGCGTAGGGGGTCCGCCGCACGACGAGAGCGGCTCATCGACCGCGACTCCGACACCGTGGATCTCAGTGCAGGGCGCGTGGTCTCATGCCCGCCGGAGACGCCGCGACACCACGCCGAGAATGGCGCTGAGCTGCGCCCTCCAGGGTGAGCTGTTCTCGTAGACGTGGCGGCCGATGCGCCGCCTGCGCTCCAGCTCCTCCTCACACATCGGTCCCTGGTCGAGGCACTCGAGGTTCTGTCTGAGCTCCTCCGCATCCGCGGGCCCGCAGCAGGCGACGTGCACCCGGGGGTGAGAGAGCACGAAGCGGTAGCAGTCCGCGGGCGAGGGCGGGGACTCGCCGGGAGGCATGCGCGCGGGATCGATCAGGCTCCCCCAGCGGTTGCTGGTGAAGGCGACGATCCCCGGAGTGCCTTGCTCCGAAAGCCGGTCGAAGACCTCCGTCTCGGCGCCGCGATGGGCGGCGTTGTAGCGCAGGTGATAGATGTCGATCTCCCGGTCGCTCTCGAGTTCCGGGAAGAGCATCCGACGATGGCTCGACAGTGCCAGGAAGCGGACCAGTCCCTTCTCCTTGAGGCTCCGGGCCGGATCCATCAGTCGGGGATCGGGCTTGCGCGTCACCGCATGCAGGACTATGACGAGGTCCTCTCGCCCCTTTCGCGCAACCGCCCGGATCCCCCATGCCATCTTCTTCGTGCGCAGTGCCCCCCACCAGAGGTAGTTGACCCCCCGCTCGACGGCCGCCTCGACCATCGCCTCGTCGGTTCCATAGCTGGCGGCGATGCCGAGGCGTGTCACGGAAAGCCCGGTCCGTCCGAGAGTCACTCGTTCGAATGCCATGATCTCGTCACCTCGGTTAGTAGGGCCTCGGACTTGCCCGAGTCTAGACCGTCACGAAGTGCGAGAAGGCTGACGATCGAAAGGCGGAGATCGACCTGACCCCGATTGCGATACCAGCTCCTATGCTAGAGCAGGTGGTCGGATCTCGACTCGACCTAGAGAATCCGCCTAGCCCTGAGCCCCGAGGAGACGGCACGGGTGCTCGCACGTCCGTACGGCGAAATCGCTTCTCTCCGGACCCTCGGTCGCGCTAGAGTGAAGCGGGCACCTCTGGGTAGGGAGCCCGCTGGGAAGGAGAAGAGCCATGCAGGTGATCGCGATCAACAGCAGCCCGAACGCCGCTCGGGGGAACACGGCAGCCATCCTCGATCCGTTCCTCGAGGGGATGAGAGAGGCGGGAGCGGAGGTCGAGCTTCTCTACACCAAGAAGCTCAAGATCAAGCCGTGCAGGGGAGATCTCAACTGCTGGCTCCGGACACCCGGCAAGTGCTCCCAGAAGGATGACATGGAGGCGCTGCTTCCGAAGCTCCGCGACTGCGACGTCATGGTGTTCGCGACTCCGCTCTACGTGGACGGGATGTCCGGGCCCATGAAGATGTTCCTCGACCGCATGATCCCGCTCGGATTGCCCTTCATCGAGCTTCGCGACGACCATTGCCGGCATCCATCGCGCGATCCACAGCTGCACCAGCGGAAGTTCGCCCTGGTCTCGAACTGCGGATTCTGGGAGCTCGACAATTTCGATGCGCTCGTCGGCCACATGGAGGCCATCTGCAGGAACTTCGACAGCGAGTTCGCGGGCGCGCTGCTGCGTCCCCATGGAGGGGCGCTGCGGGCGATGCTCGAGCTAGGTGCCCCGGTCCAGGACGTGCTGGACGCCGCGAGGGAGGCGGGACGGCAGCTGATCCAGGAGGGGAAGATGCGTGCGGAGACTCTCGCGACCGTCAGCCGCGAGCTTCTGCCGCGTGAGGTCTATCTGGAGCGGGCCAATCAGAACTTCCAGGATGCGCTCGATGAGGTCGAGAGGAGGCGAGAGAGGACGCAGGTTAGAGCCGCGCAAAAGCGCTCAGCTACGCTGCAGGCCTGACCGCGCCCCGCGATTCCGGCACTCAGTCACTGGCCGGCTAATCGCCTTCGACTGCAACTCCGGCTTCGGCGCTGTTCGGGCCGATGCTTACGTCCGGCCGACGATCTGACAGAAAGACCGTCACCGGACCGTATTAGGGCCCTTGAATCGCTTATCCTCACGGGTGGATATGGGCAAACTGGAAGGTCGAACCGCTCTCATCACCGGGGGCAGTCGTGGAATTGGCCGCGCCATTGCGGAGCGTTTCGCAACCGAAGGTGCGGACGTCGCCATCAACTGCGCGAGCAACGCTCACGCGGCGCGGGAGGTGGCCGAGAGCGTCGAGCAGCAGGGCCGACGTGCCCGGGTGTACCAGGCCGATGTCGGAGATGAAGCTGCCTGCATTGCCATGTGTGAAGCCGTCATTGGCGACTTCGGGCAGATCGACATACTCGTCAACAACGCGGGTCTCGGTTCCGCGGCCATCAATCGGCCGACCATCGCGGACGCCACCAATGAGCAGTGGAATCGATTGCTCGACGTCAATCTCTGGGGTCCCATCTATCTGTGCCGGGCCCTTGTCCCCCACATGCGCAACGCCCCGCGCAGCGACGTCATCATGCTTTCATCCATCGCGGCCCAGAGCCTGAACCCGGGTTTCGGCGTCTATGCGGTGAGTAAAGCTGCTCTGGAAGCCATGGCGCATACCCTGGCCCGTGAGGAGCGGCAGCACGGCATGCGGGTCAATATCATCGCCCCCGGACTCGTGGATACTGACATGGGCAGACGGATCGTGGAGGTTGTCGGAGGCGGCGCCAAGATCAGCGACGTGGAAGCCAGCCAGCCATTCGGTTTCGTTTGCACACCCCACGACATCGCGGCCACTGCCCTGCACCTCTGCTCGGAGGACGGCCGTTACATCACCAACCAGCGCATCACCATCTCCGGCGACTGAATCCGTCTGGTGCAGGCTTGCCCTTTCGTGTTGACTTCTACTGGCAAGGCGTCCATAAGAAAACTCGAGGTGCAGCGACGGTCCCAAGCCCGTGGATGGGTTCTGTCGCTTCTGCTGGTTCTCGGTCTCGGGAGTTCGGCGGGCGCGGCGGAGCGAGTCACACACTTCGCCCACGTCAACGGGATCTCCATTGCCTACCAGGAGGCGGGGAACCCGGCCGGCGTGCCGGTCGTGCTCGTGATCGGTCTCAACGGCCAGCTCGTGCTCTGGTCGGATGCTTTCGTCGATGGGATCGCCGGAGCCGGCTACCGGGTTCTGCTCTTCGACTGCCGAGACGCAGGCCTGTCGGAGAAGTTCTACTGGGAGTCCGACCCGAGCCTCGTCTGGGCCGTCTTGCGCCAGCGTCTCGGCTTCGGCGCGGGCTCCGTCTATTCGCTCGACGACATGGCCAGCGACACGGTCGGGCTGATGGACCACCTCGGCATCGATTCTGCCCACGTGGTCGGCAGGTCCATGGGCGGCATGATCGCGCAGCTCGTGGCGCTGGGGCACCCGGATCGGACCCGCAGCCTGGTGTCGATCGCGTCGACGACCGGAGCGGAGGGGCTCCCCGAGGCCGATCCCGAGGTCATGAAGCTCCTGAGCGGCGACCAGCCCATGGACCGGGATGGCGCGGTCGAACGCGCGGTCGCCGTGCGGACCGCGTTCGCGGGCAAGATCTCCCCTCCCGATCCGGACGCGGTGCGCAGATTGGCGGCGCAGGCCTACGACCGGTCTCACTACCCGCCGGGCATGCGACGACGGATACTCGCCGTTCTCGACGCACCGAGCCGCGCCGAGGCTCTGGAGGGTCTCCGGGTGCCC
>CAZLBF010000103.1:0-3798 GCA_964557495.1 uncultured Myxococcales bacterium | reverse complement strand
GCCCCCCCGCGGCAAAGGCGATCGAGTAGTCCGCGGCATCGACCTTGCGCTCCGCCCAGTGCCCGTTCACTCCGTACCCCGCGGGTCTGGGAAACGCGTCGCTCGGGATCAGGTCGACCTCGGCCGCCACGGCGGCGCTGGAGGCTCGGTAGGTGAACTCCACGCGCAGCGATGCCGCGGAGGACGGCGCGCGGGAGAAGCTAGGGCTCTCGACGCTTGCGTCGTCACCCGGAGCGAGCGACTGGAGCAGGCTGAGCGCGTGCGGAAGCGAATCCCCCAGCATCTGGACCCCGCTCGAGGTGGGCGAGAGCCGCATCGAGAAGTGCGTGGTGGGCTCGGCGAGCGCCTCGGGGTGAAGCTTCCGAAAGGCGGGCAGCGTGTAGGGCCACTGGCAGTTCTCGCGGATCAGCAGTCCCGCTTCGCAGAAGCGGTCCGTCCAGGCGGCGGCCCGACTCGCGAGCCCCCTGCCCCCCCACACGAACGGCTTCTCGCAGAGCACGTGGAGCCCGGCGGAGAGGGCGGAGCCCAGGTGGATCTCGTGGGTCTCCGCCGGAGTCAGGATCGCGACTGCGTCGAGAGCCTCGCGAGCGAGCATCTGCTCGAGCTCTAGGTAGCCGCGAGCGACGACGCCCGCGCGCTCCTCGAGCTCGCGGCGTGCCGCCTCCAGCGTCTCCTCGCTCGTCCCCAGGAAGCAGGGCACGCTCGCGCCGGCGGCAACGAGGTCCCGGGCGACGAAGGGACCGAGCCCCTGACGCCTGCGCCGCGCCCCGATCAGACCCACGCGGGCCGCGGTCAAGGGCGCGCGTCCTCCGCGCCGCTCACTCCCAGGCGGCGATAGCGACTTCGAAGCTCGTCGGGAAGCTCGTCTACGAAGCAGCCGAGCTGCGGGATGTAGCCCAGGTGATCCGCCAGGCGCAGCAGCGCGATCTCGGTCTTCATGTCGGGGATCTCTCCACCACGGCAGGCTTCGATGGCCTGCCCCAGCTCCCACACGACGATCTCGGCGCACTCCTCCATCACCGAGCCGTCACCCCTCGGCTCGGTACGCTCCGCGACACGAACGGGTGTCGCACAGTAGAAGATCTTCTCGTCGCTGGTTCCCGGGCTGGCAAAGGTCTCGTCGCCGATGACGGCGATCTGATCCAGCGGCGGTCGGTAGCCCGCCTCCTCCTCCGCCTCGGTGGCGGCCCGACGGCGCAGACCCTCGGCATCCCCGCCGTCGCCCGCCTCGATGAGCCCCGCCACCACCTCGAGCAGCGTGCGGTACTCGCGGGGATCGGGGTGCTCGTAGCGCTTGAGCCGGCGCAGGTAGACGGGAACGCGAGGGCTCTCTCGCAGCGCCACGACGATGCGCCGTTCGCGGTCCACCTCGTAGAGGACGGTCACCACGGCGTCGCTCCCCGGCCGGGAGACCACGTCGCACGGGTAGACCTCCGACTCGGAGCCGTCTTCGTAGACGTTCTTGACGCTCAGGCGCGCGACGCGCAGGAAGCCCTCGTCACAGCGGCTCTGCGCGGTGCGGTCTTCCACTACCTCGATCGATCGGAGCTTCATGGCTTCCCAGGGTAGACAAGTACGGCGCGCGCGTCCCACGCTGGACCGCTGCACGCGAAGCACGTAGGCTTGCCCACCTGGGGAGTGAATCGATGGACGCTTTCGCGGGCAATCTGCCGTTCCTGATCGGCCTCGTTGCGGGCGGCGCCATCGCGGCCGGGGTGGCGCTCGTGCTCCTGCGGCAGGAGCGCAGGTCCAGCGCCGAGAAGCAGGCGCTTCTCACGCAGGCCGAGACACAGCTTCGCGACGCCTTCCAGGCACTCTCGGCAGAAGCGCTCCGCCAGAACAACCAGTCGTTCCTCGAGGTCGCCAAGAGCACGCTCGGCGAGCAGCGCCGCGAGGCCAGCTTCGACCTCGAGTCGCGCCAGAAGGCGATCGGCGAGCTCGTGAAGCCGATCAGCGACTCCCTCCAGCAGGTCGACGCGAAGCTGAAGGAGATCGAGAAGGAGCGCCACGGCCACTACGCCGCGCTCACCGAGCAGCTCGAGCTGATCGGCGCGTCTCACAAGCAGCTTCACGCCGAGACCTCGAGCCTGGTGCGGGCCCTCCGCGCACCGACCGTACGCGGCGCTTGGGGCGAGATCCAGCTCAAGCGCGTCGTGGAGATGGCCGGCATGCTCGAGCACTGCGACTTCTACGAGCAGCAGTCGGTCGGCACCGACACGGGGCGGCTCCGGCCGGACCTGCTCGTGCGGCTTCCCGGCGACAAGAACGTCGTCGTCGACGCCAAGGCGCCGCTCCAGGCCTACCTCGAGGCCCTCGAGGTGTCCGACGCCGCCGCGCAGGAGGCGAAGCTGCGCGAGCACGCACGGCATGTGCGCGGCCACATCGCGAAGCTCTCGAGCAAGGCCTACTGGGAGCAGTTCCAGCCCGCGCCCGAGTTCGTGGTGATGTTCCTCCCGGGCGAGACGTTCTTCAGCGCAGCGCTGCAGTACGATCCCGGGCTCATCGAGTACGGCGTGACCCAGCGCGTGATCGTGGCCAGCCCGACCACGCTGATCGCGCTGCTGCGCGCCGTCGCCTACGGCTGGCGCCAGGAGAAGATCGCGGAGAACGCCCACGCGATCAGCGAGCTAGGGCGCAACCTCTACGAGCGTATCGCCAAGCTGGCGGAGAACTTCCGCGGGGTCGGGTCGTCGCTCGATCGGGCCGTCTCGGCCTACAACCGCGCGGTGGGATAGCTCGAGACCCGCGTGCTCGTATCGGCCCGCCGCTTCGAAGAGCTCGGCGCTGCCACGCCCGGCGGACTCTCCGAGGTCGAGGCGGTCGAGCGCAGCGCCCGCAAGCTGCAGGCGCCGGAGCTCGAGGCTACGGCGACTCCGTCGGAGCTGCCGGAGGGCGAGGAGAGCTGAAGGCGGGCTAGGGGAGCGCCGGGGTGCAGCCCTGGATGATCGCGGGGTTGTGGTTGACGCCCGCTGCGACTGCCTTGCGGACCAGCGCGAAGTCGGCGAGTGAGCACGCCTGGTCTCCGCTGACGTCGCACTTGTCCTCGACGAATCCGGCCACGGGCGGGACCGTCCCACCCGACGCGACGAACGCGCGGATCATCGCGAAGTCCGCGAGGGAGATCCGGCCGTCGTCGGTCACGTCGCCACACTGGCAGGCGGTGCCGATGCCGTCGGGACCCGCGCCGGCGGTTCCGGCGGGATCCGCCTGATCCGCGTTCGGCTCGTAGCGGCAGTTGTCGTCGCAGCCGGTCGTCTGGCCCGCGGTGCACGGGGCGTCGCCGACTCCCCCCGAGTCATCGCCGTCGTCCAAGATGCCGTCGCCATCCGAGTCCGACTCGCTAGCCCCGGTGGGTGAGCTGCAGACGGGATCGTCCGGGTAGTCGCGCAGGCCGTCGCCGTCGTTGTCGATCCGGTCGTCGCACTCGTAGGCGAGCGTGCTCTCGGACTCGTCGCTCGACGAGTCACAGCCGGGATCCGCGTCCCAGTCGGCCAGCCCGTCGCCGTCGTTGTCGACGCCGTCGGAGCAGGCGGGCGTCGCGTTGGTCCAGGGGGTCGACGCCATGACCTGCGGATAGGCCAGGTCCGTGTTGAGCCAGGCGTCGAGGATCCTCACCCCCTCCTGGCCCAGGAACGCGTTCTGTCTCTCGTTGCGCAGGTACAGGAACTGGATGTACTCCCAGCTGGTCGGCTGGTAGAGCAGCTCGATGGTGGCGTGGTCGGCCGCCACGGGCGGGTTCAGGGTCAGCTCGTCCCAGTAGTCGTAGGTCCCGCCGGGCGCGGGTGCGCCGTACTGCGT
>CAZLBF010000102.1:0-11342 GCA_964557495.1 uncultured Myxococcales bacterium | reverse complement strand
CGAGGGTCTCTGCGCCGCATCTCCTCGCCGAGGGCCGGCTGGCGCACCTCCTCCGGGGAGCCGAGCGCCTCGAGCACCTCGGCGCGCGTGGTGAGGCCCGGCTGGATGGCTGCGAAGCTCGCCTCGTGTGGCAGGTGCTGGAAGTCGAAGCGGAGCTCGATGCAGCCCGCGACGAGCAGGCCCGAAGCGAGCAGGCCGAAGGCGCGACGGCGTCGAGCCGAAGCGAGGAAGCGACGCGGCAGAGCTCTCACGCTGCGAAGCTTACCGGAGGCTCCGCCCCCGCCCCACTCGGGCCCGCTAGTCCTTCAGAGACGGGTACCGGCGCGCAGGCCCACGTGCATGCCCGACCTAGCGGTTCTCCACGCAGGAGAAGATGGTCCACTGCGGAACGACGATGCCGAAGGTCAGGATGCCGATGGCGAGACCCCACAGGGGCACGTAGGTGGTGACGTCGGCCAGGCCGAGCCTGCACGGGCTCGCCTGGATCTGGGTGGGGGCCGCGATCAGGTGCCAGCGAAGCGTCGAGTAGGTTTGAGTCGACCGGGCCGGGGAGCGGATGGCCGTGCCGAGGCAGCCGCTGAGCGCGACGACCAGGAGCGCGGACAGGGCGAGGTTGAGCAGCCAACGCGCGCGCTCGGCTCCTGCGGTCGGTGGCCGGGAGGCCGTGTGAGTCGGGAACATGGCGTCTCCTCTCTCTCGACAGCGACCTGCTCGAGGCCGACTAGCGATCGCCCACGCAGGTATAGCTCAACGTCTTGGGCACGATGATTCCGAAGGTGAGAATGCCCACCACGATTCCCCACACCGGCACGAAGGTCGAGACGCTCGCCATCCCATGGCGGCAGACCTGGGCGTCCATTCCGATGGGCGCGGCCAGGATATGAATGTGCGTGCTCGAGATCGACTGGCCCGTCGGCGCCGACGTATCGACGAAGGTGCCGATGCAGCCGCTCAGCGAGACGGTCAGGATCAACGAGAGCAGGGTCGTGAGCGTTCGTCGCACGCTGCGTCCTCCTCAGTCCGGAGCCTATCACACTCAATTTCGGCGCGAGAATCAAGCGCCGAGAGAGGCGCCGGTCGGCCGATCAGATCAGCAGGGCCTTGCCGATGACCTTGCGCTCGGTCACGAGCTTGACGGCGTCCGCCGCTCGTTCGAGTGGCAGGGTGTGGGAGTAGTACGGGCTGATGCGACCCGAGCCGAGCCAACCCAGCAGGATGCGCTGGTTCCGCTCCGCCCACGCCGGGTCGTGGCGGCTCAGGCCGCCGATCGTGTAGCCGATGACCTCCGCGTCCTTGATCAGAAGGTGGTTGGTCTTGGCGAGCGCCGGCCGGCCGCTGGTGAACCCGACGATGAGGATCCGCCCGAAGGGGGCGATGCAGCGCATGGACTCCTCGAACACGTCTCCGCCGACCGGATCGTAGATCACGTCGGCCCCGCGTCCGCCCGTCAATTCCTTGACCCGGTCGCGGAAGCCGTCGGTGTAGTCGATCAGCTGATCGGCGCCGAGGCTCTTGCACACGTCGAGCTTCTCCTGGCTGCTGGCGGTGGCGATGACCCGCGCGCCGAAGAGCTTGCCCATGTCGACGGCCGCCAGCCCCACGCCGCCGGCCGCGCCGTGCACCAGGAGGGTCTCGCCGGCTTGAAGACGGCCGCGCTGCAGGCCGTAGAGGGCAGTCGCGTAGTTGGAGCGGAAGGCTGCCGCAGCCTCGAAGCTCACGCTGTCGGGCAGGCGGATGACGCTGGAGGCGGGCTGCACGGTCTCCTCGGCGAAGCCACCGCCGGACAGCACGCGGTCCCCCACCTTGAATCCCTCGACCCCGGGACCCAGCTCGATGACCTCGCCGCTGGCCTCGCCGCCCGGAATGAACGGAAGCTCGGGCTTGACCTGATACTGGCCCGCGATCATGAGCACGTCGGTGAAGCTGACGCCTCGCGCTCTGAGCGCGATCTTCAGCTGGCCCTCGCCCGGTACGGGCGAGTCCACGTCGCGCACGACCAGAGCGTCGGGCCCTCCCAGGGTCTCGCAGAAAACTGCCTTCATGAGGTCTCCTCCGTGGTCGATCCGTCAGTCCTACGCGAGCTCGACCGTGTCTCCGACGGCGATGCGCCCGGCTCTGCGCACGGATGCGTAGACGCCGAGGTCCTGGTCCATGTGGCGCACGATCGTCCGCAGCAGGTCGGGGTCCGCGGGCAGGTCGCGCTGCGGGCGGGCGGGGATGGCGCAGCGCACCGTCGGCATCTCGATCCGCAGCTCCGCCGCTCCGACGCGCGCGTCGCGCCCGCACCACTCGAGCTCGACGGCACCCGCTGCGTCTCCCTCGGTCTCGACGAGGAGGTTGGGCCGGAAGCGCCGCGGGTCGGCGTCGGTCCCCGGCTGCAGCTCTTCGAGCCAGCGCAGAGATGCGCTCGTCACCAGGTGCACGGGAAAGGAGTCGAAGTAGGTGCCCGGCGGACAGGCGAACTGCATGAACTTGCTCGGGTAGCGCGAGAAGTCCGGAAGCGGCTCGCCCTCGGCTCGGTCCATCACCTCGCGAAGCTCCTCGACGATGTCGGCGTGGTCCGGCTTGCCGCGACGGTGGTGATCGAGGTCGTCCGCGGGACGGCGCGGCCACAGCGTGACGGGGCGGCCGAGCAGGCGCGACAGCTCTGCGGAGATCGCGGAGTCGTCACTCCGCAAGCTCGACCCGTCGGGGAGGAGAATCTCCGCGGGGGGCACCTCTGCCCCGCTCGGCTCCTTCGCGTAGCGGGCACTGCAGAGCAGTAGCCCGGGAAACTTCCGGCCGTTCCGGATCTCGCCCGCGATCTCGTCTCGAACGGCCCAGCCCCGATCGCCGGGAAGGCCCGCCTCGCCGAGCTCGCAGGAGTCGAGGCGCTCGCCGCCCATCGACTTCACCGCGTAGCGCCAGATGCCCGCGATTCGCCCTACGCGCATTGTCGCACCGCCCCGCGCCCCGCGAGCCGCCCGCCGAGGATTTCCGCACCGAGCTTCAGCATGCGGCGAGGAGAACCCATCCGGGTCGCCGGCGTCAATCGCCCGTGCTCGATGCCGGGAGCGGGGGCCTCCAGCGTGTGGTCGATTCGGGTACCGTGGAGGCACGAGAGCCCGGCGATGACGACCGAATCCCACTCCAGAGCGCGCGGAGCTCCCCTGGGGCTTCACGTGCTGGCCAAGCCGATCGGCGCGCAGTGCAACCTGGCCTGCGAGTACTGCTTCTACATCGAGAAGCAGAGCCTGTACGGAGCGCGACAGAGCTTCCGCATGTCCGACGCGGTGCTGGAGCGCTACATCCGGCAGTACCTCGCCGCCTCGCCCGACCCCGAGGTCAACTTCGCCTGGCAGGGGGGCGAGCCGACCCTGATGGGACTGGACTTCTTCCAGCGCGTGGTCGAGCTCCAGAAGCAGCACTGTCCGCCGGAGAGGCAGGTCAGCAACGCGCTTCAGACCAACGGCATTCTGCTCAACGACGCGTGGTGCGAGTTCCTGCGGCGCGAGCAGTTCCTCGTCGGGGTCAGCATCGACGGGCCCGAAGAGCTTCACGATCGCTATCGCGTCGACCGCGGCGGGAGGCCCACTCTGGCTCGGGTCCTGGAAGCTCTCGAGCGGCTGCAGCGACACGGAGTCGAGTACAACACGCTGACGGTCGTTCATCGGGAGAACAGCCGGCAGCCTCTCGAGACCTACCGGTTCCTGAAGCGACTCGGCTCGCGCTTTCTCCAGTTCATCCCCCTGGTGGAGCGGGCCGGCGACGAGGCCTCGCTGGCCGGTCCGCCCGATCCGAGCGCCCGAGGGGAGGGCGCCGCGGTGACGGACTGGAGCGTGCGGCCCGAGGACTACGGGAGCTTTCTGTGCGCGATCTTCGACGAGTGGGTGCGGCGCGACGTCGGGCGCATCCACGTTCAGCTCTTCGAGACCCAGGTGGCCATCCGTCTGGGCCTCCCCGCCTCGCTCTGCCTGTTCGCCTCCACCTGCGGCCGCAACCTGGTTCTCGAGCACAACGGGGACGTCTACGCCTGCGACCACTACGTGTACCCGCAGTACCTGCGCGGGAACATCGAGAATCGATCACTGGCGGACTGCGTGTCGGCGCCGGCGCAGCGGAGGTTCGGCCGCGACAAGCGCGACGGGCTGCCGCGCGTCTGCCTCGAGTGCGAGGTGCGCTTCGCCTGTCACGGGGAGTGCCCCAAGCGGCGCTTTGCCACGACGCCGGACGGCGAGCCCGGGCTGAACTACCTGTGTGCGGCCTACCTGCAGTTCCTGCGGCACGCGGATCCACAGCTTCGAGCCATGGCGGATCTGGTTCGGCGCGAGCTTCCCGCCGCTCTGATCATGGACCCCCGCGCGCACCGCGAGGCTGCGGAGGCGCCGTCGAGCTTTCGAGCGGGCCGCAACGATCCCTGTCCGTGCGGTAGCGGCCGGAAGTACAAGCGCTGCTGCGCGCGCGACGTCGAGGCACCTCGAAGCTCTGCGCGGCGGCGCTGATCCGGGAACCTCGGCGGGCCGCCCGCCCTAGGCGTCCTTGGCGCGCAGATCCGCGCGCAGGGTCCGGGCGGCCAGCAGGTAGTGCACGGCCGACCATGCGTTCCCGACGGCCACGACGTAGAGCAGCGCGTAACGCAGCGAGTCTCCCGCGTGGATGGGAGCCAGCCGGTCGCTCAGGAACCCCACGAAGAACGGCCCGAGGCCGAGCCCGATCAAGTTGAGGATGAACAGCAGCACCGCCGAGGCGAGTGCGCGCATGCGGACCTTCACCAGCCCCTGTGTCATCGCGAAGCTCGGCCCGAGGTACATGGGACCGAGAATCGCCCCCGGAACTGCCAGAGCCAGCGCCGAGTAGGGGTGCGGCCACAGGTAGAACAGGATTCCGAACGGAACCCCGAGGAGCGTCGCGATCGCGGGGACCCACATGTACCAGCGCACGTCCCGGATCCCGAGCCGATCGGCCAGCCAGCCGCCGCCGTAGGTTCCGAGCACCCCTCCGGTGAGGCCGAGCAGGGCGAGCCAGGTGCCGATCTCGCCGACGCCGAAGCCGTGACTGCGAATGAAGAACGCGGGCAGGAACAACCCGGCTCCGTAGCCGACGAACGAGTGGAGCGCACAGCCCAGCGACATGTGCCGGAAGGCGGGGAGTCGGAGCATGAAGCTGATCACGTTCCGCATCGACTCCGTCTCGGTCTGGGCCTGCAGCCCCTCGGAGTAGCCGCGCGGCGGCTCCCGAAGCGTAAAGCGCACGATCAGCGCCAGCGCGATCCCCGGCAGGCCGACGATCATGAACGCCGCTCGCCAGCCCACGAACTCGTGCAGCCAGCCGCCCCCGAAGTTGCCGATCGCGGCGCCGATCGGGATCCCGAGTGCGTAGATCGAGAGCGCCGTACCGCGGCGCGAGGGCGGGAAGTAGTCGGAGATGAGCGAGTGCGACGGGGGGGAGCCTGCCGCCTCTCCGACGCCGACGCCGATGCGCGCCAGGATCAGCGTCGAGAAGGCGTGGGCGCGGCCGGTCAGCGCGGTCATCACGCTCCAGACGAACAGGCCGAGCGCGATGATGGTCCGGCGCGAGCCGCGGTCGGCCCAGTGGGCGATCGGAATGCCGGCGAAGGTGTAGAACAGGGCGAAGGCGATGCCGCCCAGGAATCCCAGCTGGGTGTCGGTGAGCTCGATCTCGCGCTTGATCGGCTCGAGCAGGATCGAGAGGATCTGGCGGTCGATGAAGTTGAAGATGTAGACGACCAGGAGCAGCCCGAGGACGTAGCGGCGATATCCCTCGGAGGTGGCTCGCGAGTCTCCTGGATCGGGCGTCGGGGGCTGCGTCGCGGCCATTGGACCCTCCTATCACGGCGGCCCGCGGGCGGCAACGGGCTGGGCCGCCGGAGTCGGCATGATCGGCGTCATACCCCTCGGCCGGCCCCCGCCCGTAGGATTTCAGGGACGGGGAGAGGCTTCGGGCCGACGGAAGGAGGTCTAGCGTGGCGAAGACTCGCGGTTCCTGGGCGGATGCGTATCGGTCGAGGTGGACCTGGGACAAGGTGACGTGGGGCAGCCACTCGGTGGACTGCTACCCGGGCGGCTGTCCGTGGCGCGTCTTCTCGAAGGACGGCAAGGTCGTGCGCGAGGAGCAGTCGGGCACGCTGAAGCCCGTCGAGGCCGGCATTCCCGACATGAACCCGATGGGCTGCCAGAAGGGGGCCTGCTGGAGTCACTGCCACTACTCGGAGGACCGCGTGACCCAGCCGCTCAAGCGCGTGGGCGAGCGGGGCAAGGGCCAGTTCGAGCCGGTCTCCTGGGACGAGGCGCTCGACGACATCGCCGACGCGATGCTCGACGCGATCGAGGACCAGGGTCCCGCCTCGATCATCACACTCTTCACGCCGGAGCCGGGGGCGGCGCCGGCGAGAATGTTCGCCGACTTCCTCGGGCTCCCGGTCACCGACGGCAACGCGGAGTTCCAGGACTTCAGCCCGGGGTGGCACCTGACGTGGGGGCTCTATAACCCGGTCTCTTCGATGGACGACTGGTTCCTGGCCGAGCTGACGCTGATCTGGCACGCGAACCCGGTCTACACCAACATCCACTGGTACCACTACCTCGCCGAGTCCCGCTACAACGGTGGCGAGGTGGTGACGATCGCTCCGGACTACAGCCCGTCGGCGACCCACGCCGACTACCACCAGCCGATCCGCATCGGCACCGACGCGGCGCTGGCGCTCGCGATGTGCAAGGTGATCATCGACTCGGGGCTGTACCACAAGCGGTTCGTGCAGGAGCAGACCGACCTGCCGCTGCTGGTGCGCACCGACAACGGGCGCTTCCTGCGCGGAAACGAGGTGACCGAGGGGGAGCGCGAGGACCAGTTCTACTGGTGGGACCAGCTGACGGGGCTGCTGGTTCCCGCGCCGCGCGGGACGCTGGCCCTGGCGGGGCTGGACCCGGCGCTCGAGGGGAAGTTCAAGGCCACGCTGAAGGACGGGAGCACGGTGGAGGTGGAGCCGGTGTTCGCGCGGCTGCGGCGGCACCTGGAGGACTTCACGCCGGAGCGGGCGGGGGAGATCTGCGAGATCCACCCGGACAACATCCGCGCGCTGGCGCGCAAGGTGGCGACGCGCAAGACGAAGATCTTCATCGGGTGGAACTCGGGCAAGTACTACCACGGGGACCTGATGGAGCGCTCGATGGCGCTGCTGCTGGGGCTGACGGGGAACTGGGGCAAGAAGGGCACCGGCACCCGCTCCTGGGCGATCACCGGCTACGACGGAGAGGCCTTCCTGGGCGAGAAGGATCGCCCGGGCCAAGAGGCGGCCCTGGAGCTGATCGGACGAATGATCGCGATGCGCCGCCTGGTCGCCCAGTCGGATCCGACCATGACCGAAGAGATGACCGTGAACCGGGTCGCCACGATGGCCGCCGAGATCTCGGGTCAGGGCTTCCCGATGCCGCCGGTGTTCGCCTGGTACTACCAGTTCGGCTACAAGGAGCGCTGGGACAACCCGGAGAACCACGACCCCTCGATGCAGCGTAGCTTCGAGGAGTACATCCGCGAGGCGACCGACAAGGGCTGGTGGGATCCGCGCTACGCCCAGATCTATCGCGACGTCGAGCCGCGGGTCATCTTCGAGGCGGGCGGCAACATGCTGCGGCGCCAGCGCGGCGGTCAGAAGCTGCTGCTCAAGCACCTGTGGCCGAAGCTCAAGATGATCGTCTCGTGCGACTACCGCATTACCACGACCGGTCTCTATTCGGACTACATCCTGCCGGCGGCACAGCACTACGAGAAGCTCGGCTTCAGCATGCCGTCGGTGCACCACCTGAACTACGTCCTGTGTGACAAGGCGACCGAGCCGGTGGGGGACGCGCTCCACGAGTACGAGATCGGGATCCGCCAGCTCGACGCCATCGAGCGGCGCGCGGCGGCGCGCGGGATGAGCGAGTTCACGGACCTGACGGGAAAGAAGCGCAGCCTGCAGGGGCTTGTGGACATGATCACCCACAAGGGTGCGTTGCGCGACCAGGAGAAGCGCATCGACGAGGCGGTCCGCGACAACGCAGTCTACGGCGTCCTGCCCAAGGGCACGACGCTCGAGACGCTGCGCGAGAAGGGGGCGGTCCGCTACACGGGCTGGGGAATGGTCGGTCACGGCCTCTCGCAGGCCTCGACCATCGAGCCGGACCAGACCCACAACCCGCTCCGCTGGCACACCGAGGACAAGATCCCGTACGACACGCTGGTGCGGCGGGCCCAGTACTACATCGACCACGAGTGGTTCCTCGAGGCGGGAGAGGAGCTTCCGACGCACAAGGAGCCGCCACCGCAGGGTGGTGCGAAGCGCCGCTTCCAGATGACCAGCGGGCACAACCGCTGGAGCATCCACTCGATGAACATGACGAACAACATCATCCAGAACACGCACCGCGGTGAGCCGTTCGTCTTCGTCAACGACAAGGATGCCGCCAGCCTCGGGATCGAGAACGGCGAGCAGGTGCGGCTGGTGAGCGACGTGGGGGACTGCCTGATCGCGGTCAAGATCACGCCCGCGTGCCGGCCCAATCAGGTGATCGTCTACAATGGCTTCGAGCCGTACATGCACGAGAACTGGTACAGCCAGGCCGACCTCGAGCCGGGTCACGTCAAGCACCTGGGGTTCGCGGCGGGCTACGGACACCTGACCTACCGGCCGCTCTCGTGGCAGCCGATTCCGGCGGATCGCGGCGTACGGGTCGACGTGGAGAAGGTGGGCTGAGCTCGCGCGCTCGGCCTGCGGAGGGCCTTGCATGGCAATCAAGCTGACGACTTCGGCCTTCGCGGCCGGCGAGGGGATTCCGCGCAAGTACACGGGGGAGGGGGAGGACGTCTCGCCCGACCTGGCGTGGGAGGGGGCTCCCGAAGGAACGCGGGAGCTCGCGCTGATCTGCGACGACCCCGATGCGCCCGTCCCCCAGCCGTGGGTCCACTGGGTGCTGTACAAGATCCCGGCCGACCGGACGTCGCTCGGCGAAGGAGACAACGGGGGCGGCGAGGAGGGGCTCACCGGCTGGGGTGAGCCCGGATACCGCGGACCCATGCCGCCGCCCGGCCACGGCGTACATCGCTACTTCTTCAAGCTGTACGCGCTCGATCAGCCCGTGAACCTGGCCCCCGGTGCGAGCAAGGAAGAGCTCCTGGCCGCGATCGAGGGCCACACCCTGGCCGAGGCCGAGCTCATCGGAACCTACGAGCGCAAGAAGTAGGGGGCTCCGGAGTCAACTTGGCCGGGACCGGAGGCTCGGCACGAACATGACGCAGGATCTGGCGACTCGAAGCTACTGGCTCGGACTGGATCCCTACGAGCCCGACGCGCCGCTCGAGGGCGATATGCAGGCCGACCTCGTCATCGTCGGCGGCGGCTTCGCCGGGCTCTGGACCGCCTACCACCTGCTGAAGGCGGACCCCGGCATGACGGTCGTGGTCATCGAGGGGAGTGCGGTCGGCTACGGTGCGTCGGGCCGCAACGGCGGCTTCGCCATGACGCTCATCCACCGCGGTCTCGCCGCCCTGACCGAGGCGGTCGGGGCGGAGCAGGCGAAGGCCCTGCACGAAGGTGCCGTGGAGTCGATCCACGGCATCGGTCGCATCTGCGAGGCCGAGGGGATCGACGCCGATCTCCAGCCGAACGGCCTGCTGACCGTCTCCAACACCCCGCTCCAGGACGCGACCGTTCGCGAGGAGTTCGAGATGGCGGAGCGGCTCGGGCTCGGCGGCTTCAAGTTCATGGAGCAGTCCGAGATCCGCGAGTCCGTTCACTCGGAGACGTTCCGCTGCGCCGTGCGAGAGGAGGCCTGCACGCTGGTCAACCCCGCTCGCCTGGTGCGCGGCTTGAAGGAGGCGGTGATCCGGGCGGGGGGCCGCGTCTTCGAGCAGACGCCCATGGATCGCCTGGAGGAGACGCCGAAGGGCGTCCGAGTCTTCACGCCCAAGGGCGCGATCGAGGCGCAGCGCGCCCTCCTCGCCGCGAACGCCTACGGCACGCGCATGCCTCAGCTCAAACGCTACGTCATGCCCTTCTACTCCTACATCCTGCTCAGCGAGCCGCTGAGCGACGAGCAGTGGTCGCGCGTGGGGTGGGCGGGACGCGAAGGGCTCGAGGACCGGCGCAGCTTCCTGCACTACGTGCGGCCGACCATCGACGGGCGCATGATGTGGGCCGGTCGCGACGCGCCGTATCGTCCCAACGGTCCCGATCCCAAGTACGACCGCGACGAGCGCGTCTTCGAGCGCCTCGAGGAGACCTTCGCCTGGACGTTCCCCCAGCTCGACGACGTGAAGTTCGAGCACCGCTGGGGCGGACCGATCGGCATCACCGGCAGCTTCATGCCCTGTGCGGGCTGGTTCCGCGGGGAGCGCGTCGCCTATGCATTCGGCTTTGCCGGGCACGGCGTGGCGATCACCAACCTCGTCGCGATGGCCATGCGCGACCTGATCCTGGAGCGCGACACCGACTACAGCCGGCTCGCCGTCATCGGACCCAAGCCGATCGACCTCGGCCCGCGCCTGCTCCGCGATCCCATGGTGCGCGCGACCTCGGCCCACCAGCTTCGCCAGGACGACGCCGGAGCCATCGTGGAGCCGCCGCTGCTCATGCGCCTGCTCGGGCGCCTCGCACCGGAGAGCCGAAGCCTGCAGCGCTCAACGGAGCCGAAGAAGTAGGCGGAGCGTCAGTCGCCGATGTCCACGACGATGCGGTCGGGATTCCCCCGCTTTGTGCGGAGCATCTCGAGACCCGAGACCACCTCTTCGAGCGGTACGTGATGCGTGATGGCGGCGTCGATGTCGATGTCGCCCTTGGCCTGTAGGCGCAGGATCTCCTCGAGGTCCTCGATGTGCGAGCCGAAGCTCCCGAGCAGGCTGAGCTCGGTGAATCCGAAGAGCGCCTGCGGCAGGTCGATCCGCGGGGGCAGTATGCCGACGCCGACGACGACCAGTCGCCCGCCCGGGTGAAGCGCGTTGATGCCGGACGCGACCGCGTCGGGCGTCCCGACGCACTCGAGAACCAGGTCGGCGCCCCCGGTCGTGACCTCGCGGAGCCGCACGGACGCGTCCTCGCCCGGCGTGACGAGGACCGTCTCCGTGGCCCCGTTGCGCGCGGCGCGCTCGAGGGCCGCGCTCGAGACGTCCAGGGCCACCACCTGCGCGGCGCCCAGGTGGCGCGCCAGCTTGACCGCCTGTCCACCGAGCCCCCCGACGCCGATCACGACGACGCGCTCGCCCTTCGCGAGGCCGCCTCGACAGGTCAGCGCGTGGTACGGGCTGGTCACGCAGTCGGTCGCGACCGCCGCCGCCGCGAGCGACACGCCCTCCGGAACGCGCACCAAGTA
>CAZLBF010000101.1:0-6204 GCA_964557495.1 uncultured Myxococcales bacterium | reverse complement strand
GACATCTACATCGACGCCACGCGCCTGAGCCAGGTCGGTCAGACCGGCGGCGGCGCCCGGCGCTCCTTCTTCGAGGGTCTGCTCGCGGTGGCGGTGGCGACGCCCTGCTCCGCGCCGTTCCTCGGCACGGCCGTCGGCTTCGCCTTCGCGAGCTCGACGACCGTGATCGTCGCGGTGTTCCTGGCGGTCGGGCTCGGGCTCGCCTCGCCCTATCTGCTCGTGACCTGGGTTCCCGGCTGGGCGAAGCTGATTCCGCGCTCCGGGCCGTGGATGATCCAGCTGCGACAGGGCCTGGCGTTCCTGCTGCTCGGCACCATCGTGTGGCTGCTCTGGGTGATCGGCCGCTCGGTAGGCATCGACGGCATGACGGGGCTGCTCACCTTCCTGGTGGCGGTCGCGTTCGCGGCCTGGATCTTTGGTGTGCTGCAGGCGGCGCAGCGCTCGCGCGCCGCCCTGGGCGCCGCGCTCGGGGTCGGGAGCCTCGCGGTCGCCTGGCTTCTCGCGCTCCCGCTCGAGGCGCGCGAGACGCGCACACCCGATGCCGCGGCCGCGGAGTCGCTGGAGTGGCGCGCGTTCGAGCCCGCGCAGGTCCGGACGGAGCTCGGCGAGGGCCGCCCCGTCTTCGTCTACTTCACGGCCGACTGGTGTCTCACCTGCAAGGTGAACGAGCGCATGGTGCTCGCCGATGCGCGCGTTCGTGCGGAGCTCGAGCAGCGCGAGTTCTCGATCTTCAAGGCGGACTGGACGCGCCGCGACGAGACGATCCGGACCGAGCTCGCCCGCTTCGGCCGAGCCGGCGTGCCGATGTACCTGGTCTACAGCCCGGACGCGCCGACTCGGCCCGCGCTGCTGCCGGAGCTGTTGACCATCGATCTGCTCGTCGACGCGCTGCGAGACGCTGCACCCCGCGGCGCCGGACGCCTCTGAAGCGCGGGAAGCCGCGTCAGAGCGCGAGCCGCCGGAGCCGCAGCGCGTTGCTGATGACCGATACCGAGCTGAAGCTCATCGCCGCGGCGGCGATCATCGGGCTGAGCAGGAGCCCGAACGCGGGGTAGAGCGCGCCCGCGGCCAGCGGTACGCCGAGCGCGTTGTAGACGCAGGCGAAGAACAGATTCTGCTTGATGTTCCGCATCGCGGCGTGACTCAGGCGAGCGGCGCGCGCGATGCCGCGCAGGTCTCCCTTTACGAGCGTGACCCCCGCACTCTCCATCGCGACGTCGGCTCCGGTGCCCATGGCGATGCCCACCTCGGCCTGCGCCAGCGCGGGTGCGTCGTTGATGCCGTCACCGGCCATCGCCACGCTGCGGCCTTCCGCCTGCAGCCGCTTCACCACCTCGAGCTTCTGGTCGGGCAGGACCTCGGCGATCACCTCGTCGAGCCCGAGCCGACCGGCGACAGCCTCCGCGGTCGTCCGGCTGTCTCCGGTGAGCATCACGATGCGGAGGTGCTCGGCACGCAGAGACCGAATCACCTCCGGCGTCGAGGGCTTGATCGGGTCGGCGACGCCAAGCAGACCCGCCAGCTTGCCGTCCACCGCGACGAACATCGTCGTCTGTGCCTCTGCGCCCATCGCGTCCGCGGCCTCCGCGAGCGCGCCGGCGTCGACACCGATGGCACCCAGCATCCTCGGGTTGCCGAGCGCCACGCTGCGCCCCTCGACGCGCCCCGCAACCCCCATCCCGGTGCGGGACTCGAAGGACTCCGCCGCGACCGGCGTCTGCCCGCGCGCCTGCGCACCCGCGACGAGGGCCGCCGCTAGGGGATGCTCGCTCGCCCGCTCCAGGCTCGCGGCCAGGCGCAGCAACGTCGCCTCTTCGAAGCCCTCGGCCGCGACGACCGAGACCAGCTCGGGCCTTCCCTCCGTCAGCGTCCCGGTCTTGTCGACCACGAGCGTGTCGACGCTGCGCAGCACCTCGATCGCCTCCGCGCTCTTGAAGAGCACGCCGTCGGTGGCGCCGCGGCCCGCCGCCACCATGATCGACATCGGCGTGGCGAGACCGAGCGCGCAGGGACACGCGATGATCAGCACCGCAACCGCGTTGATGAGCGCGTGCGCGAGGCGCGGCTCGGGACCGAGCGACGCCCACAGGACGAACGCGAGGGCGGCGATCCCGATCACCGCGGGAACGAAAAAGCCGGCGACCCGGTCGGCCAGCCGCTGGATCGGTGCGCGGCTGCGCTGCGCCTCGGCCACCATCTGGACGATCCGAGCCAGGAGCGTGTCGGCTCCCACGCGCTCCGCCTGGATCACGAGCGCGCCGGTTCCGTTCTGGGTGGCGCCCGTCACGCGGTCGCCGCTCGCCTTCTCCACCGGAATCGGCTCGCCGGTGAGCATCGACTCGTCGACGGAGCTCGCGCCCTCGAGCACCAACCCGTCGACCGGCAGCTTCTCCCCGGGGCGTACGCGGAGACGATCGCCGGGCTGCACGGCATCGAGCGGCACGTCCTCCTCGCCGCCGTCGTCGCGCAGGCGGCGCGCGGTCTTGGGCGCGAGTCCCAGGAGCGCGCGGATGGCCGCGCCGGTCTGGCTGCGAGCGCGAAGCTCGAGCACCTGACCCATCAGGACGAGCGTGACGATCACCGCCGCCGCCTCGAAGTAGACCGCGACCTCGCCCGCTGGACCCCGGAACGAGTCCGGGAAGATCCCGGGAGCCAGGGCTGCCAGCGCGCTGTAGAGGTACGCGGCCCCGGCTCCAATCGCGATCAACGTGAACATGTTGAGGTGACGCGAGACCAGTGAGGCGAAGCCGCGCGCGAAGAAGGGCCAGCCGCCCCACAGCACGACGGGCGTCGACAGCAGCAGCTGAATCGCGGCCAGCCAGCGCGCCGAGACTGCGCTCTCCAGCGGCTCGCCCGGCAGCATCTCGGACATCGCGATCCCGAACACCGGCAGCGTCAGGGCGAGGCTGATCCAGAGGCGCCGCGACATGTCGCGAAGCTCCGGGCTCGCCTCCTCCTCCACGGTCACGCTCATCGGCTCGAGCGCCATGCCGCAGATCGGACAGCTACCCGGACCCTCCTGCACGACCTCCGGGTCCATCGGACAGGTGTAGAGCGCGCCCGGGGGAGCCGCCTCGACCGTCGCCTTGCCTTCGAGATACCGCTCCGGGTCGTCGCGGAACTTGTCGAGACACCGCTCGCAGCAGAATCCGTAGCTGACTCCGCCGAAGCTCCAGCGGTGTGGGCCGTCCGGCCGCACGGTCATGCCGCAGACGGGATCGAGGTCCGGCGAAGCGGCGCTCACGGGGGCTCTCCGTTCCGCAGCTCAGGAGCGGATGTGGGCGTAGCGCGAGAAGATCTCCATCAACTCGCTGATCTTCTGGTCGCGCTCCTTCCGCTTTCCACTGGCCAGCGCGGTCGCCACGCAGGTCTCGACGTGCGACTCGAGGACCACCTTGCCCACCTTGTCCATGGCCGCCCGGACCGCCGCGATCTGGAGCAGCACGTCGACGCAGTAGCGGTCGTCGTCGATCATTCGCTCGATCCCGGCCACCTGGCCCGCGATCCGCCTGAGCCGCGCCTTGGCCTTCCGCTTGATTTCCGCCTGCATGTTGACAACCTATACCGGGTAGGGGTATAAATCAAGCGGTATGCTCGGACGGTCGATAGGAGGCTCGTGGTGAAGACCCGAGTCCTGGTTGCGGTGCTGCTGTTCGTCCCGCTCTTCGCTCGCGCAATCTGCGAAGAGGGTGCGGTCGTGCCCACCGCGGCGCCCCCCTGTCACGGCCAGGCCTCCGATTCCGCTCCCGCGCAGCCGGAGTCGCCCGGCGATGCCGATTGCTGCCCCGCCTGCAACGCCTTCGTGGTTTCGGACCTGTCCGATCCCGTTCCCGACTGCACGTCGTTGCCCCTTTCTGGCGCGCTGCACCTCACGGCGCCGATGGGACACCGGGGTATCCCGGTGGACCGTCCCCCGGACGCCTCCCAGCGTCCCATGTCTCGCGAGAACCCGCCTCTACTGACCTGAGCTCGCGCATCTGCCGTGCAGCTTCCCGCACCCAGGGCGGTGCGGGCGTTGCGCGCAGATCCGATCCCGAGAGATCCGTGTAGGCGGCTCTCGACGATCTCCATTTCTCGCATCGAGACAGGACATGAGACGTGGCTGGGAGCCGACGATGAAGACGAGAGCGACTCCGACGTGGTGGGGAGCACTTGCTGCTCAGGTGCTCTGCCTGGCACTCGCAACCTCTGCCCGGGCGATTGACGATCCGGAACAGCTGGCCGAGGAGGCCCTCCGAGCGAACCCGGGCCTAGAGATGCTGAGAGCGCGAACCTCCGAGCTCGATGCTCTCGCCGGTGCCTCGGGCACCTGGTCGGATCCGGTGGTCGGGATCGAGTACGCGAACGTGCCGATCGACGAGATCCCCTCGCTGAGCAAGCACCCCATGAGCGCGCTCCAGTTCCAGGCCCAGCAGACCATTCCGTCGTGGGGCTGGAGTCGGCTGCGCGAGGAGGTCGCGGAGTCGCGCACGCTGGCGAGCGAGCACGGCCTGGCCGAGGCGCAGTCCAGGCTGCGCCGCGAAGTCTTCGGGCTCTACTGGAAGCTCGCGCGCTCGCGGATGCTCGAGCAGGTAACGCGTAACCACATCTCACGCACCGAAGAGCTGCTGGAGGCGGCTCGCGCGCGCTACGAATCGGGCGTGGCCGGCCAGCATCAGCTGCTGCGTCTCGGCCTGCTGCGGGACCGCCTGCGCGACGCTCTCGGAGACTTCACGCGCGTCGATCGCGTGCTCAGCGCGGCTCTCTCGCGAACGCTCTCTCGGGACGAGGAGAGTGCCTTCGTCACACCGTTGGAGCTCGAGCCGCAGCCGGTGGCAGGCAGCGTCGCGGAGTGGCTCGCACGGGCTCGCGAGGAGCGGCCCGAGCTGAAGCGCCTCGAGGAGCTCATCCAGACTGCGGAGCGATCGGCGGAGCTGGCGCGAATCGACGGCCGCCCCGACGTCACGCTCTGGATGAAGTATCGAGTGCGCACGGTCGACACCGACCTCGACGACGGCACCGACCAGGTCACGGCGGGATTCTCGATCCCGATCCCCTGGGGCAGTGCGAAGCGCAGCCGGGCCGAGCAAGCTGCTCAGCTTCAGGCGGCGCGCGGTGGGCGAGCCCGGCTCGAGGCCGAGCGCGACCGCATCGAGTCCGTGCTCACCGCCATCCACGCGCGCTGGACGCGGGCCTTCGAGCAGGCCATCGAGTACCGCGAGCGGCTGGCACCCACGGCGGTGGCCACGCTGGAGGCTTCGCTGTCCGACTACAGCGTCGGCCGCGCCGATTTTGCGACGCTCTTCGACGCCGAGGTCGCGCTGCTGGAGCTGGAGCGGACGCTGCTGGGGGCGACGGTGGAGACGCACATCCAGGCAGCGGAGGCGGAAGCCAGCATCGGCGCCGCGCCCCGCGGAGGACGACCGTGATGCGACTCATTCTCGCCTTCGTCGCCGCTTCCCTGTTCGTCGTCGCCTGCGGGCAGGAGAGCCCTGCGCCGACTGCAGAGACCCAGGGCACTTCCGAGAGCGCCGAGCTCTACGCCTGCGGAATGCACCCGGACGTGGTCCAGCACGAGCCCGGGACCTGCCCGATCTGCGGCATGAATCTGACACCGGTCCACAGTGTCGGCAGCGTCTCGATCGATCCCACGGTCGTGCAGAACATGGGCGCTCGCGTCGAGCCGGTGCGTCGCCAGACGGTGTTCCGCCACGTGCGGAGCATCGGCCAGGTCGAGGTGGGGGAGGATCAGATCTCGGTCGTCAACCTGCGCTTCTCCGGCTGGGTGGAGCGGATCCGCGTCGACAAGACGGGCGATCCCGTGGAGAAGGGTCAGACCCTGATCGAGATCTACTCCCCGGAGCTCGTCGCCGCCCAGGAGGAGTACCTGCTCACACTGCGCAGGCAGGGGCGCGAGGGCGAGTTCGCGCGTTCGACGCGGCGCCGGCTCGAGCTCTGGGGCGTCTCGGCGGCGGACATCGACCGGATCGCGCGCTCGGGCAAGGTGCGCCGGGCCATGCCGATACGCGCCCCCCGCGCGGGCTTCATCCTCGAGAAGAGCATCGTCGAAGGAGCCCACGTACAGGAGGGCACCGACCTCTATCGCGTGGGAGACCTGTCGCGCGTCTGGGTGACCGCCGAAGTCTACGAATACGACGCTCCCTGGGTCGAGGAAGGACAGCCAGCGCAGATGGAGCTCACCCACGAGCCGGGCCGGGTGATCGA
>CAZLBF010000100.1:0-4631 GCA_964557495.1 uncultured Myxococcales bacterium | reverse complement strand
GGTCTTGTCGACGAGGACCGTGTTCACGTCATCGCCGATGATGGTCAACGCCTTGTTCGTCACCTGGAAGCTGGAATAGCTCCCCGCTCGGACGCGAAGCACGGCTCCGCTCGGCACGGCGGCGATCGCGGGGGGGATGCTCGGGCCCCCGCCCGCCAGCAGGAACGCCATGCCCGCGCCGGGCGCCATCCCCTGCTCGATCAGTCCGGCCACCAGCGGCAGCGCGGCGTAGCCGTTCAGGTAGGCGGGCACGCCGACTGCCACCGACGTCAACAGCGGGAGCCAGCCCGTTCCGCCCACCGCGCTCGCGACGAGCTCCGCGGGCACGTAGGCGAGCATCAGGCTCTCGATCACGAAGGCGATAGCCAGCCACTTGCCGAGAAAGCCGAGGTTGGCCCAGGCGCTAGAGGCGAAGCTCTCGCGCCGCTCGCCCTCCTGCCAGAAGCGCCACACCACCGCCTTCGGGTCGCGGATCTTCGAGCCGCCACAGCCGCCGTCGCCCACGCCCTCGCGCACGGGCTGGCTGAACAGGCCGCGCTGCTGCAGCGCGTACACGGCGAAGCCGCCGGCCAGTCCGATGCCGAAGGCGGCGACGGTCTTCGCCACCGCGAATCCGGTGCCGAGCGTGGCCGCGGTCAGCACGAACATCGACGGATCCATCAGCGGCGAGGCCAGCCAGAAGGCCATGACCGGCGCCAGCGGCACGCCCATGAAGAGCAGCGCGGCGATCAGCGGGATCACCCCGCACGAGCAGAACGGCGACAGCGCCCCCATCGCGGCGGAGAGCAGGACCATCCGCGCCGTGCGTCCCTGGAATGCGCTGGCGATCAGATTGTCGGCCCCGCTCGCCTTCGAGTAGGCCGCGATCGCGACCGAGAGCAAGAGGAATGGCGCGACGTGGATCAGCGCGTCGACGGTGAATCCGAACGAGCGCGCCGCCTGGTCCGGTACCAGCACGAGCAGGGCGACGAAGATCGCGACGATCGAGAGGAACACCCGGTCGAGGGCGAGCGCCCGGCCGGGCCACTGGGTCAACGCGAGGCGTTCGCTCGTCATCAGGCCGCATCCTCCTCGGACTCCAGGTGAACCCCTTCGCAGCACTGGTCGGTCAGGTAGGCGACCAGGGCGTGCATGGCGTGGAAGCTCGCCGTCGAGATGACCTCGCGACCGCGCCGCTCCTGCACGACCAGCTGGGCGTGGGCCAGGGTCGCCAGGTGGTGCGCGAGCGTCGAGCCCGGGACTCCGGTCAGCCGCTGGAGGTCGCCGACGTTCAGGCCGTCGGGCCCCGCCTTGACCAGCAGCTTGAAGACGCGCAGCCGCGTCGGATTTCCGAGCGCGGCGAGTTCCCGGGCAGCCTGACTCTCGCTGGGTCGCCGTCGAGTCGCCATAGAAAGGACGATATCACTAGGAATATAGATATGTCAAATCAGGTGCAGCAGCCTCCTCTGGGGGAGGTCGCCTGCTCTCCGGAACTCAGAAGACGGGATCGTTGACCGGCAGGTCGAGGAGGGCGCGGGCGTAGCTCTCGCGGCCAGTGTCCCAGTCGGCGACGATGTGCGTTGCCATCACCTGCGTGTCGCGCAGCGCACGCTGCAGCGCGCTGTCGGAGAAGATCGCGTGGGCGCCGCTCGCGGGCAGCAGCCGGGCCACGGCGCGCGCGCAGGTCTGGAACGCGAAGGCCGCGTCGCGTCGGTAGCGCCCGCGCTGCTCGGGCGAGGCGGCGAGGCCCGCCGCCGCGGTGCGCTCCATCTCGTCGCAGTCGCGCAGCACGAGCAGCTCTGCGGAGTCCACCTCGGCCGCCGCCTCGCCCAGGCGCAGCTGAGCACCCACCTGCTCGTGCGCACCGCGGAAGCTGCCCGCGCGAAGCTTCGTGGACAGCCGCTCGCGGAAGCTCGCGAGCGCTCCGCGCGCCACGCCGAGCGTGACACCCGTCAGGCCCAGGGTGGCGACCGAGTTGGTGGGCAGCTCGCGGAGGCCCCCGGCGCTCCCCCCGCGCGTGCCGCCCGACTGCTCGCTCGCCGTGCCCTTGGCCAGTGGCAGCGCCCAGGCTTCGGGTACGAAGAGGTCGGCGACGACGACCCGCTTGCTGCCGGTCCCCGCGAGCCCGGCCACGAACCAGTTGTCCTCGATGGCGAAGTCCTCGCGGCGCACCAGCAGGCTGGCCATGCCGACGGGGTGCTCGGCGCCCTCCGGCTGGATCAGCGCGGCCAGGATGGCGTGGCCCGCGTGGTCGCAGCCGCTGGCGAAGTCCCAGCGGCCGCTCAGCCGATAGCCGCCGTCCACCGGAGTGGCCGTGCCCGCGGGCATGAAGACTCCACAGACCACGGCATCGGGCGTGCGTGCGAACACCTCCTGCTGGGCGGCCTGCGGAAAGGCGGCCAGCATGCGGTTGTGGAGCGTGCAGATGGCGAGGCACCAGGCCGACGAGCCGCAAGCCTCTCCGATCTCCCCTGCGGTCTCGATGACCGTGCCGAGCTCGAGGGCGAAGCCGCCGAACTCGCGCGGCACGAACGCGCGCAGCAGGCCGGCGTCCTTGAATGCCTGGAACGTCTCTTCCGGTACTTGGCGCAGCTCTTCGGCTCTCCGGGCACGCTCGCGGATCGCCGGTGCGAGCTGCCGCGCCCGCTCCACGAGCTCCTGGCGCGACGCCACGCTCAGGCCGAGCCCTGCTGCACGAGCTCCTCGATCGGATCGCCTTGCTCGTAGCGGGCCGCGAGCTTGTCCGGGTCGAACTCGACGCCGATCGGGTTGGTCGCGAAGGCGGCCGAGCGCATCCAGCCCTTGAGCTCCTCCTCCGAGGCGAAGTTGTCCACCTGGAACTCGACGCGGTTGCCGTCCGGGTCGGCGTAGTAGAGTGACGTCGTGGGCCCGTGGTTGATGCTCCAGACCGGCAGGATTCCGCGGCCCTTCAGCCGCTTGTATGTGCGCAGCAGCTCACCGAGGGTCTCGAAGCTGTAGGCCACGTGGTCGAGGCCCACGCTCCCCGGCTCCGGCTCGGGCGCCTGCGGGAGCCCGACCAGCGCGAGTCGGTGGTGCTCGTTGTCGTAGGTGAGGAAGGCGAGGAGCTCGTTGCGAAACACCACCTCCATGCCCACCACCGTCTGGTACCAGTCGACCGCCTGCTGCAGCTGCCGCGTCCGCAGCACGAAGTGCGCGAACTTCGCGGGTGGGATCGGCGGCTCGGGGTCCAGGCTGCGGGTCGAGGTGTCGGGCTTCATGAGGCTCCTTTCCTGCTTGGCGCCGGCGGGCGCGGAGCGCCGGCGCCATGAATTCCACCACGACGAGGTCCCGGGCTCAAGCGGCGAGAGCTCGATTGCCCTGTGTATCGCTCGACGATCGCGCCTCCGGCCCCTTGCATGCGCCGCCGGGAGTGTTACAATGATCGTTGTCAATGACAGGAAAGAGCGGAAAGTCCCGCACTGCGCGTTCGGCGGACTGGCGCGAGGCGTATCGGGACTGGGCGGGCTCGGCGGATGGGCTGGTCAAGCTGCTGCGGAGGCTGATTCGGGAGCGGGCGGTGCCCGCGGCGGGATCGAAGCCGAACGTACGGTTGCTGCGGCACTACGTGAGTGTCGGGGCAGTCTCGAGGCCCGAGCGGATCGGGCGTGAGGTGCACTTCGGATACCGGCACCTCGTCGAGTACCTGGTGGCTCGGGTCCTGCTCGAGGACGGCTGGCCCCTCGCGAAGATCGCGGAGCTGACGAGCCGCGCGAGCCTGGACGCGTTGTTGGACTATTTCGAGCCGGAGCCTCCGACGGGGGCGCGCGCGGCGGTAAGGGAGGAACGGCAAATCGAGACGCAAACCGTGAGAGAGAGCAGATCGTCCCGGGCCAAGGACCTGGTTGCCCGCTACATGCTGCAGGCGGGCGAGGGAGCGCCGAGCCCCGAGGTGCCCGACTCCCGGACCGCCGCGATGTACCGCACCTCCCTGCGTCGCCGGAAGCTGGCCGGACGCTGGTTCGACTCGGAGGTCGAGCAGTCGTCCGAAGGTCGCCGCGAAGTCGTGCGGGTGACCGTCGAGCCCGGATTCGTGCTCGAGTTCGATCGCGAGGTGCTGGACCGCATGTCGCGAGGCGAGATCGAGTCCTTGATCGAGAGAACCCGGCGTGCGCTCGAGTCCGAGCGGCGCGGTAGAGGAGAAGACGATTGAACTCACTCACCCCCACCCTCCATCTGTCCCCGCGGCGCGCGGCGCTCCGCATTGGGGTCCCCAACGAGGTCGATCTGCTCGTGCGCATCGAGGCCCCAGCGCGCCCTGTCGAGGCCGGAGGCTCGCGTCCAGCGCTCAATCTGGCGCTCGTGATCGACCGCTCCGGATCGATGTCCGGACCTCCGCTGCGCGAGGCGAAGCGCTGTGCCGAGTGGGTCGTGGACCGGCTCGGGTCGCAGGATCGCGCCGCCGTGGTCGCCTACGACGACGCTGTGAACGTCGCGGTTCCGAGTCGCGACGTGCAGGATCGCGCCGGCTTCCGCCGCGCGATCGCATCGATCCAGGAAGGCGGCTGGACCAACCTGCACGGCGGCTGGCTCGCGGGAGCGGACCAGGTTGCGACTGGGTGCGAGAACGGTGCCCTCTCGCGCGTGATCCTGCTCTCGGATGGGTGCGCCATCCGCGGCGAGACGGACCCCCA